>DASZHK010000023.1:0-18664 GCA_035937905.1 Acidimicrobiales bacterium
GGACTGATCTCTCGCTGCACTCTGAAGAAGATCTTCAACGCATCCAGCGCAGCCTCAACAACAGACCCCGTCGAACGCTCGGTTATATGACACCATTAGAAAAGTTCGCCGAGCTCGTTGCGCTTACCACTTGAAACTGACCTTATTAAGTAGGGGATCAATTTATTTTCCCTCAAAAGGAGCCGAGATGATCAGGAAGAATCTAGAAGTGAGCGCCATCAGGACGTGGTCATGAATTGCCATCGTCACGAAATTGAACTCGAAATCAAAGATGCGCTCGTAGCGAAGCTTTTAGAGGACCCTCGACTGGTGATCACTGTCGGCGAGGCCGCGGTAATACTAGGGGTCTCTCGGTCGTTCGCTTATCAATTAGTCCGACAAGGTGAGTTGAGAGTTATCCAACTCGGTCGTCGAAAAGCCGTTCCCAAAATCGCCTTACTTGATCTCGTCGGACTCTCGGTATGCGACGACGGTCACGCTTCCGGGGAACAAGCGTGAACATAACTGAACAACGAGCTCGAGCGCTCTTGGCCGAGGTAAACGCAGCAGGCAACTGCATCCATCCGATCCGACTCTCTGGTGAAACAGTGAATCTGGCCACGGGAGAAGTCCGACGTGCCAATCTGCTTGTCCCTTGCAAAGACCGTCGGTCAGTGATTTGCCCACCGTGCTCGTACCTGTACAAGGCCGACGCTTTCATCATCGTCGCTACAGGTCTGCGAGGTGGCAAGGGCGTAGCCGAATCGATTGAAAATCATCCAAAATTCTTCGTGACGCTCACCGCACCGGGTTTTGGCCCTGTTCACTCGACGGGCTCTTCAAGTGGAGTCTGTAAGTCTCGAAACCATCGCGAATATTGCTCGCACGGACTACCGCTCTGGTGCTACGTTCGCCACGACGACGACCGCACCAAAGGAACACCACTTTGTTCTGATTGTTTCGACTATCGTGCCGCTGTTCTGTGGAATGCTCAACTTTCAAGCCTGTGGCACCGTACGCTTGTCAACCTTCGCCGATCGCTCGCCGCGCACCACCACGTCACCGAACATGGATTCAACGCTCAAGTGAAACTCAACTACCTGAAGATTGCTGAGGTGCAACGCAGGGGTCTCATTCACGTTCACGCAGTCTTTCGTCTCGATGGTCCAAATGGACCCGATTCGCCTCCCCCACCGTGGATCAAAATCGATCAGGTCAAACTGTCAATCGCGCGAGTGATTCGAGAGACGAAGGTAACTGACGTCGATGGGGTGCCCCTTGCTTGGGGTTCGCAATTCGACATACAAGACCTTGTTACCTCCTCCGAGAGCGGCCGTAAAGTAACCGCATATCTCGCGAAGTACACGACGAAGACGACAGACGACTCGACAAACTTTGCTCGCCGATTCAATTCTCGCCAGCAGATTGAATATCTCCGCGGAAACAGCCACTTACAACGCATGGCGCTTACCGCGTGGGATTTGGAGTCAGAGTCGACACTCAGGTCTCTCAAACTCCGAGAACACGCCAACACGCTGGGTTTCAGAAGTCAGCTCATTACGAAATCGAGAAGCTTTTCCACTACCTTCACCCAACTCCGTCGCGCTCGAACGGACTTCCGATCGCAGCAAACGTCAATTGATCCGGTCAAAGCTTCCTTTCTCTATGACGGTCGCGGATACGACGACCCTTCTGCGAGTCGCCTGGCAGAGGTCATGTTCAAGATGAGCAAAGAACTGCGTGAGGATCTCTCGCGAAAACAGAGGGCCGAATTGAGAAGTACCCAAGTCATTGATTGATTTCTATGGCATAGGAATATGCCTAATCGATGTCAACTTACTCGTTCCTTGGCGATGAGGTTTTGCCTGCTCGACTCCCTCGGTCGCGTTTTACTTTGGGCTTCGGCGTGATCAACAGTCCTAAGGCATCCGCTGCTTCTCTGTCCGACACTTCAAGAAAGTGCGCGTACACGCCAAGAGTCATCGATGCGCTTGCGTGGCCTAGCCGGCCACTCACAGTGCGTACCGAGACGCCCGCTGAAAGAAGGCGAGTAGCGGCAAAATGGCGGAGATCATGAAGTCGGACTGACTCGAGCCCCACCCGATCACGAAGTCGCATAAATTTTTTCGTAACGTCGTTCGGCACTGCGGGCCGCTGCCCGTCAGCATCGGGAGAAAAGACAAACGCATTCATCGTCAACTCCGCGTCACATTCCTTGGCACGTACTTCACATCGGACGAGGTGCGCCTTTAGTGCGTCAGCGGTCAGTTCGTCAATCGCGATTTTTCGCGCTCCGTGTGTCTTCGTGTCCTTTTCGATCAGTTCGCTCCGAACTCCTTCGACGACGGATCCAGAAATTGTTAGTGATCCGTCTTCAAAGTTGATCGAGTTCCAACGAAGTGCGCAAAGTTCTCCGCGACGAGCGCCCGTTGTCGCGGCGACGACGAGAAAGCACGCGAAGTTCAGATCATCTGAAGCAGCGGCATCAATCAACTTCATCACCGCGGCGGGGTCCGGAGGCTCGACTTTGAATTGGCGAACTTTAGGTGTAGTAGCTGAAGCCGCAGCATTGGATGAGATCCACTCCCACTTGACGCCTTGTTGAAGCGCCCGTCGAAGGATTGCGTGCACCTGGCGCACCGAAGCCGGCGATAACGGTCTGCCGTCAACGCCGCCTCGATCTCGAAGCATCGCGTAAAAGTGATCGATTTCAGCGGCCTTCAGCCTTGAAACCTTGGATTTACCAAGAATTGGAAGAATATGGTTGTTAATGTTTCGTTCGTAACCTCTGATCGTTGAGGGTGAAAGTTCTGGCTTGGCAAGCTCGAACCAGCGAAGAACCAAGTCAGTGACAGTGGCATCTAAAGCGGCGTGAGCCCCGCCAGTCACCTCAACGATCAGGTGGGCCAAGCCTCGCTCAGCGGCCTTACGAGAGCCTCGAACTGTCCGAGTCACGTACTTCTTTCGCCCCGTCACGGGGTCGGTGCCAGAGTAGGCACGAAGCTCCCAAGCGCTGCCCCTTTGGCGAATGTGGCCCATCATGGTGTAGCTCCCGCGCAGACAATCTCCGGACCCAACGGTCTCGGAATTGAAGAGAGAGTAGCAAGGAGTAGCAAAATCTCAGAATTGAAAAGAATCAGATTCTAGAAATATCTGTTTATCAGGTATTACTAAGTAGGGCCGGTGGGGATCGAACCCACGACCGAGGGATTATGAGTCCCCTGCTCTAACCACTGAGCTACGGCCCTGCAAAAACGCCAAGACGTAAGGTGCCATGGACGCCTCCAAAATAGCAGGGCGTTCGAAGCAACTACTCTGACATTTTTGCCTAACTCAACGCAGGAGACACGTGTCAAGCGAATCATCGAAGGACGTTGACGTCGTCATCGTCGGAGCTGGACACAACTCGTTGGTGTGTGCCGCCTATCTGGCCGAGGCCGGACTACGCGTCACCGTGCTCGAAGCTCGTGAGATCATCGGCGGCAATACCGTCACAGAAGAGTTGACGTTGCCGGGTTGGCATCACGATTCGTGTTCAAGTGCCCACGTCGTCATTCAGTCCAATCCATTGCTGTTAAACGACGAACTCGGCCTCAAAGAGACCTACGGCTTGCAGTACCTCGTCACCGATCCCGCCGTGGTGTTTCCAATTGAGGGCGACGACGCGTTGATCATCCACCCCGACGTCGAAGCGACGGCTCACGAGTTCGAGCGTTTCTCATCCCACGACGCCGAAGCCCTTCGCGACTTGATGACGGAGTGGGATGACGGGCTCAAGGTCGCCCACGCCTACTTCCAGGCGGGACTAGATCTTCCCGACGACGAGTGGTCAAGGCGTTACGAAGCCCTTCGCGCAAAAAGCGCCTGGGACGTCGTGCACGAACTCTTCGAACACCCGGTGATTCGTCGTGCAGTGACCTGGATGAGTTTCGCCACCATTCAGCCGCCCGAACGAGTTGGAACTGGCGCGTTGGTCCCCGCGATCATGGCCGGCCGACTGAAGTTCGGTTGGAGCACACCGGTCGGCGGCTCGGGCGCGTTGCCGAGCGCACTGCGCGCGCACGTCGAAGACCACGGCGGAACAGTTCTCACCAACGCGATGGTTCGGCGATTCGTCCTCGAGGACGGTCGTTGCGTCGGCGTCGAGACGAGCGATGGACGTCACTTTCGAGCAGAGCGCGCCGTCGTCACGAGCAGTCATCTTCAAGCACTCCCGGCGGCGTTCGACTCTCCTTCCGCGATGATCGAAGGTGCCTCGGCGCAATGGCGCCCGGGCCTTTCCGTCTTCGCGGTGCACTTCGCACTCCGCGAGCACGTCACCTACCAGAGCGCGAGCGGAACAATTCAGTCCGTCGCTGGCGGTCTCGGAACGCCCGAAGGTCTCAAGCGACAAGTGGACGCCGCACTCGAGGGCCGCGTCGACCTCGAAAGCCCCTGGCTCCTCTTGGTCGATTCCACGGTCGTCGACCCTCATCGTGCTCCCGGCGTGACGTTCAAATTCCTTACCATCGCGCCCATGCTCGTAGACGGTCACGCGTGGACTAATGAGGACGGCTCGTCGTACGCGCAGCACCTGATCGATTTCGCACGACGCTTCGTGAACGGGCTCGATGACGACAACATCCTCATGATGCGCGTCGAGTCGCCGACAACCTTGGCCGAACACAACGTCGCGAACATTGGCGGCTCCTGTCACGGTGGCGAGTTCGTCAACGAAGACGGTTCCGTCTTTCCAGGTTGGACCGAGTTCCGTACCGACGTGCCCGGTCTCTACCTCACGGGATCGACGTCGCATCCTGGCGGATCGGTGTCGGGTCGACCGGGACGCAACACCGCGCGCGTGGTGCTCGAGGACCTCGACGTCGACGCGTCTTCGTTCATGCGACGCCCATAGCGTCACGACGTCGGGAAAGCTCCCAGAGCAGGACTCGAACCTGCAACCTAGCGATTAACAGTCGCTTGCTCTGCCAATTGAGCTATCTGGGAATGATTCGGAAAGCCTAGTTACGTTAGCACCCGTTGGGAGCGTCACTGTTGGTCGAACCAACGCTCAAGCCGCTCAGCTTCGGGACTTTCTCTCACCGCGCGGCGACACCGTTCGATGCGTTTCGTCATTCCTTGACGAGAGATCCCGTGCGCTTTGGCGATCTCCTCCATCGGCATCGTCTTGAACGTGTACTGCCAGAACGCGTCAAAATCCTCACCGGTGAGTCGTCGTAGTTCGTCGATGACCCAGGCCGGCGCGTCATTGACGTCACTCGCGTGGCGCGGGTCGGCGACGTCCTCGAGTTCCACGGAGGCGAAGCGACGCGACTGAAGCTCACGACTCAGTTGCATGATCTCTTGGGCCTTCGCTTGCGACACGCCGAGCTCGTACGAGACGTCGCGCTTTGTCAATCGCCGCCCGTGATTCGTTCGTTCGAATCGTTGAAACTTCAAGATCAAGCGCATCTCGGCGTCGCTCAGTCCCGACTGCTGTTGGACGGTCTGGTTCACGAGTTTCGTGATCCAGTAGTTGGCGTAGGTGGAGAATCGCGTACCTTTCTCTGGATCGAACCGCTGCAGCGCGTTCACGAGGCCTTCAACGCCTGCCGCCTCGAGGTCTTCGTTGTAGAAGCGGTAGCCACGCTCGACAATGCGCACGCGCACCAAACCAAAGGTCGCGCGCAACAACATCGACTCGGCTTCTTGACCCACCTGGCGGGCACGAAGGAGTTGCTGTCGGCGAGAAGGTTCCAGCACCTGGTCCTGAGCTAGAGCTTCGCTGGCCCGTCGTCCCTCTTGGATGACGGGATAGAGCGCTCGTTCTTCCTCGACGGCAAGTGGCGCGAGCATGGCCAGTCCCCCGATGTAGCCACGCGCGCCCTTCGTCACGATGACGTGAGCGACGCGCGTTCGACGAGCCACTGGCGGAGGTCTCGCTCCGCGACGTCACCGTCGGCGGTCTCCAGAAGTTCGAGGCGTTCCTTGACGTCACGGCTCGTCGCCATCGCGAGTTCTGGCGTGACGCGACCCTCGCGCATGTCACGGTCGAGTCGTAGTAACTCGGCCTTGACGGCGCTCCGCATGAGTTGTGCCACGACCGCCGTTACGTCACTTTGGCTGTAGTGATGCTCGAGTTCCTCAACGGCGAGTTCGCTCAAGACCTGCGCCGCGTCGTCTTGTCCTCGAAGTTGAAGCCCGTCGATCAGCTCAGAGAGTGACTGCTTCGTGCGCAGGGCTTCGAAGATCTCGCGCTGTACCTCGTTGATGAAGTAGGGCGCGATGAGCCGCTCCTTCACCAAGTCGGGTCCGTGCACGTACAGTCGCAAGGCTTCGAGTCCGGGCCTCGGCAGTGACGATCGAGGCTGAGGGCGAGGCGGCGGCGGTTCGTTCGCGATTTCTCGTACGCCCCTTTCACGCGGATTCTTCGCGAGTTCCACGACGCGCGCGCGCAACAAGTTCTGGTCGAGGCCGAATCGTCCGACCAACTCTTGAATGTACTGATCGCGGACCAGATCGTTCGGATGTTCGGCGAGCACCGTCATCGCCAACTCCGCGGCTCGGGCCCGACCCTCGGCCGTCGCCACGTTGGCCCCCTCCAACACCCGATCAAGACGAAATTTCAAGAACGGCACCGCGTCAGCGATGGCCTTTCGCAGTGCCTCAGGGTCACGCTGCGCGAGTTCCGCCGGGTCAG
Organism: Acidimicrobiales bacterium; assembly: GCA_035937905.1. Taxonomy (GTDB): domain Bacteria; phylum Actinomycetota; class Acidimicrobiia; order Acidimicrobiales; family RAAP-2; genus RAAP-2. Next base: position 6,659 of record DASZHK010000023.1, read on the forward strand.
AACCCCTAGGGAGTCGAGCCACCGACACGTCCACCTCATGTTGACGTTCCCACTGGTAGACCGACGCCGCGGCACTCTGGCCCGCCGCGTCCGCGTCGTAGGCGAGCACGATGCGCTTTGCGAAGTTTCGCATGATGCGAAAGTGGTCCTCACCGAGGGCGGTGCCACACGTCGCGACCGCGCGTGGCAAACCCGCCGCAAAGAAGGCGATCACGTCGGTGTACCCCTCGCAGACGATGATCTCGCCCGACTTGATGATGTCGTCCTTCGCGAAGTTGAGGGCGTAGAGCGTCTTGCGCTTCGAGTAGATCGGGGTCTCGGGACTGTTCTTGTACTTCGCTTCGACGTAGCCGTCGGTACGTCCGGGGTTCTCCGCCGTCGCGGGCAGGACCCTCCCGCCGACGGCGATGGCCTTACCGGCCGGATCGAAGATGGGAAAGATCACTCGAGCGCGCAGCGCGTCCTGGCGCCGCTCGCGTTTGTTCACGAAACCAAGCCCGGTGGCGAGGAGGACCTTTTCGTTGAGTTTGAGGGCGTTCGTCAGGGCGTCCCACTCGTCCGGCGCCCAGCCGAGCTTGAACTGACGAGCCGTCTCGCCGTTGATGCCGCGCGAACGAAGGTACTCACGCGCGGCCCTCGCGTCGGGTGACTCGAGTAGTCGTTCGTGGTACCACTCAACGGCGTTCTCCATCGCAGCGAGGGCCTCTTGACGTTCCTTTCGAGCAGGTCCCGCGTTCACGTCCTCGTGCAACTCGATGCCCGCTCGATCCGCGAGCAGACGAAGCGCCTCAATGAAGTCGAGGTGCTGGATCTCTCGAACCCACGTGATCTGATCGCCCGAGACACGACAACCGAAGCAGTAGTAGCGACCTTCTTCTGCGTTCACGGAGAACGATGGCGTCTTCTCTCCGTGAAAGGGGCAGAGACCAGTCCAACGTTGTCCCGATCGTTTGAGGGCCACCGTCTCGCCAATAAGGGCCACGATGTCAGTCGCCGAACGCACTTGCGCGATCTCGTTCTCTGAAATGGCCATAGGAAGAAAGTACCGGTTCTCTGTGAATGACGCGCTAGTGGCCTCTCGCGTCTCTCTAAACTGCTGCCTATGTCCGACTACGCCGTAGAGGCCTTTGACATTGTTCGAACATTCAGCGGAGGAGACGTGAGGGCACTTGGCGGCGTGAGCCTTCAGGTCCCCACGGGCCAGGTCTTTGGACTCCTCGGTCCCAACGGTTCGGGTAAGACCACGATGGTGCGCATTCTCGCCACCATTCTTTCCCCTACGAGCGGCAGCGCCACGGTCGCCGGCTTCGACGTCGTGAAACAGCCCAATCAGGTCCGTCGGCATATTGGCCTGGCCGGCCAGAACGCCACCGTCGACGAGAACCTCACGGGCTTCGAGAACCTCCGAATGATCGGGCTCCTCAACCACCTCAACAAGGCGTACGTCGTCGCAAAGTCTCGTCAGCTTCTCGACGATTTCGGTCTCGCCGACGCCGCCAATCGCATCACTAAAACGTATTCCGGTGGCATGCGCCGCCGTCTTGACTTGGCGGCCGCGCTCGTCGCCAATCCCCCCATTCTCTTTCTTGATGAGCCCACGACGGGGCTCGATCCACAGAGTCGTCAGGACCTTTGGGTCATCATTGAGCGCCTCGTCGAAGGTGGAACGACGGTGCTGTTGACGACCCAGTACCTCGACGAAGCCGACCGTCTGGCCAAACAACTCGTCGTCCTCGACCATGGCAAGATCATTGCTGAGGGCACCTCCGCGCAACTCAAAGCGCAAATGGGGACGACCGTGCTCTCGCTAAGTTTCGCCTCCACGGACGACGCGTCCCGCGTCCTACCTTTGATCGCCAATCTCTCAAGTAAGCCCGCGAACGTAGAGGGCACCATTATCGAAATGACGGTGGACAACGGACCCGCCGTGACTGCCGACGCGTTACGGCGAATCGACGCGGCCGGATTATCTCTCAGTGGCCTAGCGCTTCGAGAGCCAAGCCTCGACGACGTCTTCCTCAACTTGACGGGTCATAAAGCGGAGGATTCAACGATGGAAGACGCGACGCCAAATGCGCGCCGCCAGAAGAGAAAGGCTCGCGCGTGACCACACTCCCGTCTTCCACTTCAACGCACTCGTCATTTCGATGGGCAGTAAGTGACGTACTCACTATTGCTCGACGTAATCTCATGTCGCTCATTCGCATTCCCGTTGCCATCGTCTTCATGATCATTCAGCCGATCATGTTCGTCATACTCTTTCGCTACGTCTTTGGCGGCGTGATCATCATCCCCACCGCTTCTTACGTCAACTATCTGATTCCGGGGATATTGGTGCAAACCATGATTTTTGGATCTGTTGGGACGGCAATCGGTCTCGCCGAAGACTTACAAAAGGGTCTCATCGAAAGGTTTCGTGCGCTTCCAATGGCTCGCCTTGCGGTGCTCGCCGGACGGACAATCTCCGACATGTTTCGAAACGTCATTGTGCTTGTCATCATCACCGGTGTTGGCTTCCTCGTGGGCTTTCGCCCCGGCGGCGGCTTCGTGGCCTACCTGCAGGCGAGTCTCCTGATGTTGCTCTTTGCGTATTGCCTCTCCTGGGGATTTGCTTTCATCGGGCTCGCTGCGCCGAATTCCGAGGCAGCACAAGCGATTACTTTTCCGATCATTTTTCCCCTCACCTTCGCATCATCCATCTTCGTTTTGGTTTCATCAATGCCCAGTTGGCTTCAACCGTTTGCTATCAATCAGCCAATTAGTCAAACGGCAACAGCGGTTCGAGGTCTGATGCTCGGGACGCCTCACGGGCAGTCCACGTGGATCTCACTCGCGTGGGCCGTCGGCACAATCCTGGTCCTCGCCCCACTCGCCGTGAATCGTTACCGCAAGGTTGCCTAACAAAATGACGGTGCTCAGCATCGATGAGCTGCAAGCAATCGTCGATGAGGCGTTCCCCCAGTTCGACGTTCCGCGGATCGAGTCACTTGATGACGAGACGATCGTCGTCGCGCAACCAGTCAGCAGTCGAAACTCTCGGCCCGGAGGTACGTTGTCCGGACCGACCATGATGGCGCTCGCTGACAACTCAGCGTGGCTCATCATCCTCGCGAATATCGGGCCGGTCTTGCTCGCCGTCACCACGAGTCTTCACATCGACTTTCTTCGGAAACCGGAGGTCACGGACCTCCTGGCTCGGGCCCGACTCATCAAGTTGGGCCGTCGCCTCGCCGTCGTCGACGTTGAACTCTTTTCAAGAGGCTCGACTGATCTCGTCGCGAAGGCGCAAGTCACGTACTCCATCCCACCGAGAGCGACGTCGTAGCGGCTCTCGATCTTCGCTCGACCAGTAGCGTGGAACAACGTCTTTGAAGGTGTTGCCATGAGCGTCGAAACTAAAAAACCACTCTCCAACGGACTCATCACGTTGATGGCCGTCGCGATCGGTGTCATCGTCGCCAATCTCTACTACCAACAGCCGCTGTTACACCAGATCTCCCATGACTTCCACGTTGGAACCGCTCGCGCGTCACTGTTGATGACCCTCTCTCAGGTCGGCTACGCGATCGGTCTCGCGTTCGTCGTCCCCCTCGGTGACGTGTGGCCTCGACGGAGGCTCGTGGTGGGCATCTTCGTGCTCGCCGCGGTCACGATGGCTGTATCCGCGAGTTTGACGTCGTTCACCATCCTCGCGGTCGTCACGCTCGTCATTGGCCTCTCGTCCGTCGGAGGCCAGGTACTCATTCCCCTCGCCGCGGACCTCGCCGAACCCGAGCAACGCGGTCGCGTCATCGCGCGCGTGATGACGGGACTTCTTCTTGGTGTCTTGTTGTCACGCACGGTGTCAGGTCTTATCGCCCAGCTGTCGAGTTGGCGCGTCGTCTACTGGAGTGCGGCGGGACTGCTCGCCATCATGGCCGTTGTCTTGCATCGCGTGCTGCCAAAGGAAGCCGCTCGCGAGCACGTGGCGTATCGAAAGCTCGTCGGGGGCGTCTTCTCCCTCTTCGTCACCCAGCGTCAGCTGCGCCGCCGGGCGTACCTCGGCGCCGTCATCTTCGCGTCCAACAACGCCCTGTGGACGACGCTCTCCTTTCTCCTCGCCGGCGCACCTTTTCACTACTCCAACGCCGTGATCGGACTCTTCGGACTCTTCGGTGTCGCGGGCGTGTTGGCGGCCAACGCCGCGGGTCACCAAGCCGACCGACAACGCACGCGCGCGAGCACCGTCATCTTCGCGACGCTGATGTTGCTCGCCTTCGTCATCCTCGCGCTCGGTCGCAACACCGTGATCCTGCTCGCGCTCGGCATCATCGTGTTGGACACCGGGATGCAAGGCATGCAGATCACCAACCAGTCCCTCATCTACGGACTCTTGCCTGGTGGTCGCTCGCGCCTGAACAGCGCGTACATGGTCAGCGCGTTCGTCGGCGCGTCGATCGGCTCGTACTTAGCGGGCCAACTCTACGCCCACTTCGGTTGGTACGGCGACTGCTGGCTCGGAGGCGGGCTCGGCGTCGCGCTCTTGGTACCGGCACTTCTCTGGCGATCGCCAAAGAGCGAAACCTCGTCGATCAGCGGGGTCGCCGTCGAGCGCTAGTTCCTCGAAGCGTCATCTCGAGTTCGATGACCCCGTCACCGAATCGCTCCGTCAGACGTGCTCGCACGACCTGTTCCAACGTGCGGCGCTCTTCGTCACTTTGGATGATCACGCCGGAGTACGTCTCGAAGACGCCGACCACCTGGTCGATCGTGCGCGGCCACGTCCACTCGAGATCGAAGCCCTGGGCGTCGATGAACGGACCGTCGGGTTCGAACTCGACGCGGCGTCCTCGTACTCGTACGCGAAGGTCGCTCGGACTCTCACGAAGCGAGACGAAGTCCGTCATCCAGGGGTTCTCGGTGCTGAAGCCGTTCCACCATACGTAGATGGTGCCGTCGTCACGAAGGACACGAGCCAACTCGATCGTCGCGTCGGGTTGCGTGAACCAGTGCCACGCCGACGAGGAGAACACCGCGTCAAAGGTGGTGTCAGGCACGGGCACCGACTCCGCGTGCCCGTTCAACACGAGCACGTCGGGGCTTCGCCGCACCAAGATTCGCCGCATGTCCTCGTCGGGTTCGATCACACTGACGTTCGCGCCGTGCGCCAAGAGGAAGCGCGTCAGTTTTCCCGTGCCCGCGCCGACTTCGAGAACGTTAAGGCCTTTGAGGTCTCCGATGAGCGACGAGGCCGCTTCGGGCGGGTCGGGACGAAAGAGGTCGTACTGCTCTGCAACAGTGCCGAACTTGCGTCCGCGTCCGTCGTCCGCCATCGTCAGCCCGAGGCGAGGTTCCAGAAGTGCTGCGTCAGGTCCGCGATCGGCACACGAACCTGCGCCGTCGTGTCACGATCGCGCACGGTCACGGCGCGATCGTTCAACGTCTCAAAATCAATCGTCACGCAGTACGGCGTGCCGACTTCGTCTTGGCGACGGTAGCGCTTGCCGATTGACTGGGTGACGTCGTAGTCGCACATGAAGTGTGGTTGCAGTGAGTTGAGCACCTCGGTGGAGACACCTTCGAGCTCGGGCTTCTTCGAGAGCGGCAGCACCGCGATCTGGTACGGCGCAAGGCGCCAGTCGAGACGAAGGACGGTTCGCGTCTCGCCTTCCACCTCGTCCTCGTGGTAGGCGGCGAGAAGGAAGGCCATCATCGCGCGCGTGGCACCCGCCGCGGGCTCGATGACGTACGGGGTGTAGCGCTCGTTCGTCGACTGGTCGAAGTAGTCGAGCGCGACGCCCGAATGCTTGGCGTGTTGCGTCAGGTCGTAGTCGCCGCGATTGGCGATGCCCTCGAGTTCGTCGAAGCCCCACGGAAAGAGGAACTCGACGTCGGTCGTGCCCTTCGAGTAGTGCGAGAGATCCTCCTTCGCGTGCTCGTGCAGTTGGAGCTTCTCTGGCGGAATGCCGAGATCGACGTACCAATGAAAACGAGTCTCGATCCAGTAGCGGTACCACTCTTCGGCTTCAGCCGGCGGAACGAAGTACTCCATCTCCATCTGTTCGAACTCGCGCGTTCGAAAGACGAAGTTCTGCGGGGTGATCTCGTTGCGAAAGGACTTGCCCACTTGAGCGATGCCGAAGGGCGGCTTCTTTCTCGTCGCCGACAGCACGTTCGCGAAGTTGGTGAAGATCCCTTGGGCGGTCTCGGGACGCAGGTACGCCGTCGAGCCCTCGCCCTCGACCGGACCCGCCTGGGTCTTGAACATCAGATTGAAGGCACGTGGGCTCGTGAACCTGGTCGAACCGCAGTTCGGACAGACTCCGTCGATCTTGTCTTCGCGCCAGCGTTCCTTGCACACGAGACAGTCGACGAGCGGATCCGTGAAGGTCTCGAGGTGCCCCGACGCCGCCCACACGGCGGGCGGTCCCAGGATCGCCGCGTCGATGCCGACGATGTCGTGACGGGTCTGGACCATCGAGCGCCACCAGGCGTTCTTCACGTTGCGCAACATGTTGACGCCCAAGGGGCCGTAGTCGTAGGTGGAGCGAAATCCCCCGTAGATCTCGGCCGACTGGAAGATGAAGCCACGCCGTTTGGCGAGGTTCGTGACCTTATCGAGCAGGTCGGGGTCGAGTTCGGATGTTGCGTCCATCACGCAAGGTTACTGGACTAGTTACTACTTCTTAAGCGGACGATGACCTGATTGGCGACGAGTCGAGCCTTCGGCGTCAACGTGACGCGACCTTCGCGCACGCGAACGAGGTGCGCGATCTCGTCGAGTGAGTCGAACGCTTCGAGGGGCACTCCGCGTGCGGTTCGAAGGGCGAGCGACTCGGCTTCGAAGCGTTGCGTCGTCTCGTCCAAGAACTCTTCGCCACCAATCGGCGACTCACCCCTGCGCAGAAGCTCCACGTAGCGGTCGGGGGTTCGAACGTTCCAGAACCGTCGACCGTGCAGGTGTGAGTGCGCCGCCGAGCCGAAGCCCACGTAATCCTCGTGGTCCCAGTAGACGTGATTGTGACGGCATTCGTGTCCGGGCTTCGCCCAGTTCGAGATCTCCTCCCAGAGGTAGCCGTGTTGCTCGAGCACCTCGCCGACGAGGTCGTACGCGTCGGCCGTGGCGTCCTCGTCGGGGTGTCGCGCGGGGTCTCGGCCGAGGGGCGTCGCCGGTTCTGGCGTGAGTGCGTAGCAACTGATATGTGGCGGCGGGTTCTCGAGCGTCAGGAGATCGTTCAACGTGTGGCGGACGTCCTCGAGACCTTCAGCACGCGAACCCACGATGAGGTCCATGTTCCACGTCGCGAAGCCCGCTGCCGTGACGGCCTCGGAGACTTCGCGGTGCGCCATGGTGCCGTGGCGACGACCCAGGTCGGCGAGGACGGCTGGTTGCGTGGACTGCACGCCGAAACTCATCCGATTGACGCCGCCAGCCCGGTAGGTCCTCAGTCGCTCGAGACTTGCGTCTTCGGGATTGCATTCGACGGTCACTTCGGCGTCGCTGGTGCGTTCGATCGCGTCGAGGATGCGCAGGAGCGCCTCCGCCGGAAGTCGAGACGGCGTGCCGCCGCCAAAGAACACCGACGTCGCGGGGGGAAGCCCCACCTCTCTCGTGAGTGCGATCTCGGTAAGGACGGCCTCGACGTAGTCGTCCATGAGGTGGTCGCGGTCCGAGTACGTGGCGAAGGCGCAGTAGTCGCAACGGTGCGCGCAGAACGGTACGTGCACGTAGACACCGAAGTTGGTGGTGGACGTCACGGCACCTAGCCCTTTGGTCGGGCCGTCAAGGGCGCGACGGAACTCGGCGCGCGAAGACGTTTGCCGAAGTGGACTTCGATCGCCTCCTGGGCGAGGGCCATCACTTCGCCGGCGCCCGGTGGACTCTCTTCGCGAAGAACGTTCGCGAGGTCACCGCCGACGACGCGTCGTATCAACACGAGCGCGTCGTTGGAGAGGGCGACGCCCTGACGACACTCGTCACAGAGCGTGCCACCGATCTGCGCGTCGAAGGCGACGAGCGGGCCCGGTCGGCCACAGTTCACGCAGACGTCGACGACGGGATCGGACCCGTCGAGAGCGAGCAGGCGAAAGTAGAACGACGCCGGGACGAGCGCGGGTTCGAAGGAGTCATCGTCCAGGGTGAGCAGGACGCGGGTCAAGAGATCGAAGATCTCCTCGTCGGGGACACCGTCCGAGGGAATGGCGTCCACTGCCTCGACGACCGCGTAGCCAGCGGAGATCCGAGCGTACGACGAACGCAACGTCGTGAGGTGTTCGCGGTGCTGGACGTGACGCGCGATGTAGAACTCACCGCGCGTCTTCACGAGGTCCACGTTCACGTAGGCGAGCGTCTCCAAGTTCCCACCCATGCGACTCGTCGTCTTGCGCACGCCCTTCGCCAAGACGCGAAGCTTCCCGTGGTGGCGAGTCCAGAGCACGACCACGCGATCGGCCTCACCGGACTTGTAGGTCCGAAGGACCACGGCGTCGCCCTTGACCTCGTTCACGGTTTGGGGCCGTCCTCCGGTTTGTTGAAGTGTTGCTTTCGAGGCGCAATGCCCATGAAGCGCTGCAGCGCGACACCGAGCGCGACGATGACGCCGAGCACGAGCGGCACTACCAACGGCCCGATGAGACTGGTCGCGCCGTTGAAGGCCAACACCCAGAGAAACACGTAGATGAGCGAGACGGCGACGATCGTAGCGCGCAACACGCTCACTTATCAACACCACCGAATCGCCGCTCACGGCGCTGGTACTCCTCGAGCGCGACGTAGAGGTCCTCTCGACGAAAGTCGGGCCACAGCACGTCGGTGAAGATCAACTCCGAGTACGCCATCTCCCAGAGGAGGAAGTTCGAGATCCGGTACTCGCCCGACGTACGAATCACCAGATCGAGGTCAGGCAGTTCGGGGTGATAGAGACGTTCACGTATCTTCTTCTCGTCGATCTTCTTCGCCGGCACCTTGTCGTCTACGAGTTGACGCACCGCGTCCACGATCTCGGCCCGGCCGCCGTAGTTGAAGGCGATATTGAGGGTCAGGTCCTTGTTGTTCTTGGTCAGTTCGACGGCTTCATCCATGCGCGACGCGACGCCTTTGGGCACGCGCCAGTCACGTCGTCCGGAAAAGACGATGCGCACGCCGTCGGCGTGGAGTTCGTGCTGACGGCGCTCTAGAAGACCGCGATTGAAGTTCATCAAGTAGCGCACCTCGTCGACGGGACGGCGCCAGTTCTCCGTAGAAAAGGCGAAGACCGTCAGTGCCTTCACGCCTGCGGCGAGCGCGCCGTAGGTCGTGTCAACGAGGGACACCTCGCCCGCTCCGTGGCCCTCGGTTCTTGGCAGTCCCCGGCGCTGGGCCCAGCGACCGCTGCCGTCCATCACGACGGCCACGTGGCGCGGCACGCTGGAGCGGTCGAGGGACGTGGGAAAAGGTGTGGGACGTGGATCGGGCACGAATGAAACTTACTTCCTCGCCCCAAGAATGCTTCATCGACACGTATTGTCAATGAGTGAAGAGTTTCGACCCGGACGAAGAGACCGTCGACGTGGACGTCGACGCCCGCGACGGCGTCCAGATCGACGACGACGTTATTGAGGTCGACGCCGAGCGAGCACTCGCGCTCCTCGACGCCATCACGCACGACCTTCCGGGTGGTGGCGAATCACGCGAAGGGCAACGCGAAATGGTCCGCGCGGTGGCGTCGGCGATCTCGCGACGTCGTCACCACGTCATTGAGGCCGGGACCGGCGTGGGCAAGTCGTTGGCCTATCTCGTGCCGGCCGTGATGGCGGGCGAACGGGTCGTCATCGCCACCGCCACGAAGAACCTCCAAGACCAACTCGCGTCGAAGGACGCGCCGCAAGTGGCAGCGCACGTGAAAGGCGTTCGCGTCGCCGTGTTGAAGGGAAAGCAGAACTACCTCTGTCGGAATCGAGCGCAGAGTTTGGGTGCCGGCGCGCAGTTGACGCTCGACGACGGTGTCGACGTGCCAAAGGGTGTCGCCGACCAGATGCGTCGCATCCTTCGATGGTCGAACGACACCCAGACGGGCGACCTCGACGAACTTCCCTTCGAAGTCGATTCGCGCGCGCGTCGCAGTCTCTCGGTGACCCCTCAGGAGTGCCTCGGGCGCACCAAATGTCCCCAGGGCGCGAACTGCTTCGCCGAGCTCGCGAAGGACCGCGCGAACGAGAGCTCCATCCTCATCGTCAACGCTCACCTGTACGCGTCACACTTGGCGTCGGGGTCAATGCTGCTCCCTGCCCACGAGTTCGTGGTCTTCGACGAGGCCCATGAGATCCTCGACATCTTCGCGACACTGCTCGGCACGTCGCTCAACGCGGCGCGACTTCGAGCCCTCGCCTCGGGGGCCCGGTCGATCCTCGGCGAGGACGACCGCGCACGGGCCGATCAGTTGCTCTCAAGCGCGGACCGCTTGGCGTCGGCACTCCTCGCGCAGTACGAACGAAACGAACTGAAGGGCCTCGACGAAGCGTGCGTCCTCGAACTCGCGCGCGCCAACGAACTCGTAAGTGCCCTCGTCGAGGGACTTCGCGACCTCGAAACTACGTCGTCCGACGCGGAGTTCCGTAAGGTACGCGCGCTTGGTCCCGCGATCCACCTCGCGAACGACCTCGACCGTGTCAACAAGATAAAGGACGGCGAGCTGCTCTTCCTCTCTCGTCGTGATCGAGAGATCGACGTCGAGATCTCCCTCGTCGACGTCGGACCACGACTTCGCGACGATCTCTGGGGCAACGTGACCGCCATCTTGACGAGTGCCACCATCCCCGACACCTTGCCCCGGAACTTGGGGCTCGACGACGCCGTGTGGGATCACTTCGAAAGCCCCTTCGATTACCCCAATCACGGACTGCTCTACGTGCCGGAGAACTTTCCCGAACGTAACGCGCCAGGGGCCGAGGCGGCCATCATTGAAGAGCTCGTCGAACTCATCACGGCGGCGAACGGTCGAACCCTCGCGCTCTTTACCAACCGTTCGGTGATGCAACGGGTCGCTGAGGCGGTCGAACCTCGCCTGGAGACCGAAGTGCTCGTCCAAGGGACGCTCTCCCGCGCTCGCCTCATCGAACGGTTTCGCGACAGCGCCGAAGCGAGTCTCTTCGCGGTCACAAGTTTCTGGCAGGGCATCGACGTGCCGGGCCATTCGCTCAGTCTCGTCACCATTGACCGACTGCCTTTCAGCGTTCCGAACGATCCCTTGGCGGAAGCTCGGCGCGAGAAGTCCGATCATCCCTTCTTCGAGGTGGACCTCCCGCGCGCGACGATGCTGCTCGCCCAGGGCGTCGGCCGACTCATTCGCACGAAGGATGACCGCGGCGTCGTCGCGGTGCTCGACACCCGACTTGCCATAGCGCGGTACCGGGGCACGATGTTCAAGAAGCTCCCGCCCATGCGACGCACGCGTGACAAGGCTGACGTGCACGCGTTCCTCAAGGAACTTCGTCAGTAGTTCTCCGAACTAGCGAGCGAGTGTGTCCTCAGCGAGTCGAGTGAGTGGGAAGGCGGCGACAGCGTGACGGCGCTCTGTTGCTCGTAAAAGTGTGTCGCCGACACCCATCTCGCAGCGCTCATTCGTGGCGATCGGTTGCGTCAGTTTAGATTGACAAATGGATAATGTCAGTTTAGACTGACAGACATGGACATCGAAAAACTCAACGAGAGTCTCTCGTCGGATGACCCGGCAATCGGGCTACGTGCCTCGTTGGCACTCCATCGCCTGGCTGAGAGGGTCGAGGCGAACCACGTGGCGTCGGCCCGGGGAAAGGGCTGGTCGTGGCAGCAAATCGGAGACGCCTTGGGTGTCACTCGTCAGTCCGTGCACACAAAATACTGCAAGGAGTCTTCATGACCACCGAATCCGTTGGACCAGAGGTGCTTCACCCCTGGGCCATCTATATGCAGGCCAGCGAGGAGGCCCATCACCGAGGTGACCGCCGAACGGGTACCGATCACGTCTTACTCAGCTTGTTGGAGGACCCCGTGATCGAAGCCGTGCTGGG
>DASZHK010000024.1:0-15473 GCA_035937905.1 Acidimicrobiales bacterium
TCAAGGGTGCCAAACTGTTCGGCGATGACGAGGGGCGCGTGATTCGGCAGCATCACACCGCCAGAACCAACACGAATTGTTGTGGTGGCGCTCGCGAGATGGGCAATCAAAACCGCCGGCGCCGAGCTCGCGACCGCCGCCATTCCGTGATGCTCCGCGACCCAGAGCCGGTGGTAGCCAAGGCGCTCAGCGATCCGCGCAGCTTCGGTCGTTTCCCTGAGAGCCTGCGCCGGTGACGATCCAGTGGCGACGGTAGCGAGATCGAGGACGGAGAGGGGAATCATGCACTGCTTACCCTATGGACCTGCCATCGTTCTCGATGCCGTGTCAACCCGTGTCGACACAAAAATGGGCGAGTGCTTCGCGAGTCAGACCGTCAGTGTGACGACGTGATCAAGGACTCGTGGACGTATTACTTCAGGGGCTTCGGTCGGCCAAAGAGATAGCCCTGTCCGAGCATCCCGGCCTCGCCGAGGGGGACGCCAAGTTGGCGGAGCATTTCGGCCTCGGCCTTCGTCTCAATTCCTTCAGCAATGAGCGTCGTATGACTCTGGGAGGCGAAGTGGCACATACCGGCGACCATGGCCTGACGAGCGGGATCGGTGTCGACACCGCGCACCATGGAGATGTCCAACTTCACGAAGTCAGGTTGAAGTTCGAGAATGTGACTGAGACTCGTGTAGCCGGCGCCCGCGTCGTCGACGGCAAGTTGGCAGTTGCCAATTTCCTTGAATGCCTTGCGGATCGCCGCGTAGTTGTTGATCTGGGCGTGTTCCGTGACTTCGATAACGAGATGGCGCGTCACGCCGCTCACGACCTTGGCGGCGTGGCCGTCAATGATGGCGGCTGGGGAGAAGTTGAGGCTCAACCAGATATCTGAAGGAAGTTCTCGCGCGATTTCGAGCGCGGTTTGGGCACAGAGGGCCTCGAGTTCGCTGCCCAGACCAACCGAGTGAGCCTGCAAGAACCGCAAGTCGGGGCGCTCACCGCCGTCGAATCTCGTAAGCGCTTCGTACCCCACTACGCTCCCCGTTTCGAGATTCACGAAGGGCTGGAACACGCACTTAAAACGCTGATCCTTTATGACCGAAAGGATTTCCGAGCGCAACGACTCGACCTTCGAGAAGACTTCCGCCTCGGCACCGAACAGGGCACCCGCGTAGGAACCGAGTTCTTCGAAGACTGGGAGGCGCGACGCCATCCAACTTGGGCCTTCGGGGTCTTTTGAAGCGAGCGCGAGGATACCGACTAACTCACCCTCCCAGCGGATGGGAACGTTACCAACGGTCGTGAAACCACCTTCGATCATTCGTGCGGTGAACTCGTCATCGACGACGATTCTGTTGGGGTTCAGATCGAGCCACCACGCGCCGGCGTTGGATCGTTCGATGAGGTACTCGGGGCGAGGAAACTCGAGGGTCGATCCACTGGCCGCGCCGCCCAGCTGCTCGCCACCGGTGCCAATCGTGAGCAACGTGCCGTCAGCTTGGACGAGAACCAGGAGCGCGGCGTCGATGGACGTCAAGTTGGTCCCCGCGCGACAGAACGCCTCCGCCGTTTCACGTAATGAGTCGGCACGCCGTACCTCTTGCATGATGTCGAGGATCGCGAGTCGGTCGTGTTGTTCACGCGTTCGGTGGGTCTCGAGTCGTTGCTCGACCGTGAGGTCGCGTTTCACGGCGACGTAGGCCAGCAGGTTCCCGTCCCCGTCATGGACGGGGGAGATGGTGGAGTCTTCTTCGTAGAGTTCGCCACTTTTGCGGCGGTTGATCAAGGTGCCGTGCCAGGGCTCTCCCCCATGCAAGTGCGCCCACATGATCTGAAAGAAGGTGTCGTCGTGTAGTTCACTTTGAAAAAGTCGTGGGTTCGCCCCGAGAATCTCCTCGAGTTGGTATTCGCTCGTGCGAACCGCGGAGGGGTTCGCGTACAGAATCGTTGAATCGGGGTCGGTGATCACGATCGACTCGCTCGCTTGGTCGATCGCGCTGCTCAAGAGCGCCTGGTCATTCAGAGACTTCATCAGTCGCTCGTGGTCTCGCAGGCGTTTCAATCCGTAGCCCAGTTCGTCGGTCAGGTCCTTCAGCACGTCGACGACATGGTCGTCGAACGCCCCGCGCTCACCGGCCAAGACCTGCAAACTCCCGTCGATCTCGCCGTCGACGTAGACCGGAAGCCCAACGCAGGACCGGAATCCCTTGGCCTTCGCCCATTTTCGCCAGGGGGCGAAATTCGGGTCCGTGGCCAAGTCCTGGTAGACGACGGCCTCGCCGGTCTTCATCGCCTTGCCCACCGGTCCTTGACCGTTCGGCCCCTCGCTCCAGTCCACGTTGATTCCTTCGACGTAATCGCGATGTTCACGACTCATCGCGACCTTGACGACACTATGTTGTGCGTCATCGACGCGACGGCCGTACCACGCCAGGAGGTAGCCGCCTTCGTCAACGGCGGCCTGACACATTTGAACGAGCAGATCTTCTTCTCGCTCGGATCGCACCAGCACGCGACTTCCCGCTGAGAGCGTGTTCGCGGCGCGTTGCGCCACGACTTCGCTCTGGCAGTCGCTCATCCCGATAATGCCACCAGTTATATGGCCTTCTTCGTCACGGGCGGCTTGGGCGCGGAGCGTCATCCACCGAAGGTCGCCACCGGAGGTCTTTATTCGGAGTTGCGCTGATTCGATCTTCTCGCCCGCGCGAACGCGCTGCTGCCACACGAGGGCTTTGTCGAAGTCGTCCAGCGCGACCAAATCAAGTGATCGTGTTCCGACAAGAAAGCGGGGGAGCCAACCGAGTACTTGCTGTGCTGACGGTGAAATCCACTTGATGAGTCCTTCGAAGTTGCTCTCCAACACCACGTCGGAGGAGTTCTCCGCCAGCAACCGAAAGTGTGACTCGGAGGCCGCCAACGAGTGTCGGGTGGCGACTTCGGCATCGATGCTTCGAAGGCCCACTATTAAGGCCTCAATGTTGCCCGTACTGTCGCGAGCGGGGCGAGCGCTCACCGACATCCAGTGAAGATCCCCTGATGAAGAGCGGTAACGAGCCTCGATCGCCTGCGTGAACTCGCCCTTCATGGTCCGGCGACGATGAGCGTGGACCTTGGGGAGGTCTTCGTCGAAGATGATGTCGAACGATGAGGTGCCGAGCAAGTCGTCCGGATCCCATTCGAGAATCCGGCTCGCCGACGGCGATACCCATTTGAAGGAACCCTCGGCGTCCGTTTCGTACACGACGTCCGACGCGTTCTCCGCCAGCAGGCGATACTTCTCCATCAGCTGCAGCCGTTCGGTGACGTCGCGCCACGTGTAGCTGAGACCGTCGCCAACTTTCAACGCGCGGACGTCGCAGTGTCGCTCGGAGTTCATGATTTCGTTGAAATAGACCGAGTCGTCGAGGATCATCGGCTCGCCCGTCTCGAGCGCGTGCACGTACGTGGCGAACACGCCCGAGCGCTTGTGACCGGGAAGGATGTCCAGCAGGCGCCCGCCGATCATCTTCTCGCGGGTGGAGTGGTTGTACTCAATAGCGGCGTCGTTAGCGTCGGCGAATACGAAGTCGATGACGGTGCCGTCACGGTCGCGCACGGCTTCGAACATCACGTGCGGATCCATCAGTGAGTCCAGCGTCGTACTGAGGCGAGCTCTTTCAAGCGTGAGTTGCGCCATCAAGTCATCAGTCGAGTCACGGGAGGTCCACACGCGCGAGTCACCCGCTGAAACTTGAGCGGGTGGTTCCTTCGGTGTTCTTCGCTGCTTATCCACGCAACCTCTCAGTGAGCTAAAGGCACATTGCTCAGAGATGCTTCCAGGTCATCCTAAGCGAACTACCTGATGAACCTCAAGGTCCAATGTCGAAAGTAACAAAGACGTCGTACCATGCGCCGCGTTTGACCGTTCTATCCTTGGACTTTGCCAACAGTGAAAGTGACACCGTGACAGATCAGACGGTACGACCGCGCGTAACGGTGTACTCCCTCGGGGGAACCATCGCGTCAACCAAGAGTGACGAATCAACTGGAGGAGTGACCCCGCAACTCGGCGCCGCTGATCTCGTCGCGGTGATCCCCGAGTTGCGCGACGTCGCTGACGTCACCGCCGTGACGTTTCGCCAACAGCCGTCGGGCGACCTCACGTTTGCCGATTTGATCGAGTTAGCACGCGCTATTGAGCAGTCATTCGACGAAGGAGTTGACGGCGTTGTCGTCACTCAAGGCACCGACACGTTAGAAGAGACGGCGTTCGCGCTCGACGTGTTGGTCCGGCGCCCCCAGCCCGTCGTCGTGACGGGTGCTATGCGCAACTCGACCGTGGCGAGTCCGGATGGTTCCGCGAATGTTCTCGGCTCGGTTCGAGTTGCGGCGTCATCACAGGCGAAGGGTCTCGGCACCCTCGTCGTTTTTAGCGACGAGATCCACGCGGCGCGATTCGTGCGAAAGACTCACACGTCAAGTCTCGCCACCTTTCGATCACCAAGTTGTGGTCCACTCGGTTGGCTGGTCGAAGATCGCGTTCGAGTTGTCTTGCGTGTTGGGCGGTACGCGGACGTCGGGGCTATTCCCGAAGGAGACGTACCGGCGGTCGCGCTGATCAAGTGTTCGTTGGGCGACGACGCGAGAGTGCTCGATCAACTGGCGTCCCTCGGATACACGGGTGTCGTCGTCGAAGCATTTGGAGGCGGTCACGTTCCTGCGCGCGTCGTTGCGTCGCTCGAGAACCTCGCCGCCCTAATGCCCGTCGTACTCGCTTCGCGCACGGGAAGTGGGGAAGTGCTGAGCGAGACCTACGGCTTTCCCGGATCAGAGCGAGACCTACTGTCTCGAGGACTCATCTCAGCGGGGCTGCTCGACGGACCTAAAGCCCGCGTGCTGCTCGGTTTTATCTTGTCGACAGGTGCAGAGAATGCGAGCGCACGAGCGTTGTTTGATCGCGTCGTCGCTTCGATGAGTTCCAACGACATCGAAGCGAGTGCTTCGACAGTGATGTTTCTTGACTAGTTGCTCGACCAATTCCACAGTGACGTGAGCATCGTCGACCGTCAGAGTGGCTTTAACTCTGCGCACTCTTTTGAAGATTTGCCTCAACCGTGCTGAGATGAAGTTGCATTGCCTCGCGCGCGCCACGTCCGTCACGATTGCGCAACGCTTCCGCGATCGCGCGATGCTGCGTCCGGTAGTTTGCGCGTCGCTCCGTAGAATCGCTGCGACGCTTCAAGTTGCCCCACGTTTCGCCTTGGCGAGCTTCCTCGACGAGTTCGTACATGCTTTCCATGAGGGGGTTGTGCGCGGCCCGGATGAATGAGCGGTGTAGCGCGAAATCCCACCGCTCGAACTCGTCGTAGTCCGCGGCGTTCTCGTTTCCGCGCAGACAGCGTTCGATCTCTTCGAAGTCGGTGACCGTCGCGTTCTCGACAATGGACGCAATCGCCGCCGGTTCAATGAGTTGTCGCGCGGTCATGACGTCGGCAGGACTGACGACGACGGCGATAGACGCGTGCGGTGGAACTCCGGCGTCTGGAAAGAGCCCGTGACGCGGATCGCTTCGTAGGAACGTTCCGCGTCCGACCTCTCTAGAGACGATGCCTTCGTCTTCGAGCAACGCCATGGCGTTTCGAATCGTCGTCCGAGTGAGTTGCAGGTTGGTCGCTAACTCGCGTTCAGTCGGCAGTCGATTGCCCGGACGTAGACCACTTCGTGCTGCTGAATTGAGAATGTCGTCTGCTACATGAAGCAGTTGATCACTGGCCACTGTCTGCACGTCGAAACTCCTTACTTGTCGGACCCCACCAATCCAACAACCAATGCTACCAATAGTATGACTTTGTTGAACTTTTTTAAGAAGAAATCTCGCGAGTGCGATTGACATGACCCTTACGGTCACCTACACTCACTCTGGTTCGATCACATTGACCAATTGAACCAAATTGGTTGACTACCTGGGGGGAAGTGACATGAGGTTTGCGACCATTCGTACGTCGAAGGGACTGCGCCTTCACGTTCGCGCCCGTGAGGGGTACGTGGACCTCGCGGAAGTTTCCGGTGACGACTCCCTGATCAGCATCGATGGATTGGCCGCCGGCGGCGACGCCGCACTCGACGCCGCTCGCAGCGCGTCGGCCGGAGTCGGTCGAGAGTTTGACCGGGCTGAATTCGCCGCTGTAACGCCAAATCCCCCACGAATTCTCTGTCTCGGGGTCAATTACGCCGAACACGCCATCGAGGGCGGACGCGAAGTACCGAAGTGGCCGGAGTCTTTCGTGCGCGGTGCGGGCAGTGTCATCGGCCCCTACGACGATCTCGTTGCCCCGGCTCTCACGGAGCGCTTCGACTTCGAGGCCGAAGTCGCCGTCGTGATCGGCAAGGGTGGTCGTTACATCCGTGCGAAGGATGCCTTCGAATCAATCCTCGGGTACGCCGTCATGAACGATGGTTCGGCTCGCGAATGGCAACGCAAGGCAACTCAGTGGACACCGGGCAAGAACTTTGAGGGCACGATGCCGATTGGTCCCGAAGTCGTCACCGTCGACGAGGTTGACATTTCCGACGTGGCCATCCGCTCCACGTTGAACGGTGAGGTGATGCAAGAGGCGCGCACGTCGATGATGATCGTGAGCGTCGCGCGCGCCGTGGAATATTTCTCGGGCTTCACGTGCTTGCGTCCAGGCGACGTCATTGCGACCGGAACTCCGGGTGGCGTGGGTTTCGCGCGGACGCCGCCAGTCTGGTTGACACCAGGCGACGTGATCGAAGTCTTCGTCGAAGGCGTTGGGACTATCTCCAACACCGTGGTCGCCGAGAAGGACGCGCCGGCCGACTGGCCTTGGCACCCGTTGGAAGTGGACACCACAAACTTCTAGCGGCAGAGAACTGCGTTAAGCAGCGATAAACCAAATTAGTTAAGGGGGCAGGATGCGGTTTTCAAAGATGGCACGACGGGGGGGACTCGTCGATAACAGCAGAAAGCGACTCGTTCTCGTCGCCTCCGCGCTGGCACTTATCGCCTCCATGGTGACGTTGCCCATTGCGGAGGGAATTTCGGGCGCGACGTCATTCAAAGGGTCGATCACAATTGCCTCGGTCGCGCCCTTCACCGGCGCGGACGCGGCACTAGGTCCGAAGTACGAGACCGCGTGTTACGCGGCGGCCCAGGCGATCAACGCGGCGGGCGGCGTGCTCAACGATCAGGTCAAGTGCAAGACGGTCGACACTCGAGGTGACCCCGCGGACGCGGTGCCCGCGGTTCGTCAGATGTACGCCACGACGTCGAACGTAGCGCTCGTGATCGGGTGCACTTCGGACGAGGCGGCGACGGTCGTGCCGATCTTCGGTGCTCACAAGACGGTGTCGTTCTGCATGACGGGACAGTCCGAGTTCGACGCGGTTCACTACCCGTACTTCTTCCGACTCGTTCCGCCTGACGCGGCGGACTCGGTGGCGATGGTGCAGATTGCGAAGCGCCACAACTACAAGAACATTGCCCTGGCCTTCGGCAACGACGCAGGCAGCCAGACCTTCGTGGCTCCGGCACTCGCGGCTATCAAGAGCGCGAAGATGAACGTGGTCTCAAACCAGACGCTTGACATGTCGGCGTCGACGTTCCAGACCGAGGCACAGGCGATCGTGCAATCGCACCCCGACGCCATCCTTATGGAGGCGCTCGGAGCGGCGGGCGTAGCCCTTTTGTCAGAGATCTACCAGCTCAACGGTAACAAGATGATCCCGACGATTGGCACGTCAGCCATGATCGACCCGGTCTTCTTCTCCGGCGTCACTTCGGGTCCGGTCGGTGTTCAGAACTTCATTACCAACTTCGACGCGGACAACCAAACGGTCAACGCGTCAGGTCCGGCGTACCCGCTGTACAAAAAGTTGGTTCTGGCGCAGTCTGGCAAGGTCCCAGGCGTCCCGAGTTTCGCGGGGCTTCTCTCGGCGAACGGCACGGTTCACCTGTATGACGGCATCAACATGGCGGCGCTCGCCATGGTGATGGCCCACTCAACCCAAGGTGCCAAGTACAAGGCCGACATCTTGAAGATCGCCGAGGGAGTACCCGGTGCGGTCAACGTGTCGAGCTACGTCGCGGGACTCAAGGACCTCAAGGCTGGTAAGAAGATTCACTATGTCGGCGTAGGTGGCTCATACCTGTTCGACTCGTACCAGACGGCGTTCGGTCCGTTCGAAGACGATCAGTTCTTGGCGAACGGCACGACGGTTGCGGTTGGCGGTTCCCTCGGGTTCTGCGGCCTCACAGGGTGCAAGTCGAAGCTGTAGCTTCCTCCGGTGTGGCCGCGGCAAATGATCGCCGCGGCCACACCAGCTTTCTTTAATTCATAAATGGCCCACCCACCCACTCTCGAAAGGTTTTGACGTGAGCGTCTTCCTCTCGTCGCTCGGCTTCGGCCTCATATCGGCCGCGGTCCTCGCGATCGCCACCGTCGGATTCACGATGCAGTTCGCGGTCACGAACGTCCTCAACCTGGCCTACGGCTCGGTCATGATCAATAGTGCCTTTGTCACCTACTTCCTCAATTACCACGCTCATCTGAACGCGTGGGTGGCCATGATCGGTGGCGTCGTCACGGGTGCCGTCGTGTCATTTCTGTTGAATCGCTTCGTCTTCACGCCCTTTCAACGACGGAACAATCTGCCGATAACCATCGTCATCGTGGCGTTGGGCGTCGATCTGTGCGGCACCTTCGGTCTCCAAGCGATTGTCGGCGGCAGTTACTTCTCGTATAGGCAGTCGCAGGGCCGCGAGTTCCACTTTTGGGGTATGTACCTGAGTACCTTGCAGCTCACCATCATTGGAATTTGCGTCGTCGTCCTCGGACTCATTCACTGGCTGCTCAAGTACACGCGGCTCGGCAAGGCCATGCGCGCGACGTCGGCGAACGCGAACCTGGCGCGTAACTCGGGGGTGCGCACCCAGAGGGTTATCTCCTCGACCTGGCTCATCTCCGGGGCGCTCTGCGGTCTCGCCGGCACGGTCTTCGCTATGAATACCGGGGTCTTCGTGGCGACGAGCGCCCAGCTCTACATCGTGCTGATGCTCGCCGCGATGTTCCTGGGCGGACCAGGCTCGGCGTACGGCGCGATGATCGGGGCCGTCACCATCGGGGTCGCGACCGAGCTCAGCGCCGGCTACTTCAATCCCCAGTACAAGGAAGTCATCGCCTTCATCGTCCTGCTCGGGATGCTCACCTTCCGCCCCTTCGGTCTCTTCGGAAGCGAGAAAACCAGCTAGTGAACGCAATCCTCTTCTATTTGGCAACGGTCATCGTCTACGGCGCTGTCGACTCGATGGCGTGTCTCGCCCTCAACGTGCAGTTCGGGTTCGCGGGCCTGTCGAACTTCGGTTTCATCATCTTCCAAGCCGCTGGCGCCTACGTCGCGGCCATCCTCTCGATGGGGCCGTGGCAGAAGTCCAACGGCGGCTTCCAGCAGTACGTCCTCGGCTGGCACCTGGTGTGGCCCCTCCCGTGGATCGGGGCGGCCATCTTCGGGGGACTCTTGGCACTGCCGTTCGTCTTCCTGGTGGGCAAGCGCCTGCGCGGTGACTTCGCGGCGGTGGGTCTCCTCGTCTCGGCCGTACTACTCAATCAGTTGGTGAACAACTTCGTGCCGTTGTTCAACGGGGCGGCCGGCATCTCGATCGTGCCAGCGCCGTTTTCTGGAATGTGGAACCCCCAGGGCCTTGGCTACCAGTTCGCGTACGGAGGCGTCGCCGTCGTGCTGTGCGTGGGGGTCTACTTCTTGTTGCGTCGAGTGACCGAGTCGCCCTACGGCCGGTCACTTCGAGCTATGCGTGACAATGACGTCGTCGCTGACGCGTTGGGCAAGAACGTGCGCGTCCAACGCACGTCGATGCTGGTCCTCGGCGGGATGATTGCCGCGCTGAGCGGGGCCGTCTTGGTCGGCTTCATCAACCTGTGGGCGCCCGGCGCCTGGGGCTACGCCGAGACGATCGTCCTCTTCGCCGCCATCATCGTGGGTGGAGCGGGCAACCACAAGGGCGCGATCCTTGGCGCGCTCTTGGTGCCATTGGGTTTCGAGGAGGTGACCCGGTTCATTCCGCCGCTCTCGAATCCGGCACTGGTGCCGGCGTTGGAGTGGGTGGCGATCGGGCTCCTGATCATCGGGTTTCTCTGGTTCCGACCCAATGGGATCCTTCCCGAGCGGCGTCGGATTCTCAGTGGGTCGGCGAAGTCCTCCGTCGTGGCCCCTTCGAGCGGCGATCCCGACTCGTTGATCAACCTCGGCAAACTCGATCAGATGGATTTTCGTCAGCTCTTGAGGCTCGAAGGTGACGCGAGTGATCACGGGATAATTCTGTCGAGCGATGGATTGACCCGAGCCTTTCACGGCGTGACCGTGGTCTCGGATGTCTCCCTCGAGATTCAGCGCGGGCGCATTACCGGACTCATCGGACCGAACGGCGCGGGCAAGTCCACGACCCTGGCGATGCTCGCGGGCACGCTCGCCCCGACGAGTGGAAGAGTCCTCTTCGAAGGCCGCGACATCACCTCGATGCCGTCCAACGAACGCGCGAAAGCCGGCATGATTCGCACGTTCCAGCTGGCCAGTGAGTTCAAAAAACTCACGGTGCTCGAGAATCTCGTGTCGGCCATCCCGCGCCAATCGGGTGACTCCTTCGCCGGGGCGCTCCGCGGACGGCGTTTTTGGGGTCGCGAAGACGTCGAGAACATCGAGCGCGCGCGCGAGATGCTCGAGGGCTTCGGGCTCACCCAGTACGCCGACAGTTACGCCGGGGGCCTGTCGGGCGGCCAGCGCCGTCTCGTCGAGATCATGCGCGCCCTCCTCGCCGAGCCGAGAGTTCTATTACTCGACGAACCCATGGCCGGCGTGCACCCGAACCTCGCGCACAGGATCGGTGACCAGCTCACGCGTCTCGCCGCGAGCGGCATGACGATCGTGATGGTCGAGCACGAGCTCGCCATCATGGACGCGTTCTGCGACCCCGTCATCGTGCTCGCCGAAGGTCGGGTCCTGGCCCAAGGAACGATGTCCGAACTTCGCGCCAAGAAGGAAGTCGTGGAGGCGTACCTTGTCGGTTGAATTAACGAAACAGGGAATGGTGCTCAGCACCAACGGACTCAGCGCCGGGTACGACGGGCGGGCCATCGTCAGCGATATCACGATCGAGGCCACACCGGGCAAGGTCGTGTCGGTCGTGGGTCCGAACGGTTCGGGTAAGTCGACGCTGCTCAAGTCGCTCGTGGGTGTAGTGAAGGTTCTCGAAGGGCACGTCACGGTGGGTGAGCATGACATAACGAACGTCCCGCCCGAAGAGATCGCCACGATTGGTGTGGGCTACGTACCCCAGATCGATGACGTCTTTCCACCGTTATCTGTTAAGGAGAACTTGGAGATCGGCGGCTACCTGCTGAGCCGCCGTGACATACCGGGGCGCATTGACGCAGTACTCGACTTCTTCCCGAAACTGAAGACGATGATGACGAGGAAGGCCGGCAAGCTCTCCGGTGGCGAGCGAAAGATGCTCGCGATGGGTCGGGTCTTGATGTTGTCGCCCTCGGTGTTGGTGCTCGACGAACCGACGGCGAATTTGGCACCCATGGTGGCCACGCAGCTGCTCGAAGAGTTCGTGAGGGGCTTCGCCGACTTCGGTTCGACCGTGCTGCTCGTCGAACAGCGCGCGAAGGCGGCTCTTCGAATCTCCGACTGGACCTACGTGCTCGGTGGTGGCAAGGTCGTCCTCGAAGGCGCGCCGAAGGACCTCGAGCAGAATCCCCTCTTCGTTGAGTCCTTCCTCGGTGGAAACGCCGCATCACGTTCGACCAAAGTCGATTAACTCGAGTGGCGAACAATCGCGACGTCGCCTTCTGGACGCCAGTGCGACAACGTGACGCGCTCGTCATCTTGTTGACGTTGGTGACGGGTTCCGTTGACGCCATCGGTTTCACTCGGCTCGGCGGCGTCTTTACCAGTGTTATGACCGGGAACATGGTGCTCCTCGGTGTTGCCGCTGGAAAAGGTGACGTGTCGCTCGCTCTACACACGGGCATCGCGTTCCTCGGCTTCGTCGTGGGCAGCTTGGTAGGCGCGCGCGTCGCGGGACACGCGCACAAGGACGATGAGATCTGGCCCCGACCGATCCTCATAGCGTTGGTTCTAGAACTCGTGGTGTTCTTCATCTTCGCGACCTGGTGGGAGATCACGTCTGGTGCCCCCGTGGGTTCCGCAGAGTACGCGATGCTCAGCATCAACGCGGTCGCCTTAGGCGTTCAGAGCGCGGCCACACTTCGCTTCGGGATCAGTGGTCTTTCCACCACCTATCTCACGGGTACGCTCACGCAGTTGCTCGCGGGTGTGGCGAAACGAAAGGAACCCGTGTCAGGTCGAAGCGCCCTTATCCTGCTCGCCCTCATCGGCGGCGCGGGAATCGGAGCGGCCGTCGCGGTACACGCGCCACGGTTCGCTCCGCTCGTTCCGGTCGGCGTCCTGGCGTTCGTCATCGTGTGCAGCGATTTAGTCTTTCACCGTCGATCGGATGCTCAGCGCGCCTCGCACGCTGCTCGCTGACGCGAACTGAAGGCGTCTAGCGCCCGAGCGCGAGCCGGATGGTCGTGCCCGTGCCGACAAGGATGACGAGGGTGCGAACGACTTTTGGGGAAACGCGTCGAATGAGGAGCGTGCCGAGCCAGCCGCCAATCAGCGACCCGAGCAACAAGGCGTAGACGGCGTTGAGGTCGAGGTGACCGCGAATGATGAAGACGACGGCGGCGACGGCGTTGATCAACATTCCCAACGCACTTCGAATCCCTTGGATTTCGTAGATGTCGAAGGGCAACGTAAGGGCCATCACCGCCAGCAAGACGATGCCAAGTCCCGCGCCGAAGTAGCCGCCGTAGACCGCCGCGATGAAGACGCCGACGAAGAGCGTGCGTCGCCGCACGGGGATGACACCGTGGGCTAGATGTTTCTTCGACAGCAGTTTCGTCAGGCGCGGTGCCAACGCGAACAGCAGCGTGGCGGCGCCAATCAGCCACGGTACGACGTGCTTGAACGTCTCGTTCGAGCCTTCAAGTAAGAGGACGCAGCCACCGATGGACCCCAGAACGCACGGCACCATGAGATCACGCACGAGTCTCTTGTGGGTCGAAAGTTCTCGTCGGAATCCGTGGATGCCGCCGAGCGTGCTGGGCACGATGCCTACCGAAGACGAGACGTTCGCTTGCAGCGTGGGCACCCCAAGAGCGAGCAGGGTGGGAAAACTTAGGAAGGTTCCTCCTCCCGCGATGCCATTCGAAATGCCCGCGACGACGCCGGCGAGAAAGATGATCGTGAGCTGCCACTCGAGCGGAAGTGTCGTGGCAAGCATCGTGTCCATTCTACAAAATCTCCAAGCCCGTCTTGCGTGATAGTCCTGATGTCAGGGTATTTTTTGTCCGTCTTCGCGGGCGTGGCTCCGCGTCACTTTTGCGTGACGTGTCGGTTCTTGTGGCGTCGTGTCGAACACGATGGGTGACGTCGCTCCTTCGCGTACGTCTCAATGACGTTTCGTAGCGACGCGGTGATCGAGCGTCGAGCGGGGTGGATCGCGCGCGAGAGCTGCTGCGCTGGACGCGCGTCGACGTTGACAAGAAACGGAGGGAGTAATCGCTCCGTGCGATCGTGAACAGCGCTCATCATCGCCACGTCATGACGTCTCGCGCAATCAAATCATTGGTCATCCGCGAACAGGAATGCGAATGCGACTGCGTCGCGT
Source organism: Acidimicrobiales bacterium (assembly GCA_035937905.1). Taxonomy (GTDB): domain Bacteria; phylum Actinomycetota; class Acidimicrobiia; order Acidimicrobiales; family RAAP-2; genus RAAP-2. The sequence continues at coordinate 13,742 of DASZHK010000024.1, forward strand.
GACGTGCACCGTCAATCACGACAGATCGCCCCACCAACGATCTGCTGAGCAGAATTCAGCGACGTGCGAGGACGTCAGTGTTGACGAGATTGAAGAAGCCGTCGTCGTCGTTCGCCCACGCCAAGAACGCGTCGGCGATCGCGTCGAGTTCCTCTTGCGTCGTGAGTTCGTACTCGAGACTCTGACGAGCGAACTCACTCTCTCGGACGCGGTCGGCCCAGAGTTGTCCCCACCACGTTCGCTCCTCAGGTCGGTAGAACGTCCAGTTCGACGTGGCGACTTCGATCGAAGAAAAGCCCGCGCGTCGCACCCACGAATGGAGGTGCCGCCCAGCGTTCGCGTCTGTGTGGTTCCTCCTGGTGAGAGCCTGATAAATCTCCATCCAGCGTTCAAGGAGGGAACTATCGGGCGACCACGTGAACGCCCCGAAGTCACCGTCGCGTACGGCGAGAATTCCGTCGTCGCGAAGCACGCGACGCATCTCCTCGAGTGCGACCACCGGATTGCTCAAGTGTTGCAACACTTGGTGCGCGTAGACCACGTCGAAGGAGTTATCGGGGAACGCAAGGCCGTACACGTCGCCGACGTCGAAGCTGACGTTCGTGACGTCGCTTTCAAGTTGTAGTTGTCGAGCAATCTCAATCACCTCGGGCGACAGATCGACGCCGGTGACGTTCCCCGACGTCACCACTCGAGCGAGATCGATAGTTATGTTGCCGGGGCCGCATCCCACGTCAAGCACGTCCATCGAGGGTGTCAAGTGGGGGAGCAGGAAGGCCGCCGAGTTCTGGACGGTGCGCCATCGGTGACTTCGAAGTACCGATTCGTGGTGACCGTGCGTGTAGCGATCTTGATTTGACATGGTGACAACTATTGCAGCCCGCGCGTCACTACTCTTAAAATTCTTGCGCTCGTTTCGAGGAGGAAGGCGAGTGATCGAAGAACAAAAAGTCGAGTATTGCCAATTCCGCAACATGCGTAACTCGTTCATGAAAGTGGGAACTAACCCGAGCACGTGGTCGGCGCCCGCCCCTGCTGAGCACCATTTTCGTCCTTCGGCCCAAGCGGGTGGAAAGTTTTTGCCGAGGCGTAATTGACATGGGTCGAAAACTGCGATAGAAACTCTCACAACCGCGCAAAGCCATACAGGGCTTGCGGTTGCGTCATCTACTTTGGGGGGAAAGAGTGGCTCAGTTCTGGTTGGCCTTCGGGTTCGGCCTGGTCACCGCGTCCGTGTTGGCTATTGCGGCGGTCGGTCTCAGTCTTCAGTTCGGCATCACGAACTACATCAACTTCGCCTACGGGGACTTCATGGCGTTGGGGGCGTACCTGACGTACGAGCTCAATACGGCGTTACTGCACTGGAACGTGTGGGTCGCGCTCGTGGGCGGATCACTTCTCATGGGTGTCGTTGCCGTGCTGTTGAATCGGTTCCTTCTCAGTCCCTTCGCGCGTCGGTTTGAGAAGTCTTTCTTCGTGCTCATCGTCACGTTCGGACTTTCGCTGATCATGTTGAACGTCATCTACTCATTCTGGGGAGCCAACGTTCGCGCCTACAACATGGCCATTGAGCAAGTTATCCACATCGGTCCGTTCCTCTTGACGAGAAACCAATTGATCGTGATGGCCATCTCGGTGGTGTTGATGGGTCTCGTGCACGTCATGTTGAAGACGACGCGCCTCGGCAAGTCGATGCGCGCGATGTCCGACAACACCACACTCGCGATGACAA
>DASZHK010000025.1:0-5156 GCA_035937905.1 Acidimicrobiales bacterium
TTCATCGTCGACCCGCACAAGTGGCTCTTCGCCCCCCTCGACTGTTGCGCCTTGCTGTACCGGAACCCGACCGTGGCGAGAAAGGTCCTCGCGCAACAGGCGAGCTACTTGGACGTCCTGCACGAAGGAACCGACGAGGAGTACGAATGGAACCCCTCGGACTTCGGCATCCATCTCTCTCGACGCGCGCGAGGGCTGCCGTTTTGGTTCTCACTGGTCACGAACGGCACCGCAGCGTACGAGTCGGCGGTACAGTGCGCCATCGACCTCGCCCAACGCACGCAGGTCCTCATCGACGAGAGCGAGCACCTCGAGATGGTTCGACCCTCGAGTCTCTCCATCGTGCTCTTTCGTCGAAAAGGCTGGAGCGCGGAGCGCTACAACGAGTGGAGTCACGAACTCCTGCGCCGCCAGATCGCCTTCGTCACGCCCACGAAGTGGGAAGGCGAAACGGTCGGGCGCATTGCGTTCCTACACCCCAACACCACCGAAGCGATGGTCGTCGAGATCCTGGACTCGCTACGCGGCTAGCGATTGAGCAACGGGTCGCTCGGGTGGCGGTTGGCATCGCCGCGCTCCTCGCGACGCCGCCACGCGACGCCGCCTAAGGCTTCGAGCACGACGCGATTGCCGAGGTAGGCCGTGATCTCCGCGTGGTCGTAGGGCGGCGCGACCTCCACGACGTCAACGCCCGCGATGGGCACGCTCATCGCGATACGACGCACGGCGTCCAGAAGTTGACGACTGGTGAGGCCACCCGGCTCGGGAGTTCCGGTGCCCGGCGCCGACCCGGGATCGACGACGTCGACGTCGATGGACATGAAGACGGCGTCACAGTCAGTCATGGCGAGGTCGAGGGCTTCGTCGAGGACGTCGTCGAGACCGCGCGCGACGATCTCGCCCATCTCGAACGAGCGCATCCCTTGCTCGGCCATCCAGTCGAGCGTCGCGGGCTCGGGCCAGTAGCCCCGAAGTCCAATCTGCAAGAATCGATCGCCTCGACAGGCCCCCGACTCGATGAGTCGACGCATGGGGGTGCCGTGACCGTAGAGCGAACCCATCTGACTCTCACCGGTATCGGCGTGCGCGTCAAAGTGGATCACCGAAACCCTTCCCCAACCGACGTGGCGAGCTACGCCCGTCACGTCGGGCAGCGCGATGGTGTGATCGCCGCCGAGGATGACGGGAATAACGCCCGCACTCGCCACCGCCGCCACGCGTTCTTCGAGCAGCCGCAGAGACAGTTCCGTGTCGCCCGAGGGCATCGCGACGTCGCCGAGGTCGACGACGCCGAGGTCGACTAACGGATCGACGCCCAGCGCCAGTGAGGGACGTTGTCCATCGTGCGGCAGGTAGTCCGTCGTGCGCATGGCTTGAGGTCCGAAGCGACAGCCGGGGCGGTGCGACGTCCCACCATCGAAGGGCGCGCCGATGATGACGGCCGTCGCTTTTGACCACTCCGCGACGTTGTCCGGATCGGCACCTGGCACGCCGAGAAACGTAGCGTCAGGCCCGTAGAGATTGCCGATGCGCGTCACGTCAAACGAGCCTAGATACCAGGTTCGTCACGACGCGAACGCCGACGAGAGGTCCGACGCGACCTCGTCCAAGTGGCGCGCGAAGATCGAGAGGTGCCCCTCGGGCGCGTGGTGGTGCGCCACGGCGTTCGGGATGCTCTGGGTCAGCCAGTGGCCGTGCTTCGGTGGCACCATGAGGTCCGCGTCACCGAAGTAGACCGCGACCGGAACGTCGATCGTCGACGTGTCAAAGCCCCACGGCAAGAGGAACGCGACGTTGTCATCGAAGTAACCGCGCCAGTCGTTCACGAAGCCGTAGCGCATACCCGTTGCGAAGATCTCGCGTTCGTGGTCGCCCGCGAGGACCTCGCGGTCGACCTCGGGCAAGAGTCCCGACATCAACTCGATCACGTTGTCCTTGTTGACGTCGGCCATCGCCGCGCAGGAGGCCTCCATGTACGCCTCGTAAGCCGGTCCGCCCACTTTCGCGAGTGCGAACTCCTCGAGGTTCTCTGGTCCCATGCCCTCGGTCCAGTCGAAGTCGACGTCGCTCGGCGCGACGCCCGCGAGGGTGATCCCCTTGAGACAACGCGGCGCGTCGAGCGCGGCGCAGGCGAGTGCGTGCGGTCCCCCGCCCGACCAACCGAGGACCACGTACGAACCGCGTCCAAGCGCGTCGAGTACGTGACGCGTGTCGTCGACGACGGACGCCATGTCGCGTCCTTCGCGGCGACTCGACACCCCGTAACCGGCGCGCGACGTCGTGACGAAGAAGAGCTCCCCGCTCTCGGTAAGCGGTTCGAAGGCCAACATCGTTTTGATAGAACCGGGCGTGCCGTGGTGAAAGAACACGGTGTGGCCCGCGGGGTCGCCCATGGTCGCCACTTCTAAGACGCGCCCATCAGGCAAGTTGATGAGTTGTTCACGAAACGTCACGCGACTCCGATCGAAAGACTTCCCTTACCCTACGCTTCGCCCATGACCGCTCGCCGACGCGTCAGTGCAACCCGCGTCGTCGCGGCGCCCGCGTCCGCGATCTTCTCGCTCCTCGCCGATCCGCGCCAACACGCCACCTTCGACGGATCGGGTTCACTGCAGGAGATAAAGGAAGGTCCCCCACGACTCTTCCTTGGCGCGACCTTCGCGATGAACATGAAGATTGGTGTTCCGTACTTCACGCGCAACGTGGTCGTCGCTTTCGTCGAGAACCGGACCATTGCGTGGCATCACTTCGCGCGCTGCGTGTGGCGCTACGAACTCGACGACGTGCCCGGCGGAACTCGTGTCACCGAGTCGTTCACCTACGACAACCCCGCGGGACTCATCGTCATGGCGATGGGCTTTCCCGAAAGGAATCGCCTCGCAATGGAAACCACGCTCGAGCGACTCGAGAACCTCGTTACTTCGTGACGGTGAGCGTGGTGCCGGTGTTCAAGAGTTCCACCCACGTCTGACCGGGGGTCAACGTGATCGTGGTGCCCTTCGCGGTCTTGTACTGGATGACGTCGGCCTTCGAGGGTCCCCTCGACCACGTTCCTTGCACTTCTTTGCCGTCACTGAAGACGGAGACTGGACCCGAACCTTGGAGGTTGGCGTAGGAGGCCTCGGTACCGATGCCGTTCACGTAGTTGACGAACATCACGACGACGTTCTTGGGCGATTCACGCACGCCGGTGCCGGTCACGTCCGCTTTTCCGAAGAGGGTGCGATCCCACGACGTCGTCGTCGCGTTCCACGTCCAGGTCACGGGGTAGATGCTCGGGAACGGCACGACGAACCTCGCCACTTTCGAGCCGACCGGCTTCTCGGTGCTCTTACGGTAACTGAAGAGCGCCGGCGGTGGCGTCGGCGTGCCCTTGAAGGCGAAGAGCGCGGACGCGACGGCGAAGAGGTTGTGCGGCGCGTACAAGTTGGGGTCGCGGAACATCGCCGTACCGGCCGAACTCTCGTCGATCAACTTGACCGGGGCCGTGGAAATGCTCGCGACGGCGTAGGCGGCGCCGCCCGAGTACGCGAAGATCCCGCCGAGGGGCCAGACGACCTGGGTGTCGGTGGGTCGAACGGAACGGACCGGTCCCACCTTCGCGGGCGCGTGCGAATTGAAGATCGCGGCGAGGCGGGTGATGCCGCCGTTCACTATCTCCTCGTAGACGACGTCCGCCTGGTCGATGCCCCACTGGGGCAATGCCTCGGGGGTGTTCTCGATCTTTACCGTCAGCGCGGGACGCGTTAGCGACAGTCCCGAGGTGTCGACGACACCCGTCAAGGGGGCGTTGGAGTAGTGCGGGACCGGCTTCGTGGTCGTCGTCGTGGTGGTCCCGGTCGCCTTCGACTTGAGGTGGGGGTAGGCCACCACGCCCGCGGCGATGACGACGAGCACGCCGAGGAGAATCAGGTATTTACGCATTTACCAAATCTAATGAACGCCGCGCGAGAGAGAGGTTCATCTACGAGCGTTCGACCAGGGACTTCACGATGGTGGTGTGGGGCAAGTTCGTCACGATGCTCAGGTGTTCGGAGCCGTCGACGACGTTCCAACCGGTCGCGACGTAGAAGCCGAGCGCCGTGTCTCTCGCGTGCGCCCAGACCTGCGCGGCACCTCTCTCTCGCAGCGCGTCGAAGGCGGACTCCAAGACCTCCGAGCCGTAACCCTTTCCCTGTTCGTCGAAGTCGGTCGCCATGAAGCGAAGTTGGTACGAGATGAGTTCTTCGTTCACGGGCGCGGGCTCGAGGTACAACGACGCACTGACGACGAGACGATCTCCCACGAAACCACCCCAGTGCATCGTCGAGGCGGCGTCGTCGGACGAGTCGCTCGCACTTTGCGTCGGATCGTTGTCGCGCAGCACTCGACGACGTAGCTCGTAGAGCGTTGACGCCTCGACACGTTGAACCCGAAGTTCAGTCATTTCCTAATTCCTTCTTCATCCTGATCAACTCGATCGAAGGGTCACGTTCCATGACCCGCCGTTCACCCGTTGGGGCAAAGCCCACCTTTTGATAGAAGGCTCGCGCGCGCGCCAGCGACGTCGTGACGTCGAGGAACAGCGCGCTCGCGCGTTCGCTCCTCGCCCAGGCACTCACGGCGTCGACCAGGGTGGACGCGACCCCGGTGCCTCGCGCGGCGGGCGTGACGTACATCGCGTAGAGCCAGTGGTCGCCCGGATGATCGTCGTGATAGCCGCCCGCGGCCATGCCGACGACGGCGCCGTCACGCGCGACCAAGAAGTAGCCCTGCTGCACGGTCATGAGGCGCCATCGATTGTCGGAGAACGTAAGCGCGCGCTCGAGCGACGAACCGTACGCGTCGGGCGTGTCGCGAAGGGCCTCGAGTCGAATGGTCTTCAGGGCCAACCAGTCCGCTCGTTCGGCGCACCGTACGAGCAGTGTCGAGTTGCTCATCGACTGGTCGTGAAGTGACTGCGGCGACCCCGCACGGCTCCGTTCTTTCACGAGGTGACGACGCGTTCACAAGTGACGTGGCTCACGTCGTGGCGGCCAGTTCATGTCGTGGCAGTCGGGCCGTGTAGACGGAGTAGCCGTCTATTTGACGCACGATGAGTGTGGCGATGACCACCGCCGCCATCATGGGGAGCACGAGGGCGAATTCCACCCGGGTAAGTTCCAGCACCAGCACGA
>DASZHK010000026.1:0-6079 GCA_035937905.1 Acidimicrobiales bacterium
GATTTCCAACACGTTCAAGCCACGAAGAAATCCGTCGCTCATGGTCGATCCCACCGGATTCGTGCTCACGGGGCGACAGCCTCTGGTACGTCCGCGGGGTCGTAGTACGGAATGATCACGCGACGCTCATCTTTGGGCAAAATGACGACGGCCGTGCCAGTACAGGTCACCTCGCCGCGTTGGTTCGTGCCTTCGAGCGCAATCTCCACCGCGCCGACCTTTTCATCCAGACCCGTCACGACGCCCGACATCCACTGGGTGTCGCCGATGTAGTTGAACTTCTGAATCGAGGCGGTCAACTTCCACAGCCACGCGTTATCCCCCATCCAGTTGGTGATGAGATGAACCATCCAGTTGGTACGCATCGCGCCGTAGTCGTACGCCGCGGGTTGACCCATACTCTGGGCCCACGCGTCTTCCCAGTGACATCGTTGCGCACTGTCCCAGAAGCCAAGTTCATTCTTGATGTAGAACTTGGGGATTCGCTGACGAGCTTTGTAGGCAATCTTGCTCGCGCCGCCACCGAAACCACCCCAGCCGATCGCTACGTGATAGCTCATGACGTCGGCCACGCACAGTGGTCCCTTGACGATGGGATCAAGGGCGTCTCCCACAGATACCTCACTGAACAATCGAGTTTCGTTGCCGCGTACTTTTTCGTCCGCGTAGCCTGCGTCAATCTTGGCGAGGTCGTCGTCGGAATAAATTGTTCTCTCGAGGTCGCGGTACTTGCCCGACTTGGCGGAGTGTTCGCGATCCGCGTGCCAAAAATCGAGGAAACGAAGCGCGTACGGCGAACTCTTCTTGTCGTCACCTTCGTCCACCCAGGACACTTGATGCGAGAGGAGGGCGCCCACGCCGCCACCAAACGTACTTTGCTTCAGTTCAACGGCGTGCAGGGACTGCTCGCGCTGGAGCGTGTCGCCTTCTCGAACGGGACGGAGAAACAGCCAGCGCTCGCCGCACATGTACTGACCTATACCGGCCAAGGGATCACCGCCGCTCATCGCTTCTTTCTCGTCTTCGCTCCACGACACGCGACGCGCGATTCCGGACGAGATCGGGTACATCGGTGGAGCGATCGGGTCAGTCCAGACTGTGCTTTTGGCGTAGCGCGGGTCGCAGTACAGCGGGTTGTCGTCACCGATGCCCATTGCGTAGTGACGAAAGGAGTCGACCGAACTGACCTCATTATGTGACCGCTGATTATGGCGAGTCGCGATGCCGAGTCGACGACGCAACATCTCGACGGTCTCCTCGTTGATCTCGCGCTTGGGGCGAGGCGCCTTAGCCGACGTGGTTTCGTCGTGATGCGTGCTCACGAGCGTGGTACGTCTTTCCATGCCAGCGTGCGCGACAAGTCCTGCTCTTTTGGCAAACCGAGGATTCTTTCGCCAATGATGTTGCGTTGCACTTCACTCGTTCCACCCGCGATCGTCTTACTGCGAACGCGAAGAAACGACCACGCCGTGTTCTTCAACCATCGGTCGTCTTCGGGCCACGCTTGACCGTAGAGTCCTTCGAGGTCCGACGCCAAGTCGTGAAGCCGCTGGGTATGTTCGGAGTGAAACAACTTCATTATCGAACCCTCAGAACCCGGTCCCTGTCCGGCTTTACGACGCGCGGAGGTGCGTTGGTTCGTGATCTGCACGATCTTGTCTTCGATGTAGGCCTCGGCCAGGCGTTGGCGAAGCGTTTCGTCAGCAATCGGAGCGTGGTGTCGGATGAGTGACGCCACCGATCGTCCCGTCACCGTGCCCGGCAGCGCTGACCCACCGCCCGATCCCGACGTTCGCTCATTCATCAACACGGATATTGCGACGCGCCAACCTTCGTTCACTTCGCCAACGCGCCACTCATCGGAGACTTCAGCGTTGTTGTAGAAGACTTCGTTGAACTCCGCGTCGCCCGTGATGTGATGGAGCGGACGAACTTCGATCCCGGTCTGATTCACTGGCATGACGAAGGCAGTGATGCCCTGGTGCTTCGGTGCGTCGGGGTCGGTGCGCGCGAGGAGCAAGCCCCAGGTCGCTAGGTGCGCGTAACTCGTCCATACCTTTTGACCGTTGACGATCCAAAGATCACCGTCACGAACGGCACGGGTCGAAAGACCCGCAAGGTCCGAACCGGATCCAGGTTCAGAGAACATCTGGCACCAGATCTCTTGGTGCCGCGCGATCGGACGCAGCAGTCGTTCCTTCTGCTCGGGTGTACCCCATCGCAGAATCGCGGGGCCCGCGAGGTTGACGCCGATCGGATTGGTGAAACGTGGAACCTTGAACTCACTGAGCTTCTTCGAGACCGCTCCCGCCACCTCACCACGTGCCGCGAGTCCGCCGTACTCCACGGGCCAACCCGGGGTGACGAATCCAGCGTCCGCGAGCTTGACCCACCAAGTCTCCAGGTCGAGGAGTTCACGCGCAGCAGTGAGCGAGACCTGATCGTCGTTATCGATCGCGTCCACCCACTCTTGAGGCAGGTGTTTACGCAGAAATGCCTCAACGCGGTCGGACATTTCCTTTACGTCCGCGCTCTGAACTTCATCCTGGACTTCAGTCATTGGCTTGGCTCCTGTAGCTCTTTCTGCGACCTCGTCGACGACAAATGCATCTTGTCTGGACATGTTGAAATCATTGTACTCCTTGAATCATGCTCACGAATTAGCCGCCGAGAGACGGGCCTTCTCGCTCAGCCTCGAACGTAGCGCCCGTATTTCACGAGCAAACTCCGGTCGCGAAAGCAGCGTCCCTTGAAGTTCGAGGCCGTTTTCTAAGGCCTTCTCGAATCCCTCATGTTGCGCACTTCGAACGAGATGTTTCATCGCACGAACGGCCTCAGGGTCACGAGAACCAATGGAGATTGCTCTCGTGCGCGTGGCATCGTCGAGGTTCTCTGGCATTACGACGTCGATCACGACGCCAAGGGCCAATGCCTCATCAGCAAAGAGACGGCGCCCTGAGAGCAAAAGGTCGAGTGTCCGTTGCGGCCCAGCGCTCTGCATGAGATGGAAGGCTCCCGCCAGAGCCGACGTCGCACCGATGTTGATCCACGACTCTTCGAGCCAGCCGGCTTCACTCGCGACAATGAAATCGCAGGCCAGCGCAAGATCACAACCCGCGCCGGCTGCGCCACCTTGAAGGCTCGCGATCACGGGCACCGGGCAGTCGATGATAGAGCGAATCATTCGTTGGAAATTGGCGTAGATCGAACTCGCAACCTCTTCTTTGGTCTTTCCTATCAGCGTGTCGAGAAAGGCCAAATCCGCGCCAGCACAAAACACTCGTCCTTCAGAGCGGAGAATGACACAACGAGCAGTGCGTCCGACCAAGGTGATCGCGTCAGCTATCTCACTGGCCACGACGGGATTAAGGGAGTTACCCGTCGCGGCCCGTGAGAGGGTTACCACCGCGACACCGTTGGCGTCGGCGGTCTCGACGATCACGTCGCTTATGCCCACTGCGGCGTCCGCTTCTCCGAAAAGGCGCGTGGACCTTCTGTGCAGTCTGGATGTTCGCGATGTGCTCGCAACACTTCCCATCCGTACTGCATGGCGTCAGACATTGGGCGCTCGAGCGCACCTCGAATAGCGCGCTTCGACGCCTCTGCCGCTGCGGGTGAACCCGCCGCCATTGCTTGGGCGAGTTCTATGGCGCGCGAACGGAGTTGACCGGGATCGACGATCTCGTCAATCAGCGAGATGCGAAGCGCCTCTTCCACGTCGACGCGCCCCGCTCGACCGAGCAACGCGAGACGCAGCGCGTTTCCAAGTCCGATTCGGGGAATCAACGTGATGGGCTCAATCGCGCTGACCTGGCCAACGGACACGTGCGTGTCCACGAACCACGCTTTCGTCGATCCGATGACGACGTCGGCGTCAGCCACGAAGTGCAGTCCCGCTGCCGCGCACACCCCGTTGACGGCCACCACGGTAGGGAGCCAGACCCCACAGTTCAGGGGCGTAATTTTCAGTGCGTCATGCACGTTCTCTGGGGACTGGCGATGTTCGCCGCGCGCGACCAGCTCACGTAGGTCCATGCCCGTACAGAACGAACGCTCGCCCACGGCCGTGAGGACGATGGCTCGAATCGACGAGTCCGCCTTGACGCTGGCCCACGCTGCCTCGAGGTCTTCGTGAAGCTGCGTGCCGAGCGCGTTCATCTTGTCTTCGCGATCGATCGTCGCGATGAGCACCGCGCCGTCTCTCTCCAATCGAAGTTCACTACCCACAATTCCCCCCTTTGCTACTTGTTATGCGCGCTGCATCCCAAGAATTCGTTGCGCGACGATGGAGTGCTGAATCTGCTCCGTGCCGCCGTAGATGCTCGCCGCGCGCGAACGCAGGTAGCGATACACCGTCTCTGCATCATTTCCAAGAAGCGGCGCCGAACCAGCCACGTCCAGGGAAAGTGCCCCCAACTCTTGCTCGACGCGCGTCATGAGTAATTTGTCGATGGAGGTGTCGGCACCCGGCGCAACACCCTTCGCTCGAAGCGAGAGGCTCTTCAACACGTGAAGTCGACACGCGGCGATGCTCACGTACGCCTGGGCAACACGCGGCGCAAATTCCGCACGTTGATCATCGGGGAGTCGCTGTAACAAAGCCTCAAACTCTTGCAACTGGTGCTGAAAATGCGAAATGAATCCGATATCGGCCGGCCCGCGTTCGTGCGCGAGCACCGTGGTGGCGAGTGGCCAACCATCACCCTCTTCACCGATGCGCCGGGAAACGGGGACTTCGAGATTGTCGAAAAAGACCTCATTGAACTCGGCCGTTCCCCACGTCTGTTTCAGGGGGTGCACCGTGATGCCCGGACGATCCATCTCAAAGACCAGACATGAGATTCCCTTGTGTTTTGGGAGTTCAGGGTTCGTGCGACAGAGCAACAAGCACCAGTCGGCCCATTGAGCCCTACTCGTCCATACCTTTTGACCGTTGACGACGTAGACGTCATCACGCTTGTCGGCGCGCGTGCGAAGTGAAGCTAAGTCTGAACCCGCACCAGGTTCTGAGAATCCCTGGCACCACTGCACGTCGCCGCGCAGCATTGACAGGAGGTACTCACTTTTTTGCTCGTCACTGCCGAAGTGAAGAATCGCTCGTCCGAGGTAACCGACTGAGGGCGCCGACGCTCCAGAAGCGCCAACCTCTTCGTTCACGATGGCGTCGTAGATCGGTGTGAGACCCTTGCCGCCGTACTCCTTGGGCCAACTCAGCCCCAGCCATCCACCCGCGTAGAGGCGGCGGTGCCACTCGAGGTTCGCAACGTTTCCCTTTTCGCCGTGGTCTCCATCGGCGTCGTGCGACGGACTGTTGTCGCGCAACCAGTCACGTAGTTCTGCGCGAAAGCGGGCTTCATCGGGTCCGTCGTTGAAGTCCACTAGATCCTCCCGCCACGTAGAGCTGAGATTTCCTGTATCTGCGACGCCGAGTCACCGAGAATCTTTGCGTCGGTGAGCGCTCGCTTCAAGTACACGTGCGCCATGCAGTCCCACGTGAATCCCATGCCGCCGTGCACTTGCACCACGGCTTCGGTGACGACGCGTCCTGCACGCGAGCAGTATGCCTTGGCCGCTCGCGCCGCGAGTATTGCCTCGTGAGCGTCGCTTTGATCGACCGCCCACGCCGCGTACTCCGTCAGCGAGCGACCACCCTCCAACGAAACCAACTGTGCCGCGCAAAGATGCTGAATCGCCTGGAAGGTAGCAATCGGCACGCCAAACTGTTCGCGAGTGGCGGCGTACTCCACGGCTGTCGCGAGACCGGCGTCCATCACGCCCACGAGATCCGCCGACACGAGTGTGAGGAGTCGGGCCATCCCGCCGACGAAGACCTCGGGCGCAATCTCATTGCCGAGTGGACCAACGTCGACACCTTGGGAAGGATCAATCTCGTAATTTTTGCGCGTCAAGTCGAAGCTCTTCACTTCGCCGGCGAGTGCCACCGAGCGAAGTCGGTACCCGTCACTGGTGTCCAGGATGATGGCCGCGGCCGACCCGGCGCTGTCAAAAGCAATCGGCGCCCCCTTCGAGGGAGATTGACCCCACAAAGTAGAAAGGTCGTTGGTCAGTCCAACTGAAC
>DASZHK010000027.1:0-40484 GCA_035937905.1 Acidimicrobiales bacterium
TTCAGAAGGTTCCGCGTCATTGATCGATTCTTTGCATTCCGACGAACCATCACTCCCCGATCGAACCGCCCGCGAGTTCGACCACGACGTCGAGATGACCGAGATGTCGTGCGTACTCCTGCACCAAGTGGAAGAGAACACGTTCCAGCGTGGGCGGGGCCGACTCCTCCCAACGTGGGCCCGGCGTCCCTATGTCGTCGAGGTCAGTACTCTCGATGACGCGACGCGTTCTCCTGCCCTGTTCGTCAAGTGCGACGAGTAGGTCTTCACGTGTCTCACGCTCAGCGACGAACCACCGATCGCCACGTCGGTCACCCCAAGGATTCGCGACGTCAAGGCCCTTGAATCCCCATTCCAGCCACCTCATCTCAACAAACGTCAAATGCTTCACGAGTTCGAGTGGCGTCCAACTCGACGGCAGTCGGCTGCGACGTAGTTCGCTCTCGGGAAGTTCCTCAATGCGCCCGATGACCCGCGAGCGAAAGTAGTCGAGGTAGCTCGTGAACACGTCAGCGCGTGACGCGCGTGCAACGGTGGGGCTCGGGAACTCTAGGTCCATTGCAGCAAGTATGTCCGGCCGCGGCGACGTCGTGGTCGCCTCTAGGGGCGGTCCCCGCCTTCGACGGTTTCGACCCAGATGAGTAGAGCCGCCTCGAGCGACAGCGTGAGCGACTCGCCGGCGACCACGAGCGCGACGTCAGTGGAGTCAGGGTCAGACGCCACGACTTTCACTTCACTGCCCTCCTTGATGGCGTGCTCGGCGAGCATCGACAACAACGCCGGCGCCTCGTGTTCGGCCACTTCGGAGATGCGCCGAACCGTGGCGGGGGTTTCCAATTCCAGGTCCGCCAGCGCCAGGAGCACTCCGTAGGGCACGACGCGCCCAGGAATGACGTTGCCGTGGGGACACGTCGTGGGCGAACCCATAGACAAGTCAATTTGGTCGACGACCGCGTCGGAGATCGAGGACGAGATCCGATCAGCCTCGATATCGGCCTCGGCCCAGTCAAAACTCAGCACGTCAGTGAGCCAACGCTCGAGGATTCGGTGACGTCGAACCAACTCGGTCGCCGTCTTCTCGCCACTTTGCGTCAGCGTCACGCTGCGGTCGGCACCGATCTCGATCCAGCCGTCGCGCTTCAGTCGAGCCAACGCGTCACTCACGGTGGGCGCGCTCACGGAGAGCCAGTACGCGAGGCGACTCGGTCGAACCACTTCCCCTTCGGCGGCGATGTAGTGAATCGCTTCGAGGTATTTGTCCACCGTCGAGGTGTGCGAACTCGACACCTAAACCTCACCGCCTTGAGCGCGCCGGCGGGACGCCGCGATCGATCGAGTCGGTATGAAACCGAGGCCCAGCAGTGGCAAAAGTTTCATTTAGGTCAGGCTAACTAAAGCCCTGAACGCTGTCAAAGACGCACGACCGACGATGAGTTCCATCTCGAGTTCATTCGCAACGACGCGCGAACAACACTGAATCACGTCGACAGATCAATGGACAAATCTGTCGCAACTACGGACCAGACTCTTCTCTCTGGCTTTATACTTGCTTGTAGTCAAGCAAGTAAATCCCTCTCAAGGAAGCGCCGTTCCATGCCCCAAGTGAAAGAACTACCTCACGATCGCTACAAGTGGATCGCCCTCACCAACACCACGTTGGGCATGTTTATGGCAGTGGTCAACTCGTCGATCATCTTGATCTCACTGCCAGCGATCTTTCGCGGCATCGGCATCAATCCCCTCTCACCGGGCAACGTGGGCTACCTGCTCTGGCTTCTCATGGGCTACTTGCTTGTCACGGCAGTCCTCGTCATCAGTCTCGGTCGACTCGGCGACATCGTCGGACGTGTTCGCATTTTCAACCTGGGATTCCTCGTCTTCACCATCGCGTCGATCCTCCTCGCGGCCGACCCGTTCCACGGAGGTACCGGCGCCCTCTGGCTCGTACTGTGGCGTCTCGTCCAGGGCGTCGGCGGCGCGATGTTGTTCGCTAACTCGAGCGCCATCCTTGTCGACGCGTTCCCAGCCACGCAGCGCGGTCTCGCCATGGGCGTCAACCAGGTCGCCGCGATCGGCGGGTCGTTCATCGGACTGATCGCGGGCGGGCTCCTCTCCATCGTCGATTGGCGACTGGTCTTTTGGGTCTCAGTACCGTTCGGCATCGTCGGCACCGTGTGGAGCTACAAGAGCCTTCGCGACAACGGCATCCGCACCCACGCCAAGATCGACTGGTGGGGCAACATCACCTTCGCGGTGGGTCTCACCGCGCTGTTGGTGGCCATTGTCTACGGGATCGAGCCGTACGGCTCGAGCGCCATGGGTTGGACGTCACCCCTCGTGATTAGTTCGTTCTTGATCGCGGCCGCGTTCCTCGCCACGTTCTTCTATCTCGAGTTGAAGGTCACGGCACCGATGTTCAACCTTCGGCTCTTCAAGATTCGAGCCTTTTTCATGGGTAGCGTCGCGGGACTTCTCGCTGCGATCGCGCGCGGCGGGTTGCAGTTCATGCTCATCATCTGGCTCCAGGGCATCTGGCTTCCGCTGCACGGCTACAACTACTCGGACACGCCGCTGTGGGCGGGCATCTTCTTACTGCCACTCACCGTCGGGTTCCTCCTTGCGGGTCCGATCTCGGGGTGGCTCTCGGACCGCCATGGCGCGCGACTGCTCTCGACGTCGGGACTCAGCGTCTTCGCCCTCAGCTTCGTCGGACTCCTTATCGTGCCCACGAACTTCTCGTACTGGGTCTTCGCCATCCTCATCTTCGTGAACGGCGTCGGCGGTGGCATGTTCTCCGCACCGAACTCGGCCGCCATCATGAATTCGGTTCCCGCGAACGAACGTGGCGGGGCCGCCGGTATTCAAGCCGCCTTCATGAACACCGGCATGGTGCTCTCTATTGGCATCTTCTTCTCACTGATGATCGTCGGCTTGACGAGCACCTTGCCCAAGGCTTTGGTGAAGGGTCTCACGTCACACGGCGTCGCGTTCGCCCAAGCGCACACCGTGTCCAGCATGCCCGCCGTCGGGAGTCTCTTCTCGTCATTCTTGGGATTCAACCCCTTGAAAAGCCTGCTTGGATCGCAGTCCGCCACGAACGTGACGAGCGCACAGTGGACGACGTTGACGGGCAAGAAGTTCTTCCCGAACCTCATCGAGAGTCCTTTTCACCACGGACTGCTCATCGTCTTCGCGATGGCGATCGCGATGGCGATCGTGGGCGCGATCTTCTCGGCACTACGCGGCAAGCGCTTTATCTTTCCCCAAGAGTCCCTGGCCAAACACGTGGGAGAGCTCGCCGAGAGCTCGGGCGCCGTACCGGGCGAAATTGCTGTGGACGCGGAGGTCGTCCGATGACCGCCGTTGCGCTACCCCTCCAGACGGGGACCAGCGCGGCGCGGCTTCGTATGGCGCTCGTCAGACTCGCGCGAACCCTTCGCCGTCACGGCGATCCTGGACTCTCGCCGTCGCAGATCTCCGCGCTGGCGACCGTCGAGGAGTTCGGACCCATGCGAATCAGTGCGTTGGCCACCTACGAGGCCATGGGCGCGCCAGCCGCGACGCGCGTCGTAGCGACGCTGGAAGAACTCAACCTCTTCGAACGGCGCGACGACCCCGACGACAAGCGAGCGAGCGTCGTCGACTTGAGCGACCTCGGCCGAGCGACGTTGGCCAAACTCTGGAACGAGCGAACGATTGGGCTTAGTTCGCGACTCGAGCGACTCAGCGCGAAGGAACGCGCCACTATCGACGCCGCGTTACCGGCGCTCGAGAAACTGGTCCGCGACAACTAACGACGTGCGCACACGTCGACGCGCGACTAGGCGAGCGCGGCGTCCAGCGTGATGGTCGTTCCCGTGAGCGCCTTGGAGACGGGACAGCCCAGTTTCGCCTCGTTGGCCGCCTTGACGAATCCCTCTTCATCGAGACCGTCAACGGTGCCTCGAACATGGATCGCGATGTCGGGAATGCGAAAGCCACCCGCGGGGTCTGGTCCGAGTCTCACTTCAACGTCAACGACGAGTGACTTCGGTGTCCCACCCGCGGCCGCGATGCCCGCCGAGAGCGCCATCGAATAACACGCGGCGTGTGCGGCGGCGATCAACTCCTCTGGGCTCGTGGTGCCGTCCGCGTCTTCGGCGGCGCGCTTGGGAAACGAGACGTCAAAGGTGGCGACGCCACTACTCACTAGTTCAACTCTTCCCGAACCGTCTTGAAGACCGCCGGTCCACGTGGTGCGTGCCTTACGTGTTGGCATTGCTCTCTCCTCTGCTTAGCTCTCGCTAGGCATCCTACGTTCGTCGTTCGCCACGAAGGACGGGTTCGTCGAGTCGACACACGACGGTAGCGGTCGCGTCACTTTCGAAACGAGTCGGCTCCGTTAGCCAATAATTTCCTTGACGGACAGGGGCTTTGGGACGAGAATACGTCCATGTCAAGTACCGAGATCGACGCCTACCTCGCGGGACTCACTGAACCCCAGCGCTCGACCTTGCAGGACTTGCGCCAAACGATCATCGCGATCATTCCCGAGGCGGAAGAGGTCATCTCCTACGGAATGCCCGCCTTTCGTATCGAAGACCGAGTCGTGGCCGGCTTCGCCGCGTTCAAGCAGCATCTCAGTTACTTCCCCCACAGCGGGTCGGTGCTGCCCGTTCTGAAGAAGGACCTCAAGCCCTACGCCACGTCAAAGGGAGCGCTGCGATTCACCCCCGACACACCCTTACCTCGATCGCTGGTGGAAAAACTGATCGCCGTTCGACTCGACGAAGCGTTCGACACGAAACTGCGTAAGCATTAGCTGATCACTCCGCGGCAGTCGTGGCCTGATTTTGACGTTCCCGAGGCCTAAAGGGCCACGTTGAAGAAATGGGCAAAAATCGCTGGATTTTGGGGCTTCGGGCCCCGATTTATCCCCATTCTGGGTAAAAAAGGGAAAATTATAATTCCTCGTCAGGCTGATTTTTTCGACGGTTCTCGACGTTCTGCACAACTTTCTATCAACGCGCTCCCCTAGGCTCGTACCTAGCAGTAACGACTGCTTTGACGTCGCCCCACAGAGCTGTGGAACAGGTGACCAACCCAAAATGTGCCCCTTGGTGTGGGTCTTTCATAACTCGCCAAGGTTCGTGCTGTGTGCCAGCGACCCGTCGCTCACCAGCCTTACGAACGTGGAGTGCAGACCAAGGAGATAGCCGTGCGAAGAATCCCTTTCGCCTTGCTAATGGGGCTGTTCATCCCCTTAACACTGTTGACGCAGCCCGCTGGCGCCGCCGTCAAGAAGCCCGAGAAGGCTCCGGTCCATGTCATTGCCGACGTTGACGTGGTGATCAACCCCACGGTTCGGGCCCTCGTCGTCGACGCGGTGTCGGTGGGTGTCTCGGTGCGTGAGCTTCGCGCCGAATGGCAAGACGTCGCGGTCTGTGAGGTCGGCGGCAACTGGTCCATGACCGGTCCGCGCTACTCGGGGATTGGCTTCGCCAACTCCACCTGGAATGCCTACGGGGGCACAAGGTTCGCCCCCCTCGCCGGTCAGGCGTCGGTCATCGAACAGATCGTCATCGGCATGAGGGTTACCGGAGGATCGGTACCCGATCAGAACGGCTGCAACCCCGGGGGCTGGTAGAGGCCGTCCAACTCTCCGTCGCGACCGCGAATGGGCTGAAAGAAAGCGAGTGAGTCTTAAGGTCAACCATCACGGTCATTCGGTTGAATAGTTTCAAAAGAGTCATCAAATCAGTAACCGCAATCAGTCACGGCACTTCAGTAGATTGACGTCCAACAGGGAGCGACGTCGATGAGCATGACCCAAGAAGGCCCGGACTGGTGGCAAGCCTGGGACCGACGTTGGTACCCACCAGAACAGCGTCCGGCCGACACGACGTTGCCACCCCCACCCGGAGAAGCGTCTAAGACGCCACCACGCTCCTATTCCGCAAGACCGATACCGTCGGCTGCGAACGAGCAAGTCATGACGCAAACGACGAGTGGACTTGCGGTCGCGTCGCTAGTCCTGTCCATACTGTGGCTGTTCGGCGTCGGATCGATATTGGCGATCATCTTTTCCGTTGGCGCGCGCCGAGACATTCGTCAATCGCGCGGCCGCGTCACCGGTGACGGCCTCGCAATAGCCGGGTTGGTCATTGGCATCGTGAGCCTCGTGATGACCGTCTTCTTCTTCTCAACGTTCTTCGTCGCGGACCATGCACTCCATCAGCTCCAATTTCCGAGCGTCATCACGCAAACGACGCAGCCCCTGACCATTCTGAGGATGGGTGAATCTGGACCACCCCAAGCCTCTCTCGGAGGTGGTCGGATCACGGTGTACTCGTTGCAAGTAGGCGTGAAAAGTGAAGACCCGACCATGCCGGGGAGCAACTTCGCCGTCATCAACCTGAAGGAGTGCGCGGGGCCGAACGGCACGAGACAACCGGCCCAAGGCGTCTCGATCAACGCTCTCCAACTCGAGACACCCAACGGAGAAGTCTCGACGCAGATCAGGTACCCCCACTTCGTTCGACGCCCTAACTTCCCCTACGTCGGCAACGTCAACTTGAAGCCCAATCAATGCGTGCGTGGTCTCGTGGGCTACAGCATGAGCGGAACATCAGTTCTCGCCGTTGCGTGGAATGGCGGCACGAACGACGACTACCAGTGGGCTCTCTCGGGAGCGAGTTAGACGCCCAACGACGGGTGACGCGTCACGACGTCGGGTCGACGAAACGTGCGGTCGTGAAGGCAATAGTCGTCGGCACGCTCAGTGCGAAGACCGTCAGCATCAACGTGACGAGCACCAGTGACGAACCGCGGGTGTGGTCGTGGACGAAGGCGAACTCAATCATCCCCGAGACGACGACGTACGCCAAGAGTGCCCACTTGAAGACGACGCCGAAGGTGCCCCAGGCGAATTCCTTGATCCGAACGAGCATGCCAGCAGCTACGACCATGAGGGCGATGGCCACTATGAGAAACGCGGTGACAAGTCCGAGTGGCGCAGCGCGCGGCGCGTAGGAGGCGAGGACGATGCCACCCACGATCACGAGACAGAGGGCCACTGAACTGAGCCACGCCACGGGAGGCATTGGCCGGTCGCCCGTGGCGATCGGGTGTGGTGCGTTCGTCGTACTCATCGCGAACCCAGTCTCGTCATGATGATCAACGTCGCGATCTGCATCGCGCCGGTGATGCCCGCGGTGTAAATGAACCGCTTCATCAGCCGGCCGATACGTTCGCCGTTGGGAACGGGTTTGTTCATCTCGTACAACACGGCGATGTTCGCGGGCTCGAGGACACTGAGCGCCACGGCGGCCATCACGCCGACGACGCAGAACGACACGATCAACCACGCGTGATTCGGGCTCGAGGCGGCGAGGTTGCCGGCTTGTCGCGCCACTTGAAAACCGGTGGCGAGCGTCATCATGACCACGGTCGGCATGATGATGACCATCTTCGGCATGAAACGCGCCGCGAACTCCGCGCGAGCGGGGATGGAAAGGCCGCCGAGGATAGGTCCGATCACGAATCCCACGAAGAGATCAATACCCGTCCACAGGCCGCCGCCCACGACGTGGTTGAACATCAACCCCCAGCGCCAATTGAAGCCAATAGAAAGAGCGACGAAGACCACCGCCACGACGACGACTGGAAGTCCCGCCAAAGGCACGACCTGAATCTTCTTTCTTTCGTGAGACTGACTCGGCGTCGACGCGCCCACCATCGTGTCTTCGCTCACGTTCCCCCTCGTGAATTCGGTCTTTGACCTTTCCTCAGTGCTCAACGTACACGTTCGACTTGCCCGCGTCCACCACTTCGCGCGCCGTCATATCCTCCACGTCGCTCGTTTGGCGGCGACCGCCTCATGAACCTTTCTCAGGACTCGAGCTACGCGCCGCAGGTTGTCAGCCGGGTATCGACTGTGCCAAGGTGGTTGATGAGTCGGGATTCAAATGACATTGGCAACTGCAATTGGGCGAACTACGTGTCGCCGCAAGAGCACGAGAGAGGAAGCTGCAAATGGAAGTAAAGACGATTGACGTTGACGTGGTGCGCGCGCAATTTCCTGCGCTACAACAACCTTCCGTCGGTGGCGAGCCAGCGGTGTTCTTCGACGGTCCTGGTGGCACGCAAGTTCCACGCTCCGTCATCGACGCGATGTCCAACTACCTGTCGGGCACAAACGCAAATATTGAGGGCGAGTTCGAGACCTCCGCCAAGACGGATGAAGTGATCGCCAAGGCTCGAAACTACGGCGCCGCGTTTGTCGGTGGCTCCTCTGACGGCATCTCATTTGGACCCAATATGACGACGTTGAACTTCAATCTGATTCGTGCGCTCGGTAGGACGTTGAAGCCCGGCGACGAAATCATCACGACCGTGCTCGATCACGACGCCAACGTCGCGCCGTGGCTCTTGATGGCGGAAGACCGGGGCTTAGTGGTCCGTCAGGTCGCGGTCACGGACGAGCTGCAGCTCGATTTGGCGGACTTGGAGTCAAAGTTGAGCGATCGCACCAAAGTCGTCGCTTTCTGTCTCGCGTCGAACGCGGTGGGCACGTTGACGCCCGCCCCCGAGGTCGCGAGGCTCGCCCACGAAGCGGGCGCCCTCGTCTGGGCGGACGCCGTGGCCTACGCCCCACACCGTCGCATTGACGTCGAAGCGCTGGAGTGTGACGTGTTGTTGTGTTCCCCGTACAAATACTTCGGACCGCACCTCGGGATGTCCTGGATGCGCACCGAGCTCGCCGAGACATTGCCCGCCGAAAGGGTTCGGCCAGCCGGTTCGAAACCTCCGGGCCACCGCTTCGAAACGGGAACGCAGTTACACGAGAACATCGCGGGGTTCGTCGCTGCGGTTGACTACCTCGCCTCCCTGGGCGACGGCGACGACCTTCGGGGTCGACTCGACTCTGCGTACGGCGCGATCGAGAGCCGCGAGACGGAGTTGGCGAATCAGTTGATCTCCGCCCTGCGTGAACTGCCGAGGTTGCGTCTGACCGGAGTTCAAGGAGCAAATCCAAGCCAGCGCGTCGGAACGTTCGGTCTCGTTGTCGAAGGAGAACGCCCGGCTGTCCTTTCCCGTGCCCTTGGAGAAAAGGGCATCTACACCTGGAATGGGAATTTCTACGCGCAAAGCATCGTCGAGCATCTCGGTCTTGATCTCGAGGAGGGTCTCTTGCGCATTGGTCTCATGCACTACAACACGGAAAGGGAAATCCAACGCTGCGTCGAGCAGCTTGGTCTCCTTCTTTCAAAGGCGTAGCCAAGGATGGAGATTCGAAGACTCCGGCTCTGTCTCATCGGATTCGGCAACGTCGGTCGTGCTTTCGCGGAACTCCTCCTTCGAGAGCACGACCGCTTGCAACAAGAGACGGGCTTCGATCTCGTCGTCACCGGCATCTGCACCGCGCGCTTCGGCTCCGTCGCCGAACCCTCGGGCGTCGACCTTCGTCGTGCGCTTGAGCGTTCGTACGCCGGATCGCCACAAGGTCCACCCGAAGAGTCCACCGCGTTCGTCACGACGTGTCCCGCCGACGTCGTCATCGAGACGACGCCACTCGAGCCGTTCACGGGGGCGCTCGGGATCGCGATCATCGGAGCCGCTTTGGGCGCTGGACGTAGTGTCGCGAGTGCCAACAAGGGTCCAGTGGCGCACGGACTTCGAGAACTACGAGCGTTGGCGGCGCGCCAGGGATTGCAGTATCGATTCGAGTCGGCGGTGGCCGATGGCCTCCCGGTCTTCAGCCTGATCGAGCGGACATTGCCCTCAGCACAGGTCACCGCCGTCACGGGCCTGTTGAATTCGACGAGCGGCGTCGTGCTCGAAGCCCTCAGTGAAGGACGGAGTTTCACCGAAGGGATCGACGAGGCGAAGGCTCTGGGCATCGTCGAAGACGACGGACAGTATGACCTCGACGGCTGGGACGCGGCGATCAAGTTGTGCGCGCTGTCGGCCGGACTGTGGGACAAGCCCATGAAGGTAGAGGACGTCGAGCGCGCCGTCGTGAGCGAAAACCTTGCGACGAGAGCGGCCGACGCACGCGCTCGCGGGAATCGTCTCGTAAGTTTGTCGACCCTTCAGTCGGATCCCGCCGGTGAACAACTTCGAGCAACGGTGGAACTCACTGAAATCAGCCCGGAGAGTGTCTTCTTTGCGCTCACCGGCACCTCGCTCGGCCTTCGCTTTGAGACCAGTCTCCTGCAACCAGTGACCATCAGCTGCAGTGATCCACGGTTGGCGGACACGGCCTACGGACTGCTTGCTGACGTTTTGCATATTGGACTCGACGGTTCTTTTAGAACGTGACAGGGCGCGGTTGAGTTTCTTCTCAGCAATCTGAGGCTCGTTTCCAGTTGGGTGTCCGGTTGACCCCGCCCCTCACACCCTTTCTTTCCGCGATCGTCGAGCGTGAGGAGCGAGATCGACGGATTGTTCATGCCGCGGACATCATCCATGGGTGTCAACGACGGTTCGCATCTTTCGCATTCGCTACCATGTCGTGAGCACCACGCGTACAACCAACCACTGCAGTTCTTCATCCACGTCCCTCGGACTTGGGAAAGGAGCCCGGCTTATGAACGTCAGGGCCAACGCCGAGCAAACCAGATTCCTTAATTCGGTTTCTCGCCGAGATTTTCTGAAAACAGTGGCCGTGGGAGGTGTCGCCCTTGGCGGTGCCTCAGCGTTCGGCACACTGCTCGAGGGGGTTCCTTTCGCTGGTGCCGCGACGGCGCGTCGCGGTGGCAACCTCACCTTCGCGAGAACCGCAGACCCGCAAACCATCGATCCCAGCGCCGCCATTGACACCGAGTCAATTTGGACGGTCCTTTGCCTGTACGACTGCCTCTACGACGTGACCGCTGACGGACACTCGGAAGTGCCGTGGCTCGCCACCGGCTACGAGTTGTCCTCCGACCAGCTCACGTGGACGTTTCACCTACGCAAGGGTGTCAAGTTCTCCGACGGTCGCCCGCTCGACTCCACTGACGTTCGTTACACCCTCGAGCGCGCACTGAAGGGGCCGAACGCGTACATCCTCTCCGCGGTGACCTCGATCGACACGCCGAATGCCTCAACCGTCGTCATCCATACGTCGCACCCGTGGGGGCCTCTCGCGGGCGACATGTCCATGTACTCGAACGCCATCCTGCCCAACCAGCTGCGAGGAATGACGACCACGGAGTTCTTCAATCACCCCATCGGGACGGGACCGTTCGTCATGGAGTCCTGGACCAAGGGCCAGCAGATGTTGCTCAAGCGCAATCCGCACTACTGGAAGCCGGGCCAGCCGTACCTCGATTCCGTCACGTTCTTGACGATCCCCGACGACAACACCAGGCTCGTCCAGCTGAAGGGCGGGAGCATCGACATCATGGAGGCGCCGCCCTACTCATCCGTGGCGACGCTGCAAAGTACGCCCGGCGTCGTCGTGGATCTTTTCAAGTCCACCGCGGTCTCCTCGTTTGGGATGAGCCAGAAGAAGCCGCAGTTCAAGGATCTCCACGTTCGTCGCGCCATCTCCTACGCCGTCGACCGCAAATCGATCATCAAGGACGTCCTCTTCGGACACGGCACGCCGGCGGCGTCATTCTTCTCTCCCAGTTGGGCTTACTACAACCCCAACACGCCCAAGCTCTGGTATGACGTCAAAACGGCCAAGAAGGAGCTCGCGCTGTCGGGGTACCCGAACGGCTTCAAGACGACGTACGCCGTCGCCGCGGGAGACACCTTGAACGGCACCATTGCCGAGATCATTCAGGCCAACCTCAAGGTCATCGGCATCGACGTCGCAATTCAGTCCTACGACCCGAGCACCCTCGCGTCGCTTGTTTCGTCGGGTAACTACGACATGGCGCCCGCCATCGGAACCCTCGACATCAGTGACCCCGACGAGAACGTGCCGGCGGCGGTCGGCGAAGCCTACGGCGGAATCTTTGACGCGTACACCTTTTACCACAACCCCGAACTTTTGAAGCTGGTGCACCAATCGGAGAATACGATCGCTCCTGCGAAACGGGCCAAGATCTATAACGAGATCCAGGTCATGACGGCAGAGGCGTGTCCCTTCGTGATGCTCTACTACAGCCCCTTCCCGTACGCAGAGCAGACCACCGTAAAAGGTTTCGACATCCCACCGACAGGCGCCTATCACCTCGAAGAGGTCTGGCTCAGTTAGTGATCTGCGCGCGCGAGTAGGAAGTCGCGGCGAGGTCGATTCGAAGATACCTAGGAGTACGCATCGTGACACGTGGCATGTACATCAGAAGACGCCTTCTGCTCATGCTGCCGACCGCGTTCGGGGTCACGCTGGTTACTTTCTTCATGATCCACCTCATCCCAGGTGACCCCGCGGTGACCATGCTCGGGATTCGGGCTACTCCCAAAGCAGTCGCCGCTCTTCATCGGGAGTGGGGACTGAACAAGCCGTTGTACGAACAGTATTGGCGCTTCTTGACGCGCATCGTGCGCGGAAATTTTGGCACGTCGCTCTTCTACGGCGCTTCGGCGACGGGGTTGATCTTGCGGGCCTCGTTGGTGACACTCGAACTCATCGTGTACGCGGTCGTCCTGTCAGTCATCATTGCCTTACCACTTGCCGTCCTGGCCGCCACGCACCGCAATCGTTTCGCCGACCAGGCCGTGCGAGCAATCCCGCTGGTCGGCATGGGCATGCCGTCGGCGTGGATCGCCATCATGTTGATCCTGCTCTTCGGCCTCAAGTCTCATCTCTTCCCGGTCGCCGGCCTCCAGGCGGGGTTCGTTGGCCACCTCAATTCGATGTTCCTGCCGGGACTCACCCTCTCCCTCGGCATCGCGCCGCTCTTGATCCGAAGTCTGCGATCGAGCCTCATCGACGCCTTCGAGGCCGACTTCGTCACCACGGCTCGTTCGAAGGGGATCCGTGAGTCCCGGGTACTCGTTCGCCACGCGATTCGTAACTCACTCGCGTCGAGCCTCAACATCCTGGGACTTCAGATTGCCTTCCTCATCAGTGGGACGCTCGTGGTCGAGTCGGTGTTCGCCCTGCCGGGCGTGGGCGCGTTAATGGTCAATTCCATCTTTCGCCGTGACTTCCCGGTGGTGCAGGGAATCACGTTCCTACTGGCGCTCGCGGTGATTCTCACGAACTTGGGTACCGACCTCGCCCACTCCGTCGTCGATCCAAGAGTGAGGTTCGAATAGAGATGGCCGGGTTGACGTCACTACCGCTTCCGCTCACCTCTGATGACCTGCAACGTGGCCGCGGCTCAGGGCGGATCTCCTCCAATCTCATCGCGGGCTCCGTCATCTTGTTCATCATCATCGGCCTCGTGCTCGCGGCGCCGCTCCTCACGAGCTTCTCGCCGACGGCGCTCAATCCGACCCAGGCGCTGCTCGGGCCCTCGCTGCACCACTTTCTCGGCACCGACGAACTGGGTCGTGACCAATGGACCCGTCTGCTGTACGGAGGACGCGTGGACCTCGAGATCGCGTTCTTGGCCGTCCTCGCTTCCTTCGTGCTGGGCACGGCGATCGGCTGCCTCGCGGGATACTTCGGCGGGTGGGTTGACGCCCTGGTGATGCGCGTAGTGGACGTAATCCTCGCGTTCCCTTTCTTCGTCTTGGTCATCGCGTTGGTGTTCATTCTCGGGCCCGGTACCAAGAGCATCTACATCGCCATCATCGCGACGGACTGGGTGTCCTACACCTGGGTCATCCGACGAGAGATCGTCGCAATGAAAAAACACGAGTTCGTGCTCGCCGCCGCCGCGCTCGGCTACAAGCACACCCGGATCATGCTTCGCCATCTCATCCCGAACTGCATCACCCAGGCCATCGTGTATTCGATGTCCGACGTGGTCTTTACGATTCTTACGATCGTGACACTCGGCTTCTTGGGGCTCGGCGTCCCGCCGCCCACCGCGGAGTGGGGCTCGATGATGTCCGACGGCCAGCAGTTCATCACCACCCACTGGGAGCTGGCAACGTTCCCCGGCATCATCGTGGTGATTACCGGTATTGGCCTCTCTCTGTTCGGCGACGGCATCGCCGATCTCCTGCGGGTGGAGTAGCGTGAGCGACCCCCTGTTGTCAGTGAAGAATCTTCGCGTCGATCTCTCCACGCGCCGCGACACGGTGCACCCGGTAGCGAACGTATCGTTCGATCTCGCGCAAGGTGAGACCTTGGGCATCGTCGGTGAATCAGGGTGTGGCAAGAGCATGATGTTGCGGACGCTGATCGGACTGCTCCCTCGCGGTGGGCGCGTCACGGACGGTCAGATCATGTTCCAGGGGACTGACCTTCTCTCGCTCGACGAGAAAGAGATGCGCGACGTGCGTGGGCGCTCGATCGGCATGATCTTCCAAGAGCCAATGACCGCGCTCAATCCCGTCATGCAAGTTGGTGAACAGATCGCGGAAGGACCGATCGCCCATCTTGGGTTCACGAAGAAAGCGGGACGACAACGAGCAGTGGAACTCATGCAACAAGTGGGCATCCCCGACGCGGTGAGGCGCCTACGGTCCTACCCGAGCGAACTCTCGGGAGGGATGCGTCAGCGCGTCATGATCGCGATGGCGCTTGCGTGCGAGCCCAAACTGCTCTTGTGTGACGAGCCAACGACCGCACTTGACGTAACAATTCAAGATCAGATCTTGAAATTGCTGCTCCAGCTGCAAGAGTCGACGGGCATCGGCATGATCTTCGTGTCCCACGACCTCGCCGTCGTCTCACAGATCTGCCAGAACGTCGCGGTGATGTACGCGGCAGAGATCGTCGAGATTGGTTCGGTGGCGTCAGTGTTGGCCGACCCCACCCACCCGTACACGCTCGGTCTCCTTCGAGCGGTCCCGGACTTCGACAAAGTCAGGTCCGTGCTCGAATCCATTCCGGGCATTCCACCCAACCTGGCCCAGCCCCCCGAAGGATGTCGCTTCCGCGCACGCTGCGAATTTGCGCAGGAAGATTGCGCCACTGGTGCGTTTCCTCTGCTGTTCAACGACGGTGACCACGCCACCTCCTGCATCCACTCGGACAAATGCAGGGACGCGGCACACGCCGATCCCGTTATTGGTTCGAGGGCGCTTCGCTGACGGTCGTCGGCGTTACTGGATCGGTCCACGCGAAGTGGCATGCCGCGGCGCGATCAGCGTCCGCACCGGCGCCGAAGAGTAGACGCGGTTCCGTCTCGTGGCAGATACTCGCAGCCTGGGAGCATCGGGGATTGAAACGACAGCCGACCGGCAATCGAATGGGACTCGGAGGATCACCGAGCAGTGCGGGCGTTTCTGATCGGTGCCCCGGGGTGAGACGGGGAATGGCGGTGAGAAGCGCCCGCGTGTAGGGGTGCTGGGGGTCGGCGATGAGACGTTCGGTGGGACCCGTCTCGATAATGCGCCCGAGGTACATGACCATCGTTCGATCACAGACGTGTCGGACAACCGCCATGTTGTGGGCGATGAGTAGGAGCGTGAGGCCGAGTTCCTTACGCAACTCGGCCAGCAGATTGAGCACCGTCGCTTGCACCGACACGTCGAGGGCCGAGACCGGCTCGTCAGCGACGAGCAACTCAGGCTCTACCGCCAGGGCCCTCGCGATGCTCACACGCTGGCGCTGACCGCCCGACAGCTGTCTCGGATACGCCTCGGCCACCCGTGAGCTCAGTCGAACCAGATCCAAGAGCTCCGAGCAGCGCCGCTCGGCGTCCTCGCGTGGGACCGTTTGATGAACGTGCAGCGCCTCAAGAAGCGTTTGCTGGACCGTCATGCGTGGATTCAATGACGAGTAGGGGTCCTGGAAGATGATCTGGGCGACTCGAGGGTTGGCGTTGCGCTGCCCTTTGCTGGCCACCACAGGAAGACCGTTCAGACGCACCTCACCGGCAGTGCTCTTGTAGAGGCCGACGATGCATCGACCCAACGTCGACTTTCCGCACCCGGATTCACCTACCAAGCCCACCGACTCGCCTCGCGCGATCGTGAAGTCGACGCCGTCGACTGCCCGGACCGCCTCGGTGGCGCGTCCACGAACCGCGGAGAGGCCCGAGCGCCGTAGCGGAAAATGCATCTCGAGTCCGCGTACTTCAAGAACCGGTGGTGCTGACAAGACTCAACTCCTGACGAGAACTTTTCCGCCCGCTAACCAAGAGGGCGCCGTACGACGATTTTAAGCCTGTAGCGCGCGAGAGACGAGTGCTCGCTCGGCGACGTCGCGAAACTCGACCAGAACTCGTTCCAATCCTCGGTCGCGTTGTTGCGCAGCGAGGAATGAGTCGATCTGCTGGATCAGTTCGTGCGGGGGCGCCGTCGTTGGGAACAGCGCCTGCGCGAGCACCACCCTGAAGTGGTCACCGTGCGACGACCAGATGTCTTGGATAACGTCGAAATATCGCTGAGCAAATGGCACGAGTAACGCCGCGTGTTCAGACTGCGTGAAGCCCTCAGCAACTTCGAGGACGCCTTGGACGCCCAGTTCGTCGGTCTCGGCCAGTTGTTTCCACGCGGCCTCTTTGTGTCGGGCGTCCGGCACGGCTGCCCGACACGTAGCCGCGCGTCGCTCGCCCGAGTCGGTGGGGTCGCGTTGCAATTCAGTGTCGATGTCGTCGGCGGCGGCCCTGCCGGTCGTCACGAGCCGACCGAGCATCGTCCAGCGAAGCTCGGTGTCGACAACGAGTCCCGGCACCACGGTGCTCGCGTCCAGAAGTGCGGCGACCAGCTCAATCTGCTCGTCGGACGTCGCGGTCCATCCGAGGAGTTCCGCCCAGGCCAGTTGATGATCGCTACCGGGCTCCGCGGCGCTGAGCAGCCGCGCCGCGGCCGCGGCGAGGTGCTCCTTGAGCTTCGGTACATCCCTCGGGTCGCCCAAGTGCGCGATCACCTGGGCTGTTTCATGGTGCAACGTCTGCACGACGGCGATCGACGGTTCCGACTCCATCGCGTTCGTCACCATCCGCACGAACGCCGAGAGTGAGAGTTCGGCTTGATTCGCCATGTCAAGTGTCGCAACCCAGCACACAGCGCGCGCCAGAGGATCCGTGATCTCACCGATCGATTGGGCCAAGGTGTCCAGCGACCTCGCGTCGAACCGAATAGCCGCGTAGCCGAAATCGTCATCGTTGAGCACGAGAAGGTCAGGCTGTTTCTCGCCAACGAGTTCGTTGACGTCGGCGCGTGCGGTGGCGACCTCGACCTCGGCGCGGCGAGTGCGTACGAGCACCCCCTCGACCCGGTCATAGAGGCCAATCGAGATCCGATGCGGTCGCAGTGTCGGATGGCTCGGTGGAGCTTCTTGCAGCACCGCGAACGAGGTGAACCCACCTTGGTCGTCGACCTCGAATTCGCTCCGTAACGTGTTCGGACCTGCCGCCTCTAG
Source organism: Acidimicrobiales bacterium (assembly GCA_035937905.1). Lineage (GTDB taxonomy): Bacteria > Actinomycetota > Acidimicrobiia > Acidimicrobiales > RAAP-2 > RAAP-2. The sequence goes on from DASZHK010000027.1 coordinate 17,348, forward strand.
CCACGCCGTCGACCACGCCGACAGGCTCTTTCCCGAGCCAGCCTCAAGAGCCTCTAACAAGTCGGCGAGCGTCGTGTTGCCCCACGCGTGATGATCGAAGTAGCCCTTGATTGCAGTAAAGAAGTTGTCTCGGCCAACGTAGGCCACCAACTGCTTGAGCACCGAGGCGCCCTTGGCGTAACTGATCCCGTCGAAATTCGACTCCGCCTCGGTCACCGTCGCCACGTACGCCGCGATCGGGTGCGTGGTCGGCAAGCGATCTTGCATCAACCCCCACGTCTTGCGCGAGTAGGCGAACGTCGCCCACGCGTCGCTGAAACGGGTCGATTCCGCGCACGCGAGGGTCGCACAGAACTCCGCGAACGACTCGTTGAGCCACAGGTCATCCCACCACTGCATCGTCACCAGGTCGCCGAACCACATGTGCGCCATCTCATGCAGGAGCGTGTTCGTGCGCCTCTCGTACATCAAGTCCGTCACCCTTGAACGAAACAGCAGTTCCTCGGTGATGACCACGCAACCGACGTTCTCCACCGCGCTGTCGAACTCCGCCACGAAGACCTGATCGTACTTGGCGAAGGGGTAGTCGGTCCCAAAGAGTTCGGTGAAGAAGTCAAGCCCGCGTTTCGTGAGCTCGAACAACTCCTCGGGGTCAAGGTAGTCGGCGAATGACGCACGACAGGCGAGGGCGAGCGGGATGACTTGACCGGTGGCCGAGGTGTGCGAGTCACGCACCGTTACGTACTCCCCCGCCACCACGGTCGTGAGGTAGGTCGAGATCCGCGGAGTGGGCGCGAAGTCCCAGACCGCGGTGGCGCCCGTTCGTGGAGCTGGTTCCGGCGTCGGCTGGTTTGAGAACACGGTCCAGTGCGCGGGCGCGATGACGTGAAGTGTGAACGCGGCCTTCAAGTCAGGCTGTTCGAAGTTCGCGTACACTCGGCGCGCGTCGGCCGGTTCGAGGGCGGTGTACACGTACACCTTGCCGTCCGCCGAGTCAACGGATCGGTGCATCGCGGTGCCGTCGTTGGCGTACGAACAGTCGGCCGAGACTCGGAGCTCGTTGTGCTCTAACAGCCCCGACAAGGCGATTCGACCGTTTATCCAAGCGGTGGCGGGCTCGAGCACCGTGCCGTTGAAGACGATCTCGTGCACGGCGTTCGCGATGAGATCTACGTACGTGGACGCTCCAGGCGTCACGCAGGAGAACGTGATGACGGACACCGAGCCAAAGACCTCATCGCCCCCGGTCACGTCCAAGCTGACGTCGTACGACACCGAGTTCACGAGCTTCGCTCGTTCGATGGTCTGGTCGCGAGTGATCTCTTCTACGGGCACGTGGTTACGTTCTTTCTTAGTTAGGAGAGGCGCGTAACGCCCGAGATGAGACCTACTTTAGTAACGAAAACGTGCCGAGCCGAACCGTGCGGGGCCCGACAATACGTGGAATTCCACGATCGTGGACGTCACCTCGCGGTAACGAAAAAGTCGCTGGCGAGTTCGACGCACTTCTGACATGATGATGCCATGACCACATTCACCAGTCACCAAAATGGAATGCCGAGCTGGATCGACGTAGCCGTCGAGACCGAGGAGCAAGATCACGACCTGCGCGCCTTTCTCACCGCGCTGTTCGATTGGACGTGGGACGAGGGCAGCGCGGAGACGAGTTTTTACTCGATCGCGTCGTCGAACGGTGCACCGGTCCTTGGGCTGTTTCGTTTCGAAGGTGCGCGAGGCGCGGCGACCACGTACTTCACGACGTCCGACATCGGCGCCACGATTGAACGAGCGACGGAACTCGGTGCGACGGCGATGATGCCGGCGACCCAAGTAATGGATCTAGGACACATGGCGGTCCTCATCGATCCCACCGGCGCGACCTTCGGCCTCTGGCAGCCAGGGTCCTTTCACGGCTTCGGCGTTCAGTACGAGCCGAACGCACCAGGTTGGTTCGACCACGCGTCGTCCGACCCTCAAAAGGCTGGAGAGTTCTACGCCGGACTCACGGGATTCACGCTCACCGCGATGGAAGGCGACATGAGGATCCTGCAGAACGGTGATCAGTGGTTCGCGAGCGTTTCCTATGGCCAAGACGGTGACGCCCCGCAGTGGAAGCCCATCTTCGTCGTCGATTCGCTCAAACGAATTCACGAAACGGTGCCCCGTCACGGCGGCGCGATTCTGATCGAAGAGATGCCCGTCCCGGGCAGTGCGATCTGCGTCTTCACTGAGCCGGTGAACGGCACCATCATGACGGTCATGGCCTCGGGCGATCACCCCGAGTGACGTCGTGGCGTGCCCCGTCGTTCGCGTCGCGGCGACACGGCGTCTTTGCTAACTTCCGCCCATGAAGACTGTCAAACTCCACGTCACCGCGCTCGACTGCCCCGCGCCACTCGAGCTCGCCGCGTTCTACTCGGCACTCACCGGTCTTGAAGTGGAGCCACTCGGAGATTTCCCGCCCGAGGACGTGACGTGGATCGAACTCCTCAATGACGGAAAGCCCTCGCTCGGATTTCAGAAGGTGCCCGCGTTCGTCACCCCGACGTGGCCCGACGGTCCTATTCCCCAGCAGTTGCACCTCGATTTCAACGTGAGCGACCTCGACCAGGGCGAGGCATTCGCGCTCGGTCTCGGCGCGACGAAGGCTGAGTACCAGCCCGGCGAGACCTTTCGCGTTTTCCTCGATCCCGTCGGCCATCCTTTTTGCTTGGTCCTGGCGAGCGAGGGCTGAGCGTCCGCGCAACGGGTATCTCTTTTTAATGACGTGAGGAACAACGGATAGACTGACTATTCGCGTCTCGGGGTCTTGATCTCGAGAACACCGAGGACCTGTGGTGCAGCTCGGAGTGCACGCCGCCCTGTCAAGGCGGAGGTCGCGGGTTCAAATCCCGTCAGGTCCGCTCGACACCCCCTCGGGGTGACGAGGAGGTCGAGTAGCTCAGTTGGTAGAGCGCGCGCCTGAAAAGCGTGAGGTCACCGGATCGACGCCGGTCTCGACCACCATTTGTTCGCGCAGGTTCAACCTCGCGACGTCCGCCGTTCAGTTGCCCGTCGGTGACACGAGAACCTTCGAGTGGTGACGACTCGTCGTCTGTCGCCACGGTCCCACGATCTTCAGTGCGCCACGTTGACCGCGCACCGAGGGCACGGCCGCCCTCTGCACGTTTGAGACGAGTCCGAGGGAGTCGATCCGAGCGACGACGTTCGAACCTTCAAGGCGCGCCACGAGGTAGAGACTCACCTGTCGACGATGTCGCGAGGAGAAAACCTCGGAACGGTAGACGTAGTGCGCGGTGACGAGTCCTTCGGCGTTTTCCATCCCCGAACGCTAGAGACGACCTGTGACGTCAGCGCGTGCAACAATGCACAGACCATGACCAGCGACGCCCTCCCTCTCATCGTGCCAGCTTTCGCCCCTCAGCCTGTTGACGCGGCGTGGCCCACCGTCGAATGGCCCCGTGGCGAGCACCCACGCCAACGAGAACTCGACGCCGCCGTCGACGAAGTGTTCACGAACGAAAAGCTCGCAATCACCAACACCGTCGTCGTGATCCAAGGGGGGCGCGTCCTCGTCGAGCGCTACGGCGGCGTGCAGGAGTTCTTCGATCGGCCCGCCGAACCCATCAACGCGTCGAGCCAACTGCTCTCGTGGTCCATGGCCAAGTCAATGTTGCACATGGTGATCGGCACCCTCGTCGACGAAGGTCGACTCGATCCTGACCAACTCGCCCCGGTGCCCGAGTGGAGTAACGAGTCCGACGCTCGACATCGCATCAAAATCCGTGATCTCTTAGCGATGCGTGACGGGCTCGCTTTCGTCGAAGAGTACGAGATCGGCCAGACCAGTCACGTGATCGAGATGCTCTTCGGTGAAGGCCAGGAGGACGTGGCTGGCTACACCGCGCGTCTTCCTCTCGCCCACGAACCCGGGACCGTCTTCAACTACTCGAGCGGCACGACCAACGTACTCAGTCGCGTCGTCGCTGACGTCCTCGGTCACGGTGACCCGTACCGTGAGTACCTCACGACGCGCCTCTTCGCGCCACTCGGCATGTCGAGCGCCGTCGCGACCTTCGATCCGACTGGCGTCTTCATCGCGTCGAGTTACGTCCACGCCACGGCGCTCGACTTCGCGAAGTTCGGGCTGCTCTACCTTCGAGGTGGGCAGTGGAACGAGGATCAATTGGTCTCACGCGCGTGGGTGGAGACAGCGCAGACCCCACGCAGTGTCGACGCCGAAAGTGGCTCGTACTACTCGTGGCAGTGGTGGGTGACCGGCGACCAGTACGGAACGTATTGGGCGAGCGGCTACGAGGGCCAGATGATCAACGTCGTGCCCGCGCTCGACGCGCTGATCCTTCGATTCGGCCACACCCCCGCAGACCATTACCCCGCGCTCGACGCGTGGCGATCGAAGGTCCTCCAAGTACTCGACGTGACTTAGGCGCCTTCGTAAGGAAAGCCAAGGTCGGGTGCATTGAAGAGCGCCTGAAACCTCAGCCCCTCCTTCGCCGTCATTGCCTCGGCCGTGCCGCCGCGATCGACAACCGCCAAGATCAGAACCACTTCAGCGCCGACTTCTTGGGCGACGTGGACGGCCTCCAGCAGGCTGGTCCCGCGCGTCACGGTGTCTTCGGTGATGACGACACGATCACCCGCGCTCAGTACGCCAGCAATTCGCCCACCCGCGCCGTGGTCCTTCACTTCTTTTCGCACGCTGAAGGCGCTGAGCGTACGGCCCCTCGTCGCGGCGACGCCGGCCGTGATGAAGCTCACGCCGTCCGCGCCCATGGTGAGTCCTCCGATGGCGGTGGCGTCGTCGGGTATCGCGTCGAGGACCAGCGTCGCGACGTCGACCATCACGTCGGGCGCGCAGATCGTCTGCTTCGAGTCGATGAACCACGTCGACGTACGGCCAGACTTCAACGTGAACTCACCACGTCGGACCGAGTGTTCAAGGAGGTGTTCGCGCACCCGCTCGCGAGCGTCACTCACGTGAGGACCACCTCTTTCGTTCCGGGACGAATCGCTCCGACGAGCGAAGCACCGACGCCGAGCGAGCGAGCGAGCGTCACCGCCGCCTCCGCCGCGCTCGGGTCGACGGCGAGGACCATGCCGAGCCCACAATTGAAGACACGGACCATCTCCTCAGCGCTCACCGGGCCGCGGCGTTGGATCTCGAAGAAGATCTCCGGCGTAGGAAAACCCTCCATGTCGATCACGGCGTCGAGGTCGTCGGGCAGCAGTCGCACGACGTTGCCGACGATGCCTCCACCTGTCACGTGCGCGACAGCGTGCACCGCGGCGCCCAGTTCTTGGCGTAACGCCACGACGCACGGTGCGTAGATGACCGACGGCACCAACAGCTCGTCACCAAGGGTGCGCGTCGCGCCCTCGTAGGCGGGCTGGAGAAGCGACGCGTCGCTCGTCACGAGTACCTGGCGCGCGAGGGAGTAGCCGTTGGAGCGAAGACCAGGTGAGTGCAGTCCAACGAGCACGTCGCCCACGCGGACGCGTTGCGCGGAGAGGACCTCACTACTTTCGACGACGCCGAGGGCAAAGCCCGCGACGTCGAGATCGTCAGCCTTCATGACGCCACCGTGTTCGGCCGTCTCACCACCGAGGAGCGCCACGTTCGCTTGACGACAGCCGTCGGCGATGCCCGCCACCAAGACGGCCAGCTGCTCGGGATTCACCGATCCGACGGCGACGTAGTCCAGCATGAACAGTGGCTCCGCGCCGACGCACACCAAATCGTCCACCAACATGGCAACGAGGTCGACGCCCACCGTGTCGTAACGCCCGACGAGTCGAGCGACTTCGAGCTTCGTGCCCACGCCGTCGGCCGAGGCGACGAGCACGGGCTCGTCGTACTTCTTCGTGTCGAGCGCGAACAGTCCACCGAAGCCGCCGATACCTCCGAGGACGCCTGGACGGAACGTGCTCTCGACGCTCGACTTGAATCGTTCGACGACTTCGTCACCGGCTTCGATCGACACTCCCGCGTCGGCGTACGTTCTCGCGCCGACGACCTCGAGCAGTCGGCTCACCAGCGACTTCCGACCGCGCCCAGGGTTACGGGAATCGGCGCCGGGTACGTGCCGGTGAGACAGGCGTCACAACATTCGCCGTCCAGTTGTACCGCCGCGCGAAGGTTCTCGAGCGTGATGAATTCGAGCGTGTCCGACCCGATGAAGTCGTTCATCTCCTGGATGGTGTTGTTCGCAGCCAGAAGGTCGTCGCGGTTGGGCGTGTCGATGCCGTAGTAGCACGGCCACATGAAGGGCGGTGACGAGATACGCAGATGCACCTCTTTCGCGCCCGCGTCGCGCAACATGCCAACGAGCGCCTTCGTGGTGGTGCCGCGAACGATGGAGTCGTCGACGACGACGAGTCGCTGACCTTCGATGTTCTCTCGCAGTGGATTGAGTTTGCGACGAACGCTCTTCGCCCGTTCGTTCTGGTCCGGTGAGATGAAGGTCCGTCCGATGTAGCGATTCTTGACGAGACCCTGACCAAACGGGATCCCCGAGATCTTGGCGTAGCCCTCGGCGGCGGGAACGCCCGAGTCCGGCACCCCCATCACCAGGTCAGCCTCGACGTGGGACTGTTGGGCGAGCAGTTCGCCCATGCGCCGGCGCGTGGAGTGGACTTGGTGGCCCATGAGGTACGCGTCGGGTCGCGCGAAGTACACGAACTCGAAGATGCACAACCGCTGTTTTCCTTCGGCGGGTGGAAGCAACTGCTGGCTCGTCAGACCGTCTTTCGTGATCGTGACCATCTCACCGGGAGAGATCTCGCGGACGAAGGTGGCGCCGATGACGTCGAGGGCCGGCGACTCGGACGCCACGATCCAGCCCTCGGGCGCGTCGGCGGTGCCGAGTCGTCCGAGACAGAGGGGTCGAAAGCCGTAGGGGTCGCGCACTGCGTGCACCTCGTTGGCTTCGAGGATCACCATCGAGAAGGCGCCTTCGACGTCGGAGAGGACGACGCGCAGCGCGTCGCTGAGCGACGTGCCCCTTTCCACCTCGCGCGCGAGGAGTTCGGCGACGAGATCGGAGTCCGACAGCATCGAGGTGTACTCGATGTCCGCTTCGGCGGCGAGGTGCGTCGTGTTCGTAAGGTTGCCGTTGTGCGCGAGCGCGAAGCCGGACGCGCCGGCCGATCGGTACACGGGCTGCGCTGCCGTCCAGTTGGCCGAGCCCGACGTGGAGTAGCGGGTGTGACCAATCACGAGCGAGCCGGCGAGTGCGCGCAAGGTGGATTCGGCAAACACGTGACTGACGAGTCCGTTGTCTTTCACCACGGTGATCTGTTGGTTCTGGAAGGTCGCCATGCCCGCGGACTCTTGGCCACGGTGCTGGAGCGCGAAGAGTGCGTCGTAACAGAGATGGGCGACGTCACGACCCGGGGCCACTATTCCAACGACGCCGCAGGCTTCCTTCATTTGCCATCCACGTTAGGGGTCAAAACGGCGGCAGGCACTACGCCAGTCTCGCACAGCCGCCCGATCGCCTCTGACACGTTGAGTACGCTACGTCGATGATTGATCTGCATACGCACTCAACGTTCTCCGACGGGTCCGACACGCCCGCGGCGTTGGCGGCGAAAGCCCACGATCTGGGCCTGAGCGCTCTCGCCCTCACGGATCACGACACCACGGCCAGCCACGACGAGATGGCGACCGCGACGGCCCACTACGGTATCGAGCTCGTGCCGGGGGTCGAAGTATCCCTTCGCGACAACGAGTTCCCCATGCAACGAGGGGGCGAGACTATGCCTCGCAACGTCCACGTCTTGGCGTACTTCTTGCCCCTCGACGCGGACCACCCCCTCCAGAAGGAACTTGCCTCGCTTCGTCACGACCGTGACGTCAGAAACGTCGAGCTCGTCAAGGTCTTGCAAGAGAAGGGCTTCGAACTCCTGACGTTGGACTACCTCACGCAGATCTCGGGAAACCTTCACTCCATTGGTCGACCCCACTTCGCCCGGGCCATGTTTGAACTTCACCCCGAGATCGTCGGTGAACGAACCGACGAACGGTGGAATCAGGTCTTCATCGACTGGCTCGGCAACACGGGTCTGGCCTACATCCCGAAGACCAGCATGCCCATCGAACGATTCGTCGACGCCGCCAAGGGATCGGGAACCGTGTTCTCCATTGCGCACCCACTCGTCAACTACGTGGACGACTTCTCCCCGCACACCATCGAATCGACCATGCCACGAGTGATGGCGTCGCTGCGAGAGCGCGGCTTTCGAGGGATCGAGGCGTATTACGGCGGGACGAACGCCCCGACGAGGTCGCTCATGGTCAAGCTCACCCGCGACGCGGGCATGATCCCCACCGGCGGATCGGACTACCACGGCCACTACAAGGAAGACGTGTCGCTCGGCGTGGGTCGCGTGGGTGACCTGCGTGTACCCGACGAGATCCTCACGGAGCTGAAAGCCGCCCGCTAAACCAACGCGCCAAGAGCGTCTTCGAGCGCGTCGCGTCGCCTCGAAGCGATTCGCGCCACCGGTAGGTCGATCATCGAACCCACGCGGAGGGACTCCCCACCAACCGTGCCGAGCTTCGTGGTCGACACGCCCGCCGCGCGTGCACGCGCCTGAAAGGCTTCGACGTCGTTCGTCGCCATGACGAATCGTCCGGGGAACTCACTGAACAGCTCCGCGTGTCCTTCGAGTTCGACGACGTCGGCACCGAGACCGGTGGCGGCCGCCATCTCAGCCAGGGCGCCCGCAAGACCTCCCCCGCCGACGTCGTGCACGGCCGTCACGTCACTGTTGTGGCCCGCGCAAATCATCGCGATCTCGTCGACGACGAACTCCAGCGTCAAGGACAACGCCGCGTGATCGATGTCTTCGATGACCCCACCGCGACGTCCTCGCTTGGTGGCCCAGCGCGATCCGCCGAGAGGGAAGGGAAGTTCGCCGTTGGCTCGTCGCTCGCCCACCAGGACCAGTGCGTCGTCGCTTCCCCAGTTCCAGCCCGGCGGCGGCGCGACGAGTTCGTCGACGACACCAAGGAGGCCCATCACGGGCGTCGGGTCGATGTCACCGCCACCACTCTCGTTGTAGAGAGAGACGTTGCCCCCAATGACCGGCAGCTCCAACGAGACGCAGGCCTCGGCCATACCATCGATCGATTCGGAGAGTTGCCACATCACTTCGGGGTGCTCGGGATTGCCGAAGTTGAGACAGTTGACGACGGCCTTCGCCTTGGCGCCGACGCAGGCGAGATTGGCCACGCCCTCGATCACCGTGAGTGCCGTGCCGATTCGGGGATCGAGCGCGCACCAACGGGGATTCGAATCCGTCGAGAGCGCGATGCCCCTCTTCGAGTCCGGGAGTCCCGGTCCGGCCAGACGCAGGAGCGCGGCGTCGCGTCCGGGTCCAACGACGGTGTTCAAGAACAACTGCGTGTCGTACTGACGGTGCACCCACAGCGGGTCGACGAGCAGGTCCAGCAGGTCGTCGCTCGGCGATCCGACCGGCTCGTCGAAGGTGGGATCGTTCGCGCGCACGGCGTCGAGGTTGGCCGGGCGTTGGCGCGGTCGGTCGTAGAGGGGGGCGTCGTCGGCGAGCGCCGAGGCGGGCACGTCCGCGAGGACCTCGCCGTCGAAGCCGTTACGGACGCGAAGCATCCCTTGGGTCGTGCCGTCGCTGAGCGTTACTGGTTCGACGACGCGACCAACGACGGAGGCACGCACTTCCCACTTCTCACACAACGCGCTAACGGCGTCCAAGTTCTCAGGCGTGATGATCGCCAACATTCGCTCTTGGCTCTCCGAGGTCATGATCTCGTACGGGGCCATGCCGAGCTCGCGAAGCGGCACGGCCGTCACGTCGACGTCCATGCCAACACCACCGCGCGCCGCCGTTTCGCTCGTCGCGCACACGAGACCTGCGCCGCCGAGGTCTTGGATGCCGACGACCAAGTGATCGTCGAGCAGCGCAAGACAGGCCTCGATGAGCCGCTTCTCTTCGTAAGGGTCGCCGACTTGCACACTCGGACGTTTCGCGTCGTCGATCGACGCGGCGCCGTCGGCGCCGGAGAATCCCGCGGACGCGAGCACCGACACGCCGCCGATGCCGTCGCGTCCCGTGCTCGAGCCGAGTAGCACGGCGAGGTTGCCCACACCCGACGCGACACCGAGGACCAGGCGTTCCTTTGGCAACGCGCCCACGCAGAGCACGTTCACGAGTGGGTTCGAGCTGTAACAGTCGTCAAAGGTCAGTTCGCCGCCGATGGTCGGCACACCCACGGAGTTGCCATAGCCCGAGATGCCCGACACGACGCCCTCGACGAGCCAGCGCTGACGCGCGTCGGTGAGTTCGCCAAAGAAGAGCGGGTCCATGACGGCGAGCGGTCGCGCGCCCATCGTGAACACGTCGCGAAGGATCCCGCCCACGCCCGTCGCGGCGCCCTGGTAGGGCTCGATGGCCGACGGATGGTTGTGACTTTCGATGCGAATCGCGACCGCGATGCCGTCGCCCGCGTCGATGACCCCGGCGTTCTCACCCGGTCCGACCAGCACGTGCGGCGCTTCGGTCGGCAGACGCCGTAGGTGCAGGCGCGACGATTTGTAGGAACAGTGCTCGGACCACATGACGCCGAAGAGCGCGAGTTCCAGGTGATTCGGTTCTCGACCGAGGACGGTCTTGATGCCGTCGAACTCGTCGTCGCTCAGCCCGAGAGCTCGGTGAAGGCTCTGGGGAGGGCTAGTCACGAATACAAACTACTGGCCGTCGACGAGTGGCTCAGCGCCCCACTCACGCGGCGACGTTGGCCGCGACGAAACTCTCGAGCAGTACGCGACCGTCGGCGCTGCCGAGCAGCGCCGACATCGCGCGCTCGGGGTGGGGCATGAGACCGACGACGTTTCCTCGTTCATTCGCGAGTCCCGCGATGTCCGCGCGCGAGCCGTTCGGGTTGTCCTTGTAGCGAAGGACGACCTGACCATTTTCGACGATCCTCTCCAGGGTCTCGTCGTCGCAGGTGTAGGAGCCCGAGAAATGGTTGATCGGGATGACGAGTTCGTCGTCAAGCGTCGCGCCCGCCGTCAGCACTGAGTTGTTTGACGTCACCACGAGCGTCGTGGGCTGGCAGAGGAAGGTCAGGCCGATGTTCTTCTGCAAGGCACCCGGAAGGAGACCGGCTTCGGTGAGGACTTGGAAGCCGTTGCAGATCCCGAGCACGGGGCCACCCTCTTCGGCGAAGCGTTGCACCGCTTGCATCACCGGTGAGAAGCGCGCGAGCGCGCCGGGGCGAAGGTAGTCGCCGTGCGCGAAACCGCCGGGCAGGATCACCCCGTCAAAGTCAGTGAGGTCCGTCGTCGAGTGCCACACGAGTTCGACCGCGACGCCCAAGGCCTTCATCGCTTCAGCGGCGTCGTACTCACAGTTCGACCCCGGAAAGACGACGACGCCGACGCGTTTCAGGGTGTCACCGTTTCGCCGAGGCGCACCGCGGCGTCTTCGATCACGGGGTTCGAGAGCAGACGCTCGGCGAGTGCCGACGCCTTTTCTAAAGCCTCTTGCTCGCTCGCGGCGTCGATGGACATACGAAAGGATTTGCCGGCCTTGACGTTGGAAACACCGCTAAAACCCAGTGCTGGTAAGGCTCGTTCGATGGTGGCACCCTCGGGATCGGCGATGCCGTGGCGGAGCGTGACGTCCACGATTACGAAGTAGTTCACTCCTAGAAACCGTACCAGTCGACGAGAAGGTGTCCGGTAATTCGCTCGTACGCCATGATGTAGCGCGCCGACGTGATGTTGACGATGTCGTCGGGCACGGGCGGCGGCGGCGGCACGCGGTCCCACGACGCGTTAGTCAACCAGTCACGAAACGGTTGCTTGTCAAAGGCCGGTGGCATTTCGCCCGCGTGAACTTGATCGGCCGGCCAGATGCGCGACGAGTCCGGCGTCAAGACCTCGTCACAGACGACCAACGCGCCGTCGACGACGCCGAGTTCGAACTTGGTGTCGGCGAGGATGAGACCAACGTCGTCAAGTCTCTTCGACGCTCGAGTGAAAAGGTCCAGGCACAACGCTTGCGCTTCCTCGAGCCGAGCGGCGCCGACGATGGCGGCGGCGGTCTCGAGATCGATGTTCTGATCGTGGCCGACGTCGGCCTTGGTCGACGGCGTGAAGATCGGTTCGGGGAAGGGATCCGTGAGTCGTAGTCCCGTGGGCGCGGCCATGTTGTGCACCGTGCCGCGTTCGACGTACTCCTCGAAGGCCTGTCCCGCGAGACGTCCGCGCACGATGCACTCGAGGGGAAGCATCTCAGCTCGACGCACCAACATGGAGCGTCCGTGAAGCTCCTCGTGACCGAGGAAGCCGTGCACGACCTCTTCGATCTGGTCGGGGTCGCAGGTCTGAAGAGCGCTGGGCACGTCATCGGCGAACGCTCGCGTCCAGAAGTCCGTCAACCCCGTGAGCACCCGACCCTTTTGCGGAATGGGCTCGTTCATCACGACGTCGTAAGCGCTGAGACGATCCGACGCAACCATCAAGAGGCGCGCGTCGTCTACCTCGTAGAGGTCACGAACTTTACCCGAGTACAGGTGCATGAGATCGAGCTCGTTCACGCGCGCCACGTCAGAGAGTCGAGCACGCGACGGCGATGGGCCAAGAGCCGATCGAGATCGAACGCGCGTTCCAATGCCTCAGCGCTCAACGACACTTCGTCGTCGTGTTCGATGACGTCGCGAAAGTTACGCTTCTCCTCGATTGAGGTCCGCGCCGCGGCTTGCACCACGCGGTACGCGTCGTCGCGCGAGACGCCCGACTCCACGAGCGCGAGCAACACCGACTGAGAGAAGACGAGGCCTAGCGAAGCCTCCGTGAGATTAAAGAGCGCCCGCTCGGGACGCAACACGAGTCCATCCGCCAACCACGTCGCCTTTCGCAACATGTAAACCGTCAGTTGCAGCGCGTCGGGCATGATCACGCGCTCGACGCTCGAGTGCGAGATGTCGCGCTCGTGCCACAGCGCCACGTCCTCGAGACCTGCCTGGAGGTAGCCACGCAGCACACGAGCCAAGCCGCTCAGCCGCTCAGCGACCACGGGATTGCGCTTGTGGGGCATCGCGGACGAGCCCTTCTGTCCCGGCGCGAAGGGCTCCTCGACTTCGCCGACTTCACTCCTCGCAAGGTGACGGATCTCGAGTGAGAACTGCTCCATTGACGTCCCGAGCGCGGCGCACGCGTAGAGGACCTGCGCGTGACGGTCACGAGCGATGACCTGGGTCGCCGGTACTGGCGTGAGACCAAGGTGCGCGCAGACGAAGGCCTCGACGGAAGGATCGATATTGGAGAACGTGCCCACCGCGCCGCTCAGTTTGCCTACGGCGATGGCGGCGCGCGCAGCGCGGGCGCGCTGAAGGTCGCGATCGACCTGGAGGGCGAAGAGGGCGAACTTCGCGCCGTAGGTCGTCGGCTCCGCGTGCATGCCGTGCGTTCGTCCCATGATGGGCACGTCCACGGTCTCAAGTGCGCGCCTCGTCAACGCGTCACGGAGATTCGTCGTCTCGGTGATGACGATGTCGACGGCCGCCGTTAGTGTCGCGCAGAACGCGGTGTCCACGACGTCCGACGACGTCAGACCGAAGTGCACCCAGACGCCCTCGGGCATGCCGATCCGGTCTTGGACGACGTCGACGAACGCTGCGGTGTCGTGGTTAGTGATCTCTTCGCGCTGATTCACGGCTTCGACGAAAGCCGCGTCGACGACGGGTCGCCGTTCACGAAGTGCGGCGGCGTCACGAGCCGGCACTACGCCGAGTTCGACCAGTGCCTCCGCGGCGAGCAGTTCGACCTCGAGCATGGTGTCAAAACGGTGCTCGTCACTGAAGAGCGCGGCCACGTCTTTGGGTGCGTACCTCGGAATCACTGTTCTCCCTCGGAAGCCGATTTCGCGATGTCACTTCGTCGAACGCTTCCCTCAAAGGTTATGAGCGCCGCGCCCTCGTACGCTCGACGACGCGCTTCACTGACGTCCGCGCCCAATCCCGTCACCGCCAGCACTCGTCCGCCACTCGTGACGAACTGACCCGCGTCGTCTCGCGACGTCCCCGCGTGAAAGATGATGACGTTCTCGTTCGGCGTCGCGAGTTGCCCGTCGGGCCCGAGTCCGTGGATTACGTCGCCCGAGCGAGGACGCTGGGGGTAACCCTGCGCCGCGAGGACGACCGTCACCGCGGCCCCCGACGACGACGCGCTCGCCCCCGCGAGCCGTCCTTCGGCCGTGCGCAACAACAGGTCATAGAGCCCGTCACCGTAGAGCGGGACCAGGACTTCGGTCTCGGGATCGCCGAAACGAACGTTGTACTCGAGCAACTTGGGACCCGACGACGTCAGCATGATCCCGGCGTAGAGGACGCCGCGAAAATCGACGCCGCGTCGTTTGAGTTCCGCGAGCGTGGGCGCGATGGCGTCGCGCACGATCTCGTCGCGTTCGGCGTTCGTCATCGACGACATCGGCGCGTACGCGCCCATGCCACCCGTGTTCGCGCCCTGATCGTCGTCGCCCACGCGTTTGAAATCCTGCGCCGCCGTGAGCGGGAGTACGTCCGTGCCGTCACAGAGCACGTGGAACGAACACTCTTCGCCGACGAGCCCCTCTTCGATGACGATCGTGGTGCCGGCAGCGCCGAAGGACTCACCGCTCAACTTGTCGTGGACGTCGGCGCGCGCCTCGTCGATGATGTTCGTGACGGTGACACCTTTGCCGGCGGCCAAACCGTCGGTCTTGATGACGTAGGGCGGCAACAACGTGTCGAGGAATTCGTAGGCCGACTGCTCATCACGAAACGTCTCGTACGCGGCCGTGGGAACATTCGCCGCGGTGAAAAACTCCTTCATGTAGGCCTTCGACCCCTCGAGCTGCGCGCCGTCGACGCCGGGGCCGACGACCAACTTGCCCTGCGCGCGTAACTGATCCGCGAGACCTTCGACGAGGGGCTGCTCGGGTCCTATGACGAAAAGGTCCGCGTCAAGTTCGCTCGGTGGCGTCGCGACACACGAGAAGCCGTGCGCGGCGATGCCAGCGTTACCCGGCGTCACGATGACCTCGGCGCTCTTCGACAGGGCCCACGCCAATGCGTGCTCACGCGCGCCCGAACCGACGACGACGCAGCGACTCACGTGGGTCGAACGAACTGCTCTCGACCGGGTCCCACGCTCACCACGGAAATGGTGACGCCGGTGGTCTCTTCCAAGAACTTCACGTACCGTTTCGCCGCACTCGGGAGCTGTTCGTACTCCGTGGCCGACGTGATGTCGGTCTGCCAACCGGGCAACGTCTCGTAGATCGGCGTCACTTCGTGCAGCACGGACTGGTGATAGGGCGGGTGGTCGTAGTGGACACCGTTCGCTTCGTACCCGACGCAAACCTTGATCTCTTCGAGCGTGTCGAGCACGTCGAGCTTGGTGAGCGCGATCTCGGTCAACGAGTTGAGTCGGGCGGCCTGACGGGCCATGACCGCGTCGAACCAGCCGACTCGGCGACGCCGTCCGGTGTTGGTGCCAAATTCATGACCACGATCGACCAAGAGTTCGGCGAGTTCGCCGTCGAGTTCGGTCGGAAACGGTCCCGCGCCCACGCGCGTGATGTAGGCCTTCGCGATGCCAATGACGTCGGTGATGTCACGAGGACCGAGTCCCGCACCGATGCACGCGCCGCCAGAGATCGGGTTCGACGAGGTGACAAAGGGATAGGTGCCGTGGTCGAGGTCGAGGAAGGTGGCCTGGGCGCTCTCGAGGAGGACGCGCTGGTCCGCGGCGAGGGCGTCGTGCACGATGGCGACCGTGTCACCGATCATGGGCGCGATGCGTGGCGCCATCTCGTCGAGGTACTTGGACGCAATCTCGTCGGCGCTGAGGGCGGGCCGGTTGTAGATCTTGGTGAGGATCAGGTTCTTCTCGTGCAGGACCAACGCGAGCTTCTCGCGAAAGATCTTGGGGTCGAGGAGATCCTGCACGCGAAGTCCTACGCGTGAGGATTTGTCGGCGTAGGCGGGGCCGATGCCGCGCTTGGTGGTGCCAAGCGCGTTCTTTCCCAAGAATCGCTCGGTCAATCGGTCGAGTTCTTGGTGGTAGGGCATGATCAGGTGCGCGTTGCCCGATACCACGAGGCGCGACGGGTCGACGCCCCTCGTCGCCAGAGAGTCATACTCGGCGAGGAGGACCGCGGGATCGACCACGACGCCGTTACCGATGACGGGCGTGATGTGGGGATAGAGCACGCCCGACGGGACGAGTTGCAGCGCGAAGGCCTCACCGTTGACGACGATCCGGTGGCCCGCGTTGTGGCCGCCCTGATAGCGCACCACCATGTCCATGTCACGAGCGAGGAGGTCAACCGTCCGACCTTTGCCCTCGTCACCCCACTGGGTTCCGACCACTACGGATGCGGGCACTTGACTCCTCCGAGACGGCCTCGTTGCAGGTAAAGCCTACCGTCTGGAAAAAGTGGCTCCGACGTCTAACGAAGCGTGAGTACTCCATCGCGCGCGTCAACGTGGATGGTGTCGCCGTCACGAAAGTCGCCCTTCAGAACAGCGAGCGCGAGCGGGTCTTCAATGCGTCGTTGGATGACGCGCTTCAAGGGTCGCGCGCCAAAGACCGGGTCGTACCCTTCGTCGGCGAGGGCCGCGGACGCCGCTGGCGTGACTTCGAGCGTCAGGCGACGCTCCGCGAGACGTCGGCGAAGACGTTCGAGCTGGATGCCCACGATGACGGCCAGGTCGTCGCGGTCCAAGGAACGAAAGCGGATGATGTCGTCGACGCGATTGATGAACTCGGGACGGAAGAACTCTTCGGGGTCGCCGGTCAGGTTGCTCGTCATGATCATGACGACGTTGGTGAAGTCCACCGTTCGACCCTGCCCGTCGGTGAGACGACCGTCGTCGAGAACCTGCAGCAACAAGTTGAAGACGTCGGGATGTGCCTTTTCGATCTCGTCGAGCAGCACCACGGCGTACGGTCGGCGCCGGATCGCTTCGGTGAGCTGTCCGCCTTCTTCGTAGCCAACGTAGCCCGGGGGCGCGCCGACGAGACGGCTGACGGCGAACTTCTCCATGTACTCACTCATGTCGATACGGATCATGGCGTGCTCGTCGTCGAAGAGGTACTCGGCGAGGGCGCGCGCCAACTCCGTCTTGCCCACGCCCGTCGGCCCGAGGAAGAGGAAGGAACCAATAGGCCGGTTCGGGTCCGAGAGCCCGGCGCGCGAACGACGGATGGCGTTCGCTACCGCCGTCACGGCCTCGTCTTGACCCACGATTCGTGATCGTAACAGCTCCTCCATGTGCACCAACTTGTCGAGCTCACCCTCCAACAGCTTCGAGACCGGCACGCCTGTCCAGCGACTCACCACGTCGGCGATGTCCTCGGCGTCGACTTCCTCCTTCAAGAAGGCGCCGTGCGACTGCAGTTCTTCGAGTTCGCGCGTCGCTTGGTCGATAGTCCGTTCGAGTTCCGGGATCGTCCCGTAGCGAAGGACCGCGGCGCCGTTGAGGTCACCCTGACGCTCGAGTCGTTCGGTCTCGGCGCGGCGATCCTCAAGCTCTTGTTTCGCCGTCTGGATCTTCGAGATGGCCTGACGTTCCGCCTGCCAGCGCGCGGCGAGCTCGTCGGACTCCTCCTTTAACGCGGCGTACTCCTCTTCCAATCTCTTCTTTCGCTCGAGCGAGCCGGCGTCGGTCTCGTTTTCGAGCGCGACACGCTCGATGTCGAGCTGGCGAAGTCGTCGGATAACCACGTCGAGTTCGGTGGGCATGGAGTCGATCTCGATGCGTAGCTTCGACGCGGCTTCGTCCATCAGGTCGATGGCCTTGTCGGGCAGGAATCGATTGGCCACGTAGCGATTCGACAGCGTCGCCGCCGCGACAAGAGCGGCGTCTTGGATGCGTACGCCGTGGTGGACCTCGTAACGCTCCTTCAGTCCGCGAAGTATCGCGATCGTGTCCTCGACCGAGGGCTCACCCACGAAGACCTGCTGGAAGCGACGCTCGAGCGCCGCGTCCTTCTCGATGTACTGGCGGTACTCATCGAGCGTCGTCGCGCCGATCATTCGCAGCTCGCCGCGCGCGAGGAGCGGCTTGATCATGTTGCTCGCGTCCATCGCGCCTTCGCTCGCGCCGGCGCCGACGATGGTGTGCAACTCGTCGATGAAGGTGATGACGTCACCCTGCGCGTCTTGGATCTCCTTCAACACGGCTTTCAAACGCTCTTCGAACTCGCCGCGGTACTTCGCGCCCGCGACCATCGAACCGACGTCGAGAGCGATGAGCCGTCGGTCGCGCAGTGACTCGGGCACGTCGCCTTCGACGATGCGCAGCGCCAACCCTTCGACGATGGCCGTTTTACCGACGCCCGGTTCACCGATCAGTACCGGGTTGTTCTTGGTTCGCCTCGACAAGACCTGGATCACGCGGCGGATCTCGTCGTCACGTCCGATGACCGGGTCGAGCTTGCCCGCTCTCGCCAAGTCGGTGAGATTGCGTCCGTACTTCTCGAGCGACTGGAACGTCGCCTCAGGGTCCTCCGACGTGATCCGCGTCGAACCTCGTATGCCACGCAACGCCCGCAGCAATGCGTCGCGGCTGGTCCCCAGTTCGCTCGCCCACGCGACGAGCAGGTGATCGACCGACAGGTACTCGTCGCCAAGCTCTTGGCGGAGTTCGTCGGCCGCCTCGAGACCACTGCGCGACGATGGGGAAAGTCCCGGTGACGTCCCGCCCACGGCGCGCGGCTCGCGCGCGACCTGTTCGTTGAGTTGTGCGCTCACCGCAACGGGATCGAGACCAGCCGCCACGACGAGTGGCCGCGCGATGCCGTCGGCCTGGTTGAGGAGCGCTAACAAAAGGTGCGCAGGGGTGACGTTGGGGTTGCCCGCGGCGGCGGCCTGCGTGGTCGCGGCCTGGAAGGCTTCGCGGGTCTTGAGGGTCCAGCGTGCGGGGTCGAGAGCCATCAGCGATCGCTTCGGGGCCGTCGGACCTTGTCAATGATGAGCGCGAGTGAGTTCTGCACCGGGACGAGGTCGCGTCGGTAGTGGCGATGCGTCTGTTCGACGTTGGCGCGCGCTTCGTCCGAGAGTGAACTCAGCGCCTCCTGGGCGTCGGCGAGTTCTGTTTCGAGCGCCATGATGCGCTTCACGCCCTCTAAGTTGACGCCCTCGTTCGTGAGTTCTTGTATGCGTCGAAGCGCCACGAGGTCGGCGTCGGAGAACCGGCGAGAACCGCCCCTCGTGCGCTCGGGGTTCAACAGTCCCCCGCGCTCGTAGTTACGCAGCGTCTGAGGGTGGACGCCCGCGAGCTGGGCAAAGACCGAGATGACGTAGACGGCGTGGATCTCTGACTGTTCAGTCACTGGCGACCTCTTCCTTCAGGGCGCTGGCCAGTTGTTCCACGAGACCGCGCTGGTGTTTCGTCAACTTCTTCGGCACGGCGACACTGACCGTGACGAGCAGGTCACCCGCCGCGTTCTTCCCGTGCGCCGGCACGCCGCGGCCCTTCACCCGCATCGTCGTACCGGGTTGCGTACCGGCCGCGATCTTGAGCGTGACCGGCTCGTCGAGCGTCGGCACGTCGACGGTGGTACCGAGCATCACCTGCGTGAGCGGAACCTTGACGGTCGTCGTGACGTTGCGACCGCGTCGATCGAAGTGCGGGTCCGGCGTCACGTGGACGTCGACGAAGAGGTCACCGGCGGGTCCGCCGTGCGCGCCGGGGTTGCCCTTACCCTTCAGGCGGATGCGCTGCGAGTCGTTGACGCCCGGTGGGATCCGAACGTTGACGCGACGGGCCGATGGTTCGCGACCGGTGCCGTGACACGTGGGACAGGGCGTGGCGAACCGTCCGCCGCGCCCTTGACAGACCGGACAGACACTCGACATCGCGAAGGGACCTTGATCGTCGTTGATGACGCCGCGGCCGTGGCACCGTTCGCAGGTCACGAACTCACTGCCCGGCGCGCCGCCCGTGCCCTTGCACGTGTGACAGGCGTCGTTGCTCGGCAACGACACGGTGGTCGTCACGCCTTTCACCGCGTCGCGAAAGCCGAGGTGTATCGCCGTCTCTACGTCGGCGCCGCGTTGGGCGCGTTGACGCCTTGCCCCACCGAAGAGACCTCCGAAGAGGTCACCTAGGTCCGAGAAGTCACCCGTTTGAAAGTTGAAGCCGCCCGCACCTGGTCCGCCCAGGCCACTCGCCGCGGGGCCGAGACGTCGAACCTCGTCGTACTCCTTGCGCTTCGACTCGTCACCGAGCACGTCGTACGCGCTCGAGATCTCCTTGAAGCGCTCCTCCGACCCAGGATTCGTGTCGGGGTGGAACTGCTTGGCGAGCTTTCGGTACGCGCGCGTGATCTCTTTATCGGTCGCACTCGACGTGAGACCTAAGACCTGGTAGTAGTCCTTCTCGAACCACTCACGTTCGGCCATACCCTCACTATCCCCTGACTTTCACCATGGCCGGACGTAGTACCACGCCCTTCCAGCGATAGCCCGCTCGAAGTACTTCCTCGACCATAGGTCCGTCGCTCTCGTCGTCACCTTCTGAATGCGCGACCGCGTCTTCGATCTGAGGATCGAAGGGTGCGCCGACGTTGTCGATGCGCTCGAGACCCTCGCGGTGCAGCGTGTCGAGCAACAGCCCGCGCGCTTGCGCGAGCGCGACCGCCTCGGGACTCTCGACGTTGCCAAAGTGCGCTAACGCGTAGTCAAAAGCGTCGATGACCGGTAGCACTTTCGAGACGAGATCGCCCGCGGCACGCGTCGCCGCGTCCTCTGAGGAGCGAGACACGCGCTTGCGGTAGTTCTCGAAGTCGGCCTGGAGACGTTGCAACGCGTCGAGATACTCGTCGCGTTGAATCTCCGCTTCACTTCTCGTGTCGAACGCCTCGGTGGCGTCGTCAATCGACGGCGCCACCGATTCGTTCTGCTCTACATCGTCGCTCACGGCTCGTCCACGATCTCGGCGTCGACGATGTCGTCGTCGTCGCCTGCCGGAGCCGCGGGCTCACTCTGGTTGGACTTCGCTGCCTCTTCGTAGAGACGCTGACTGAAGCCCTGGCTCGCGGTCAGTAACTTCTCGGTCGCGGCCTTGATCGCGTCGAGGTCGGTGCCGTTGAGCGACTCCTTCAGTGTCGCCAGGGCGCCTTCGACGTCCTCGCGCTCACTGCCCTGGAACGACTCGGCCTGGTCCTTCAACAGCTTCTCGGTCGAATAGACAAGACCGTCGGCGTTGTTGCGGACTTCGGCCTCCGCGCGTCGCGTGCGGTCGTCCTCGGCGTGAGCTTCGGCGTCGCGGACCATGCGGTCGATCTCGTCCTTCGAGAGCGACGAACCGCCGGTGATGGTCATCGACTGGGTCGCGCCCGTCGCCTGGTCCTTCGCCGAGACGTGCACGATGCCGTTCGCGTCGATGTCGAAGGTGACCTCGATCTGGGGGACGCCGCGCGGCGCCGGCGGGATACCCACGAGTTGGAACTTGCCCAACGTCTGGTTGTAGGACGCCATCTCGCGCTCGCCCTGGAGGACGTGCACTTCAACGGACGGCTGGTTGTCGTCCGCGGTCGTGAAGGTCTGGGACTTCTTCGTCGGGATGGTGGTGTTGCGCTCGATGATCTTCGTCATGACGCCACCCTTGGTCTCGATGCCGAGCGACAACGGTGTCACGTCGAGCAACAAGATGTCCTTAACGTCGCCCTTCAACACGCCCGCCTGGACGGCCGCGCCGATGGCGACGACTTCGTCAGGGTTCACGCTCTTGTTGGGCTCTTTACCCGTCACCTTCGTGACGAGCTCTTGGACGGCCGGGATGCGCGTCGATCCGCCGACCATGATGACGTGGTCGATCTTGTCGAGGGTGAGACCAGCGTCCTTGATCGCCTGGTCGAAGGGCTTGCGACAGCGCTCGACGAGATCGGCGGTCAACTCGTTGAACTTGGCCCGCGTCAGTTTCAGGTCCAAGTGCTTCGGACCGTCAGCGGTCGCGGTGATGAAGGGCAGGTTGACCTGCGTCTCTTGCACGGCGGAGAGTTCGATCTTCGCCTTCTCCGCGGCTTCCTTCAGGCGTTGTACAGCCATCTTGTCGGCGGAGAGGTCGACGCCTTCGGTGTCCTTGAAGGTCTTCACGAGCCACGCCATGACGGCGTCGTCCCAATCATCGCCACCGAGGTGGGTGTCACCGTGGGTGGACTTCACCTCGAAGACGCCGTCCGCGATCTCGAGGACGGACACGTCGAAGGTACCGCCACCGAGGTCGAAGACCAAGACGGTCTGCTCTTCGGGACCCTTGTCGAGTCCGTAGGCCAACGCGGCCGCGGTCGGCTCGTTCACGATACGCAGCACTTCAAGTCCCGCGATCTGGCCCGCCTCTTTGGTGGCGGTGCGCTGGGCGTCGTTGAAGTACGCCGGCACGGTGATGACGGCCTGGGTCACGGTGTCACCGAGGTAGGCCTCGGCGTCGCGCTTCAACTTCTGCAAGATCCGCGCGGAGATCTCTTGGGCCGTGTACTTGGTGCCGTCGATGTCGACGCTCCAGTTCTCGCCCATGTGTCGCTTCACCGATCGAATGGTGCGATCGGGGTTGGTGATGGCCTGACGCTTCGCGACTTCACCGACCAAGACCTCACCGGTCTTGGAGAATCCGACCACCGAGGGGGTCGTGCGGCTGCCTTCCGCGTTGGGGATGACGACGGGCTCTCCCGCTTCCAACGCACTCACCACTGAGTTCGTGGTACCGAGGTCGATACCGACTGCCTTTGCCATGAAAACTCCTTCGTTCACGCTCTGGCTGGCCGGACGGTCCGGGAAACCAGATTTCCTGTCTCCAATGCTACAGAGTTGAGCCCCTGCTTGTCAAGAAAAATTATACGAAGCATTACAAGTCTGTAATTCCTGGAGTTTTACGGGGTTCTTAGCGGGGGCGACCAGAGCGGATTTCGGTCGCAGGACTACGCTCATGAAGTGCTCGATCTCATTTTGCTGCGCCACGGGCGCTCCACCTGGAACGATCTCAACCTGTTCACGGGGTGGCAGGACCACCCCGTCTGTCGTCGGCTTCTCCAAGACGGGCGAGGTGCTCGTCGGTGAGGTGGCCAAGCGCCAAGCGATC
>DASZHK010000028.1:0-3179 GCA_035937905.1 Acidimicrobiales bacterium
GCGCGCGTCCACTCGTTGCGCTAGTTCGGCCATTGACGCATTCACGTCGGCTAACGATCGGACGTGCAACGCAACGACCTCGACATCACTCGAGAGAAGGGCGTCGTAATCCTCACGCCGGTTCTCTTCGGCGTCGACGACTACGAGGTCGGGCTTCAGTTCGACGATCCGCGCGATATCGGGATCCTTGGTGCCTCCGACGTGTTCTAGGTCTGGTCGTTCGCAGAACCTGGTGCAGGCGATCGGTGCGCGATCCCATCTCGAGAGCGTTTCCGTGACTGAAGGTACCAAGCTGACAATGCGCACGACCACATCTTTGACGCTGCCCGGAACCGATGGTGGCGCCGCGTGCTAAGGCGCGGTAACTAGAGGTTCTGCTCGAACTCTTCAAGCACCGCGACCCGGTCCTCCTTCGCGGGCATTTTGAAGTACGGGTTGTGCTTCGACCAGTAGTAGAACATCGGAATCAAGCCGAGCGCCATCGCCCCGAGCCCTATCCAGACCTGGGCCGGATTTGACGAGTACAGCGCCGGGATCGACTTGACGAAGAGGTACGCCATGAAGACGGCTCCGATGAAAGGCCACAGCCCCATGAAGATGAAGTTCGACGGAGAAAGTAATAGCTGCTTTCGATAGAGCACCACGACGGCGAGCCCCGCCAAGCTGTAATAAATGCAGATCTGGAGTCCAATGGCGTTGACGCCGTCACTCATGATCGAGTTGATCGAGTGAAAAGCTTGCGACCCTACGAAGAGTGCCAAGGAGAGCACCATCACGACGAGGGTCGCGACAAGGGGTGTCTTTCTCTTGTGGTGCACCGTGCCGAGACGCTTGGGCAACGTGTTGTCGCGTCCCATCGCGAAGAGGGTCCGCGTCACTTGGATGAGTGTGGTCTCCAAGGTGGCGACGGTCGACAGCACCACCGCGAGCACGATGATCTTGCCCGGATTGCCGTGCCATACCTGTTGACCCAGGGTACTGAGGACGTCCGCCGAATTGCTGTTGATCTGACCTGCGGTCAAAACCATGTTCGTTGCGATAGTGAACACTTCGAAGAGAAGGAACACAAAAATGATCCCAATCATGGCACCGAGTCCCGGCGTCTTCTTCGCCGCCTTCGTCTCTTCGTTCAAGTTCGCCGTGACGTCCCAGCCCCAGTAATAGAAGGCAGCGACGAGCGCGCCCTTGAGGAAACCGGCTTGGCCATGAAAGACGCTCGGGGAGAGCCAGTGCCACGAGAATTGGTGAACGTGGTGTCCGTGGAATATCGCCAATCCAGCGAAGATCAGAAGGATCGCGATCTCGATGCACGACATGACGATCTGTACGGTCACCGTGATGGTCACGCCCGCCGCGACGGCGAAGACCATGAGGAGGAAGAAGACGGCACCGACGAGCGTTACTTCGACTTTGTTGTTCGCGGCTCCGGTTGAAAACAGACCGAGAATGTTGGCGCCGGCTGGAACGGTGGCGATGACCATGAAGATGAGGGCCGACACGATAACGGCCCATCCCGACATGAATCCCAACACCGGGTGCAAAGCCCGACGGACCCACGAGTAGCTAGCGCCGGCGTTGGACTCGACGCGGCCGAGGTAGCTGAAGGCGAAGACGATGCCGAACATTGCGACGCCGCAGTACAACAGCGCCGCCGCGCCGCCGAGTAGGACGGCACCAAATAGGATTGCGGTGGTCGCGGCTATCGAGTAGCCGGGCGCTACACCGGCGACACCCATGATCACGGAGTCGAATAGCCCTAGGACGCCGGGACGAAGGCTGTTTCCAGAAGTGTCGTCGGCGGGTGCCTCGATGGTCTCCGTCATGGCAGCATCTCTCCTCTGGCAAGCGTGAAAAAAACAGGTGCCGAAATGTAGCACTTACTCGGCGCCCGCTCGGGCTTCTTCGAAACTCCGATGAAAGCGGGCTTTCGTTGACCAGACCGCGCGATGCGTGGCCGCCCGTTACCCGTGCCTTCGATTAGAACGAATGGTCTTGTAAACCCTGTTTCGAGGTCAATCGAATGCCGGATTACGGACGTGCGTTCGACCACCACTAAAATTCTCAAAACGCCGCCAAGTCATCCCGGCTTCGCGTAACGAGAGAGACAAGAACTTGGCACTCCTGCAACGATTCGACGACGAATCCACGCCGCCGATCACCGCCGAAGACATCAGGCGACGCTGGGTCGCGTTTCACAAACAGATCAGGTTGATGTCGGGGACGAGATTTCAGCGGACCGCGGGAAGGATGCTCGGCGAAGACACGAGGCGCTACCACGTCGCGCGATTCATTTTCCGACCTCTCTTGAAGGTCCTGCGTCTACGGCGAAGGAAGAACGTCGCCAAGGTCACGCGCGTCGTGGCCGCGAAGGCCGCAACGATCTTTCCGATCAACTATCGACCCCTCACGATTGACTACAACTATGAACTGGCGAGCATCACGTTCGACGAAAGCGACGTGACCATCGCCGAGGTCGACGAAAGTGTGGAAAGCGCCAGCGAGCTCATCAACAAGCTGAACGACCTGCTCAATGAAACGACGTCGGAGTGGCTCTTTCTCGCCGACGCGTCGTTAAGCGACGAGAGTCGGCGCTACAGCGTGGCGAAGTTATTGGCTCACGTCACGAAGGATCATGACGTCGTCTTTGGCGACGAGCCAGGACCGAACGAGTTCGCGCCCATCCTGAAAAGTCCAGCCGTTGCGCCGCATACGTTGCTCAGCTACAACGTCGTGGGTCGACCTGCACTCCTGCGCGTCGAGACGCTCTTTCATGTCGGAGGGTTCTCTCTTGACGCTGGTTGGGCCTTCGAGCATGACGCCTACCTCCGGCTCAGCGAAGCCAAGGCTCGTTTTCATCACGTGGCTATCGTGTTGCCCTCGGGGCGCGCGCCAAAATCATTTGACGCGGCGCACCTCGACGCCGACACGTGTCGCGTGGTCCAAATCGCACTCGAGCGACGCGGCTGGCAGGGCACGGTGTCGCCCGGTGCGTTGCCCGGTCTCGTTCGCTGGAAGCTCGACGCGCCGACACCGTCACCGAGTATCGACATCATCATCCCGACGCGGGACCGAATCGATCTCGTCGCACAGTGCATCTCGTCCATTGAAGAGAACACCACGTACACGAACTACGACATCATCATCCTCGACAACGACTCGGTCAAGCAGGAATCCCTTGA
>DASZHK010000029.1:0-2512 GCA_035937905.1 Acidimicrobiales bacterium
TGCTGAGCGATAATCACCTGATCGTCTACGCGATGACCGGAACCGACGTACTCAACCACGGCGGCATCCCCGCGCTGAACGCCACCGAGATCGTCAGTGAGAGTTACGCCTTCCCACCGGACGCCACGCAGAAGAACGGCCCGTTGCCCTACGGACTCGCGAACTTTGGAGCGACGTCGCCCACTGGCCTTCAGGCTGACTTCAACGCGGTCCAGCAAGTGACGTACACGAACGGTCAGCTGTACGGTGCCATGGACACGGGGGTCGGTAGTCCGACGCCCAGCACCGACGGCATCGCGTGGTTCGACCTCAACCCGTCGACACCCGCTCACAACCTGTCAGTGCAGGTATCGTCACAGGGTTACGTGAAGAGCAGCCAGAACCTCTTGTACCCCGACGTCGTCGTGAACGGATCAGGTCAGGGCTACGTCGTCTTCTCCGTTTCCGGAGCGGCTGAGTACCCGAGCCCCGGCTACGTCGCGTTCAATGGTCAGTCCGGGCCAAGCGGCAATATCCGCCTCGCGACCGTCGGTTCCGCGCCTGAGGACGGTTTCACGTGCTACCCGGCTCCGCCGACCACCTACCCCGAATTTGGTGGCTGTCGATGGGGTGACTACTCCGGCGGCGCCGAGTGGAACGGACAGTTCTACTTGATGGCGGAGTACATCCCGCCAAGCCCCCGCGACGCGAACGTCAACTGGGGCACGTTCGTATGGAGTCCTTCTAACCATTAGCAACGTGACCTCCAGTGCCGGGTGTTTCCTCTCACCCGGCACTGGAGGCGTTCGCCTTGGGACAATTCGATCGTGGCGAAACGTGAATAGTGCGTCGCGCGACGTTGTGACGAAGCGGTCGTGACGCGCCGTCATGAGGAATTGGACGACTGTTTTATGTAGAGATGGCGGGAAAGCGCCAAAGCAAAGAGTTAAGCCGCCGGTAGGCTGAATCCATGGTTAGCCTGACTTCTCGCTCTACAGCCGATCCCGTGCTGCTGAGCTCTATTGAGCGCCTGATCGCACGGTTTAACGAACACCACGAGAATGGCGACGTCGAGCTGATTCGTCGTGCTGGCATCGCCGCCATCAACGCCCACGAGGGCCAGCTTCGCCGTACCGGCGAGCCCTACGTCACCCACCCCATCGCCGTCGCGGGCATCACGGCCGATTTGGGCCTCGACGAGGTCACAATCGCTGCCGCGCTCTTGCACGACGCCGTCGAAGACACTGGGGTCACGACCAAGTGGCTGGACAGCGAATTCGGTGCCCAGGTGGCGGCGGTCGTCGACGGCGTCACGAAACTCGACCGCCTGGAATTCGACTCCAAAGAGGCCCAACAGGCGGCCACGATCCGCAAAATGTTCATCGCCATGGCCCAGGACTGGCGTGTGCTGTTGATCAAACTGGCCGACCGGCTGCACAACATGCGAACGATCTCCGTCATGCCCATGCATCGTCAGCGCGCCATCGCGCAAGAGACCCTTGACGTCTACGCGCCCCTCGCGCACCGTCTCGGTGTCCAGCAGGTCAAGTGGCAGCTCGAAGACCTCAGTTTCGCGACCCTGCACCCGAAGCGTTACGCCGAGATCGAACAGATGGTCGCCGCGCGCCAGCCTGAACGCGAGTCCTACCTCGCCGAGGTGATGGCGACGCTACTCGCCAAACTCGCGGAGTTCAACATCCACGCGGAAGTTCGTGGGCGACCGAAGCACTTCTGGAGCATCTACGAAAAGATGGTCGTCGGCGGCAAGGAGTTCGACGAGATCTTCGACCTGGTAGGCCTTCGCCTCATCGTCGACGAAGAGCGTGACTGTTGGGCCGCGCTCGGCGCCATCCACGCGCTGTGGTCGCCGGTGCAGGGCCGTTTCAAGGACTACATCAATTCACCCAAGTTCAACCTGTACCAATCGCTGCACACGACGGTGATCGGACCTCGCGGTAAGTCCGTCGAAGTACAGGTGCGAACGCTCGAGATGCACCGTCGCGCGGAGTTTGGCGTCGCCGCGCACTGGAGTTACAAAGAAGGAGCTTCGGCGAAGGAAGTCGCCTGGATGCAGCGCCTCGCCGACGTCGAAGAGGAGGAGCAAGACCCGATTGCCTTCCTCGAAGCGCTGAAGCTCGACCTCGGGCAAGACGAGGTCTATCTCTTCACGCCGAAAGGTCGCGTCATCGCCCTCATCGAAGGTGCGACCCCCATCGACTTCGCCTACGCCGTGCACACCGAAGTGGGTCACCACTGCGTAGGCGCGAAGGTGAACGGACGGCTCGTGCCGCTCGACACGGTCTTGCGCTCCGCGGACGTCGTCGAGATCGTGACGAGTAAGAACGAGAACGCCGGTCCCTCGCGCGACTGGCTGAACATCGCCCAGTCCTCGAGGGCGAAGTCCAAGATTCGCCAGTGGTTCCAGCGAGAGCGTCGCGACGACGCCATCGAAGGTGGGCGAGAGGAGCTCACCAAGGCCCTTCGCCGCGAGGGTCTGCCCATCGCCACGTCGCTGTCGTCGAGCGCGCTCGAC
>DASZHK010000030.1:0-9503 GCA_035937905.1 Acidimicrobiales bacterium
TCATTCACGGTGACCTTCACGAACTGAGCAGCGTCGCCGTCATCGTCGTGAGTGCCACGTCCGGGCACGATGAATGGCGCGGCGCACGCCAAACGATCGTGGTGGCCCCTGAATTCATGGACGAACTCGGCGTTCGCTCAGCGCCGTACTACGTACTGATTGATTCATCGAAATCGAAGGTGATCGGTGAAGGCGCACTCTTCAGTCCAGCGCAAGTCGCCAGTGAGATCGTGCCTCTGTTGAGCTTTTGACGTGTCACACGCTCTTGGCAGAGTGTGCTCATCGGAAAAGAGGGACCATCATGACCAAGGAAATTGAGCTATCAATTAGTTGCAACGACTGCGTACGACGTGGCACGCCCGACTGTTCAGACTGTCTGGTGACCTTCGTGCTCGGTGAAACGCCCAATGAATTGGTGATGACCTCGCACGAGGCCGAAGTCGTGCAACTCTTCACTGCCGAAGGTCTGTTGCCGACCTTGAAGTACCACCGAGCGACACACTAGCCAGGACGCCATTCTTGGTGACTAGCGTGGTTGCATGGCCCGCCATCTCCTGGTGACCAACGACTACCCCCCGAAGACCGGTGGTATCCAGGTCTACCTCCACGAACTGTGGCGTCGACTCGACGACGGTCGTTCGGTCGTGTTGACGGCGTCGTCACACGAAGGGGCCGCCGACTTTGACGCCTCCAGCACCGTGACAGTCGAACGTGTCGAAGGTTCCACTTTGTTCCTGCCCACGTTGCGGGTTCTTCGCGCGATAGAAGCCGCAATCGAGCGCCACCAACCCGATCTCGTGTTGCTCGACCCGGCGTGGCCCCTCGGGCTCTTAGGACCGCGGCTCTCTCGACCCTACGGCGTGATCTTGCACGGCGCCGAGGTCGCGATTCCCGGTCGTATCCCACTGGTCGCCTCGTCGCTTCGCTACGTACTGAAGAACGCCACGGTCGCCGTCGCAGCTGGTCCGTATCCCGAGAGCGAAGCCGTTCGCAATGCCGCCGAACGACTGTGTCCCGTCCTACAAATACCTCCGGGCGTTGACGCTTCGCGTTTTACCCCTCTCTCTGGAGCGGCGCGCGAATCGGCGCGTCACGACCTCGGCTTAGGCGACGACGACTTCGTCATCGCCTCGTACTCGAGACTCGTGCCGAGAAAAGGAATGGACACGTTGATTCGCGCGAGCGCGATGTTGAGTGGTTCGTATCCCAATCTGCGCGTCGTGATCGGCGGAACGGGTCGCGACCGCGCTCGCCTCGATCGACTCGCGACGAAGTTGTCGGCGCCGGTGACGTTCCTCGGCTACGTCAACGACGACGCGCAACCTCGTTGGATTGGTGCGTCGGACCTCATGGTGATGGCGTGCCGCAGTCGTTGGTTGGGGCTGGAGCAAGAGGGCTTCGGTATCGTGTTCGTCGAAGCGGCGGCCTGCGGACTCGCGCAAATCGCTGGTCGTTCCGGTGGGAGTCACGACGCCGTTCGCGACGGCGAGACGGGGATCGTTCTCCAGAACTCGGGCAGCGCGCGCGAGCTCGCCGACGCGATCGAGTCGTTGATGCTCGACGACGAACGTCGAACACGATACGCACGTCAAGCACGTGCGCTCGCGCTCGCGAACTTTTCGTGGAACTCTCTCGCGCTCGAACTTGGAACGGGTCTCGAGCCGTTTGATCGCTTCAAAGCAGCGAGTTCGCTGGCCTAGGGTGGAGCGCTAGGGAGGTGGAGTGACGCAGCGGGCGACGGAGTCGATAGTGGTCAGTGCACCACCTGAGGTGGTCTATCGCGTCGTCACTGACTTTGAGCACTACACCGATTGGGTCAGCGACCTGAAGAGGATTGAAGTTCTTGAGCGCGACGCCACGGGGCGAGCGCTCGAGGTCGAGTTTCGTGCCGCGGCCTTTGGACGATCGACCACGTACGCCCTGCGCTACGACTACGACCGCGCGCCCGAGACGCTCGCGTGGCATCAAACGAGCGGCGACCTCACGTCGTCGTTGGACGGCGAGTACCGCTTCGACGCCGAGGGTCAGGGAACGCTGCTCACGTACGATCTCGAAGTAGAACTCCTCGTACCCATTCCCGCCTTCATCAGGTCGAGGGCGGCGCATCGCATCCAAAGCCAAGCGCTGCGCGAACTCAAAGTACAGGCAGAGCGCGCGCGATGAGCGATATTGCCATTGGTGTGGACGTCGGGGGAACCAAGGCGCTCGCGCTGATGGTGGCACGTGACGGGAGGGTGTTGGGCGAGATGAAGTCCCAAACGCCCCACGACGAAGGCTTTGGCGCCGGCGAGGCGACGACGAAGGTCCTCGTGGAGCAGGTCAACGAACTGTGCGAACGACAGGGCCTCGATCCTTCGCACGTGCCCGTCGGCCTCGGGCTGCCGGGCATGATGCGCCGTGACGGACACCTCGCGTTCGCGCCGAATCTCCAAACGGCCTCGGGAGCTGATCTCGGTGCCCTCTTGGGCGCGGCACTCGGCAATTCGAGCGTCTTCTGTGAGAACGACGCGAACTGCGCGGCGCTCGCCGAACACGAGTGGGGAGCCGGACGCGGCATCCGCGACTTCGTCATGGTGACGCTCGGCACGGGCATTGGTGGCGGGGTGGTCGCGGATGGCCAGCTCGTTCGTGGACGCAGCGGCTTCGCGGGCGAGATCGGTCACATGGTCGTCGAAGCGCGCGGCGCGGCGTGTCCCTGCGGAGGACGCGGCTGCTGGGAGCGCTACGCCTCTGGCGGGGGACTACACCGAATGACGAGAGAGGCGGCCCTCGACGGGCGACTCGCGACCCTGGTCGAGCGCTGTGGGGGAGACCCGAGACACGTTCGCGCAGAAGACGTCACCGCTGGCGCCGCCGAAGGACTACCGGAAGCGGCCACGTTGATGCGTGAGGTTGGCTGGTGGCTCGCGCTCGGTCTCGCGAACTTGGTCGCCACACTCGACTGCGGACACTTCGTCATTGGGGGAGGACTCTCGAGCGCGTCCGACATGGTGTTGCCCGCGGCGCGCGAGTACCTCGCGGAACTCGTCGAGGGCTACGAAACCCGTCCGACGATCACGGTCACCACCTCGATGTTCGGTCCGCGGTCGGGCGCGATGGGCGCGACCCTGGTGGCCTTCGAGGGCGCGTGAAGCTCGGCGTCCTACTTCCCACCTTTCGCGACGACGCGAGCGCGGCGTTTGCAGTCGCGCAAGATGCCGAGCGTGCCGGTCTCGACGGCGTCTTCGCCTTCGATCACCTTTGGCCCATGGGTTCGCCGGAACGTCCTTCTCTCGCTCCCTTTCCTGTGCTCGCGGCTATCTCTTCGCGCTGCCCTTCGCTCTTCCTCGGACCGCTCGTCGCGAGGGTCGGACTCGTGGGTACGGAGAAACTCGTCGAGCAGTTCGAGACCCTCGCGCTGCTCGCGCCCGGGCGCGTCATCGCCGCGATCGGTACGGGCGACAAACTCTCCGAGGCGGAGCAGCTGGCGTACGACCTCGGTTATCCGTCCGCGGACGATCGCCGCGAACTCTTGCGCGACGCCATCGTCGCGCTGTCGCCTTCAATGGAGGTCTGGTGCGGCGCGGGATCCGCGAAGACCAATCAACTCGCGAGAGAGCTCGGCGTGGTGATAAATCTTTGGGGTCAAGAGTCCTCTGTCGTGCGCGACGTGGCGCAAAACGGAGCCGTGAGTTGGGCCGGGCCGCTCAACGAGAACACCGGCGAAACCCTCGACGCGTTGGCGAGTGCAGGCGCCACGTGGGCGGTCGCGAGCGCGCCGCTCAGAATCGATCTGCTGGAAGAGTGGCGACGGGCTCACTGAGTAACTAACGTTTATCAATGGAGTTCCGCCGCATCACGGGTTTGCCACCGTACGTCTTCGCTCAGATCAACGGGTTGAAGGCCGACGCGCGCGCTCACGGCCGCGACGTGATCGACTTCGGGTTCGGTAATCCCGATCTCCCAAGCCCCGACGTCGCCGTCGCGAAGCTCGCCGAAGCGGCCCACAACCCGAAGAACCATCGCTACAGCGCGAGTCGCGGAATACCGAACCTGCGCCTCGCCATCGCCAAGCGCTACAAGATGCTCTTCGACGTCGACCTTGATCCCGACACGGAGGTGGTGACGACCATCGGTGCGAAAGAGGGTCTCACGCACCTGATGTGGGTGCTCCTCGGTCCAGGCGACTCGGCCATCGTGCCGAGCCCGAGCTACCCGATCCACTTGGCCGGCCCGGGTTTTGCCGGGGCGAGCGTGATCACGGTGCCGATGGTGGATCCGGGCGCGAGCACCAACGATCCCGGCGACGATTTCTTTGCGGGTCTCGTCGACGCGTGGGAGAAGGCCAGCGTCAAGCCGCGCGTCATCGTCGTCTCGTTCCCCCACAACCCGACGAGCGCGTGCGTCGATCTCGCGTTCATGGAACGCCTCGTCAACTTCGCCCTCGAACACGACGTCGTCATCTGTCACGATTTCGCTTACGCCGATCTCGGTTTCGACGGCTACCGCCCGCCCTCTATCTTGCAGGTCCCGCGAGCGAAGGAGTGTTGCGTCGAGCTCTACACCCTCACGAAATCGTTCTCGATGGCGGGCTGGCGTGTGGGCTTCTTGGTCGGCAACGCGGAGATCGTCGCTGCACTGACGAAGCTCAAGAGCTACCTCGACTACGGCACGTTTCAGCCTGTCCAGATCGCCGCGATCGTCGCGATGAACGAAGCCGTCGACTACCCCGATCAACTTCGAGTTATCTACCAGTCGCGACGCGACACGTTGATCGAGGGACTGCACCGAGTCGGCTGGGACGTCGTCAGCCCGCGGGGATCGATGTTCATCTGGGCCCCGATTCCCGAACCGTACCGCGAGATGCCGTCGCTCGAGTTCTCGAAGTTCTTGATCGAAGAGGCGGACGTCGCGACGAGTCCGGGTGTTGGCTTTGGCGACGGGGGCGACGGCCACGTTCGCTTCGCGCTCATCGAGAACGAGCATCGCACCCACCAGGCGGTGCGTAATTTGAAGCGCGCCCTCACCAAACTCGGCTAATCATCACGGTAGACCGGCGCCAGCGACACGAACGTCCGTGACTTCGATAGTTCCATTCGTCGAGTCGGCGATCTTGAAGCGGTCACTCGTCGGCGCGCACATCACGTACAGCGTCGAACGATTCTCGCCTCCCAACGCGCACGCGAAGGCCGTCTGGGACGTTTCGGCGACGCCGGTGATCTCGCCGCCTTCGCGAACGCGGAGACACTCATTCGTCAGCGCGTTCGCGAGCCAGATCTCTCCTTCGGCGTCGAGGCACATGCCGTCGGTGGCGACGAAGTCCAACTGCGCCCAGACGCGGCGATTCGAGAGCGTGCCGTCGACTCCGATATCGAACGCCGTCAAGCGAAACGCTATGGTCTCGCCGACGATCAACGTCGTGCCGTCGGGCGTGATGACGATGCCGTTGGGGAACGCCAGGTCCGCCACGACTTGGCGTACGTCGCCGTTGGGGCCAAGGACCACGAGGTTCGTCGCGGGTGGGGGCGACGCGAGCATCCCTTCAGCGCCGACGTCGCGCAGCATGACGTCGAGATCGAACCCGAAGTTACCGACGTAACTGAAGTCCGTCGCTCCGACGACCATGTCGTTGGCCCAGAATCCGCAATAGGGCGAGAGGTCGGCGAAGAGTGTCTCGCTACCTTCGTGAAATCGAAGGACGCGGTGATCGGTCATCGACACGCAGAGCAGGTCCCCGTCGGTGGTCCAGCCCAGTCCGGAGGGCTGACCAGGCACGACGTGCTCGAGTCGCTCGTCGGTCCCGGTCTCATCGAGGGAGTACACCCCGTGTCGGTAGAAGTCCGAGTACCAAAGACGTCCGTCGTGCCATCGTGGCCCCTCGCCAAAAGCCAATCCCTCGCGCAGCACGCGCGTGACGTAGTTCTCCATCGTTCCCCCGATCGTTCGCTCGAAACTACTTCCTACGCGCGATCGAGTGCGCGACGCCACGACTCGTAGCCGGCGTCGACGACCGTGGGATCCTCGGGATGAAATCGTGCGACGCCGTGCCAACGCTCACTGAGCTCTTCGAGCGACGACCAGAGTCCGACTTCGAGACCCGCGACGCTGGCCGCGCCGCGCGCCGTTGCTTCAAGGGATGAACTTCGCAGCACGTCGACGCGTGAGTTCGTGGCCTGTAACTGGAGGAGCAAGTCCATCGCCGCCGCGCCACCATCCGCGCGAAGTTCCTGTACCTCGACGCCACCATCACGAAAGGCGTCGGTCATCGCTCGCACTTGGTAGGCGAGTGCTTCGACCATCGCGCGAGCGATCTCACCCTTGCCGACGCCACGACTGAGACCCATGATCGCGCCACGCGCGTCGGAGTTCCAAAAGGGCGAGCCGAGTCCGGTGAAGGCCGGCACGAACTGCACGCCCGCGGAGTCACGCACCGAGAGCGCGAGCGATTCGAGTTCGCTGGACGCCTTGATGAAGTCGAGGTCACGGAGCCACTGCACCGCGGCACCTGCGACGAAGGCTGAACCCTCGAGCGCGTAGCTCGTGGGACCGAAGGCGCCCAGGTCCCACGCGACAGTGCTGAGCAGGCCCTTCACGACGATTGGAACGGTGTCGCCCGCGTTGGCGAGGATGAACGCGCCGGTACCGTACGTGGCTTTCACGAGACCCGGGGTGAAGCAGGCCTGACCAAAGAGCGCGGACTGTTGATCGCCGAGGACGCCAGTTATCGCGACGCCCGCGAGCTCGGGAACGACGTCGCCACTCACGACACAGAACGCACTCGCCGACGCGCGCACGTCGGCGAGCATGGAGCGCGGTACGCCAAAGATTGACGACATGGCGGGCGACCAGTCGAGCGTCGCCAAGTCCATGAGTGAGGTCCGTGACGCGTTGGAGGGCTCGGTGACGAAGACGCCGCCGTCGACGCCGCCCGAGAGGACCCACAGCAGCCAGGTGTCGATAGTCGAGAAACTCGGACGAAAGGCGTCGTCGGCGAGGCCGCGTTCGAGCATCCATTTCATCTTCGTCGCAGAAAAGTACGAGTCGAGCACCAGACCCGTGGTCGTACGAACGACGTCGCCGTGTCCGCGTTCCTCGAGTTCTCGACAGAGGTCGGCGGTGCGGCGGTCTTGCCACACGATGGCTCGTTGGAAGACCTTGCCGTTTTCGCGGTCGAAGCCGACCGTTGTTTCTCGTTGATTCGTAAGGCCGATCGCCGCGACGTGGTGACCGGCGTCTCGCGCGCGCGAGGCGACGTCTCGAAGGGTCGTCACGGCCAACTGGGCTATCTCGTGGGGGTCGTGTTCGACCTCTCCGGGGGCGGGGAAGTACTGGGTGAGCTCGAGGTAGGTCTCGTCAACGATCTGGAGGTCGGGGTCAAAGGCCACGGTTCGCACGCCCGTGGTACCCGCGTCCAGGGCGAGGATCAACTCCATCCGGGTCACGCTATCGATTGATGTGAGGAAGGTATTGGGGCCTAGACTGGACTTCCGAGGAATCTGAAAAAGTATTCAAATAAGTAGTTGACAAGTTGTAATTACAGTGCTGTAATAACACAGCATCTTGCGATGAGAAGTGGCCCTGCCACTACATCTTGTGGCTAGGGGAGAATGGGGACATTAACCTGTACTTCTCGACTCCACGTCGCCGGACGCGTGTTCTTAGTGTCGGTAACTGGAAAGAAAAGAGAGAGAAATGGCCATCGCACCTCAGCGACTCGGGATTGGAATTCGTCGTTTTTTCACCACCGAGGATCGTCATCCCTATGACGAAGTGATCTGGGACCGTCGCGACGCGCGCATCTCAAACTTTCGTGACGGTTCGGTCGCCTTCGAGCAGCTCGACGTGGAAGTACCCTCCACCTGGTCGTTCAACGCGACCAACATTCTCGCCCAGAAGTACTTCCGCGGCACCCTCGGTACGCCCGAGCGCGAGACCTCGTTGAAGCAAGTCGTCGACCGCATCGTCGACACCATCACGACGTGGGGCGTCGACGGTGACTACTTCGTCGACGAAGAAGAGTCCGAGACCTTTCGCGCCGAACTCAAGCACTTGCTCATCACGCAAAAGGCCGCTTTCAACTCGCCCGTCTGGTTCAACATCGGCGTGAAGGGTGTTCCCCAGCAGGGCAGCGCTTGCTTCATCCTCGCGGTGCAGGACTCGATGCGTTCCATCCTCAACTGGTACACCGAAGAGGGGATCATCTTCAAGGGCGGATCGGGCGCGGGCGTCAACCTCTCGAAGATTCGCTCCAGCGCCGAAGCACTCGAAGGCGGCGGCACCGCGAGTGGTCCCGTCTCGTTCATGCGTGGCGCGGACGCCTCGGCGGGCACGATCAAGTCCGGTGGCAAGACCCGTCGCGCGGCGAAGATGGTCATCCTCGACGCCAATCACCCCGACATCGAAGAGTTCATCTGGTGCAAGGCCAACGAAGAGAACAAGGCGCGCGTGTTGCGTGACGCCGGCTTCGACATGGACCTCGACGGCAAGGACATCAACTCGATCCAGTACCAGAACGCCAACAACTCCGTTCGCGTCTCGGACGAGTTCATGGAGGCCGTTCTCGCCGATGGTGACTGGAATCTGACCGCTCGTCACGGCAACGCGACGATTCGCACCGTGAAGGCCCGCGAGCTCTGGCGCCAGATCGCTCGCGCCGCCTGGGAGTGCGCGGACCCGGGCTTACAGTTCGACACCACCATCAACAAGTGGCACACCTCGTCCAACACGGACCGGATCAACGGATCGAACCCGTGCTCGGAGTACATGCACATCGACAACTCGGCGTGCAACCTCGCGAGCATCAACCTGATGAAGTTCCTCGGCACCGACGGGCACTTCGAGGTCGACGCCTTCAAGAGCGCGGTGGAAGTACTCTTCAGCGCGCAAGAGATCATCGTCGGCGCGGCCGACTACCCGACCGAGAAGATCGGCGAGAACTCGCGTAAGTTCCGCCAACTCGGTCTCGGCTACGCCAACCTCGGCGCGCTGCTGATGGCGTCGGGCCTCGCCTACGACTCCGACGCGGGTCGCGCTTGGGCCGCCGCGATCACCGCTCTCATGACCGGTCACGCGTACGCCACCAGTGCCCGCACGGCGGGCCGCATGGGACCACACGAGGGCTACGCGGAGAACGTCGAGCCCATGCTCAACGTGTTGCGCATGCACCGCGACGCGGCCTACGACATCGACGCCGATCTGGCGCCGGCCAGCATCCTCGAGGCCGCGAAGGGCGCGTGGGAAGAGGCCGTCGAGCTCGGCACACGCCACGGTGTTCGTAACGCCCAGGCAACGGTCCTCGCCCCGACGGGCACGATTGGTCTCTTGATGGACTGTGACACGACCGGTATCGAGCCCGACCTCGGACTCGTGAAGTTCAAGAAGCTCGTCGGCGGCGGCAACATGTCGATCGTCAACCAGACCGTGCCGCGCGCGCTCGCTCGGCTCGGCTACGACTCGCACGAGGCGGGCGAGATCGTCGCCCACATCTTCGAGCACCACTCGGTGATCGGCGCTCCGCACCTGAA
>DASZHK010000031.1:0-7080 GCA_035937905.1 Acidimicrobiales bacterium
TCGCCAGGTCCGTTACAGAGCTCAACGGATCGCCTTCGTTTCGCCTGTATCGTGACGAGGTGGACGACGCCGAGCTCCTCCAGCGGTTAGTGGAGGGCGATGAGGGTGCCTTCGTCGAGATCGTGACGCGCTACCACGAGACCTTGGTGCGCGTCGCGCGCTTTTACGTGAAGAGTGAAGCGAGTGCCGAGGACGTGGCCCAAGACACCTGGATCGCGGTACTTCGTGGCGTGGAGCGTTTCGAAGGTCGCTCTTCCTTCAAGACCTGGCTCTTACGGATCCTTGTCAATCGAGCACGCACGACAGGTGTCAGGGAACATCGCGTGATTCCCACGGATCCGTTGTCGCCAGAACGCTCGGTGAGCGCCAGTCGATTTGACCAGGGGGGAACCTGGATCGAGCCGCCCGCCCCCTTCACTGAACTCATCGATAACGGAATTGTCAACGGCCCGATAGTGAAACTCGTGCACGAGTGCATTTCCCGTCTCCCCGAGTCGGCCCGGGCCGTTGTAACGCTTCGCGACGTCGAAGGACTATCCACTACGGAAGTTGCTGAACTCTTGGACTTGAGCGAGGCCAACGTTAGGGTGATTTTGCATCGAAGCAGAGCCCGAATACGAACAGAAGTAGAGATGACTATGCAGGTGGACAGATCATGAGGTTGACCCCCAGTCGTCTCGTCTGTCAACAGGCCGTCGAGCTGGCGAGCGACTACCTCGAGGGATCGCTCTCGCGACGTGATCGCCGCCGCCTCGAAAGGCACCTCGCCGTCTGTGACGCCTGTACTACCTACTTGGAGCAATTACGGATCACCATCGCCGCAAGTGGATCGGTCACCCCGGACGAACTGGCGCCCGAAGTCCTCGACACGCTCACGGAACTCTTTCGAAAGTTCCACGAAGACGAGTGACGGCGTCTGAGTTGACAATCCTCTCGACGTGAAAGCCGCCTGTCCGGTCTGCTTCGTCGCAGCAACCCGGATTCACCACGTCGAACGACTAACGAGAACGAGGAGCTAGCCGCCCGCCTGCGTGAGAAGGCCCTTAAAGAGCGAAGGCGTGATGACCGTCGCGCCCGTCGGCGCGACGACGGCGACGCTGGCGTGCGCCGCGGTCACGTTGACGCCAACGGTGGCGTTCCCTTGTCCGGCGACGCCACTTGGCGCCGTAACGCTGATCGATCCACCGGTTGCGGTCGATCCCGAGGCCGTCACGGTGAGGGTGTAGGTACCCTTCACGCTCTTGGTCGGTATCGTCGTGCCGCTCAAACTTTCGATGGTGGGTAGGACGGCCTTCACGACGGACGCCAGCGTCCCGGTCTCTGAGTAGCCCCCGTTGGGCAACGACGTGTACGCCGTGTTCGCGATGAGTTTGGAGAGATCGTCGAAGATGGCGCGTGCCGCCGCCGCGTCCTTGTCGGCCTGAGCTTTGGAGGTCGCCGTCGGCGCTGGGGTCACCGACGTCAAGAGACTCTTCGGGAGTTCAAACCAACGTCCACCCAAGAGGAGTTGCAGCGGGGCCACTTGGGTTGCGGGCAAGTTGACGCCCGGGACACTCGCCGCGGCAGAAATGTTGACGAGCACGTAGACGTTCGAGTCCACGACTCGTACGTCAGCCAACGTCTGTGTGCCGGCATTGATCAAGATCTCCGCGTTGGCCGTTCCGCCCGACTGTGAGAGTGCCGCGCCAGAGGGATTCGAGTAGTTCATATCGAGCGAAAGGACATTTAAAGCACTCTGTACTTTCGCAGCGCCGGCTCCAGAAGCGCTTCCCGTGAAGTGCAACTGTAAGTAGGGCGAAGAGCCGAGTGACGAAACGGCTTGATCGATTGAGGCTTGGGCTCCACATGAGGCCAGGCCTAGTGAAGCGCCAACCAATCCAACGATCAGAAGTTTTCGCACCTTGACCCCCTTCGTTTTCTCGCGCTGCTCCGGGCAACGGTGTCGAGACGCCAGCCTTTGAAATACAGCTCAGAAATCAATAACGGGCCGTCTCCACCTGAGAGTATCAGTTCCTTCCTTCACGTCTGCCAACATCACGTTCCAAAGCGTTGTCGCAAAACGTCAACCAGTGCCGCCACGTAGTGCGCGTCCCTCTCACGTTCGCCTCGGCACGCTCTCCTAGAGTTTCACCATGACTGATCCGCATGAGGCCAGTGCCGAGTTGGCGAGTTACTCCGTCATCGAGATTGCAAAGCTGTTCACTGAAGGTTCGCTGACGTCGCGTGAACTCGTCGACAGTTGTCTCAGCCGTGTCGAAGCGATTGATCTCTCGGGCACCGCCGTTGCCCTGAACTCGATCGCCGCTCTTAGCGCCGACGCGCGTGACGTCGCTGACGAACGCGACGCTGAGCGGCGAGAGCGGACATCGCGTGGCGCACTGCACGGTGTGCCGGTCGTGATAAAGGACAACATTGAGGCGGCAGGCTTACCCGGGACTGCGGGCTCCACGGCTCTGATCGGCCGCCCGAGTCGTGACGCCACGTTGGTGACACGACTTCGCGACGCGGGAGCGATCATCATCGGCAGTACGAACCTCAGTCAGTGGGCGAACATTCGCTCATCTCGTTCGACGAGTGGGTACTCGGCGACGGGTGGACTCGTCGCCAATCCGTGGGCACTCGATCGATCCGCGGGTGGATCGTCGTCCGGATCGGGCGCCGCGCTCGCCGCCGGTCTCGCGCCCCTCGCGGTTGGCACGGAAACGGACGGGTCCATCGTCTGCCCGGCGTCAGTGAACGGCGTCGTGGGTCTCAAACCAACGGTAGGTACTGTTCCGACGAAGCACGTCGTGCCGATCAGCTCGAGTCAAGACAGCCCTGGCCCCATGGGCCGAAGCGTCAGCGACGTCGCTCTCTTCTACAGCGTTCTTGCACAGAGCGAATCGCCCGACGTGATCGAGGCGCCCCGAGTCGTCGAAGCGTCGAACTGGCGCACGGGTCATCCCCAAACTGATGAGCTCTACGACGACGTGGTGAAGAATCTTCAGGGTGATGGCCTTGCCATCATGAAACGTGAAGTGGCACTTCCGGGCGAACAGGATGGTCGAGATGAGCAAGCCGTTCTCTTCGCCGAACTGTACGACGACCTGACTTCGTATCTCAAGGAGCGACCGGGTGGAGGCGTCTCGTCACTCGAGGACGTCATTGCCTTCGAAGACGAGCACCGCGATCGAGAGCAACGTTTCTTCGGACACGAGAACTTTCTCGCAGCCGTTGAGAGCGGTGGTCGAAATGGTCCGGCGTACGGCGACGCTCGAAAGAGGAATCTCGCATGGGCAGTGGAAACGTGTTTGACGCCGGCACTTGAGGGCGCGGACGTCATCATCGCCCCGGCGTACGGCCCAAGTTGGAAGAGTGACCTGGCGGTCGGAGGTCACCCCGGACCAGCGAGTCCCGCCTCGATGGCGCCCGCCATCGCCGGTTGGCCCATCATGTGTTTGCCCATCGGTCTTATTCAAGGTCTGCCGGTCGGTTTGGCGATCATCGGTCGACCACACAGTGAGTGGACGATCATCGATACCGCACGGCGAATCGAGAGGACCTTGCGCAATCGAGCTCCGTGGCCTGCGCCACTGTGGAACCCACCTACCAGGGGTTAGAGCTACGCTCGCGGAACCTTCGCGTCTTCGCGATTGGTTACTTCGTCGAAAGCCTCAAAAGCTGTGAAGTA
Organism: Acidimicrobiales bacterium; assembly: GCA_035937905.1. Classification (GTDB taxonomy): domain Bacteria; phylum Actinomycetota; class Acidimicrobiia; order Acidimicrobiales; family RAAP-2; genus RAAP-2. The sequence continues at coordinate 3,671 of DASZHK010000031.1, forward strand.
TCTTGAACTCGTTGGCGATGTTCACGACCTCGCGCGATGGTGCTCATCTCACGCGTGGTGCGCGTGGTGCCTAGCCGCCCTGATGGGGTGGGTAACAGGTGCCTGCTTTCCAGTTCCATACCTTCACCACAGCGGAGGGTATGACGAGCGGGCATTTCGATCCTTGCACGCCACCTAATCCGTCGTTGAAAACGGTCCAACTTTGCGAGCTCGCGGCCCTCGTGAAGAGGTTGTAGGCGCCGTCGTCCTGCGTGCCGACTTGAGCCGAAAGCGAGTGCGGACTTGGTTGAAGTCCGGCGGCAGCGTAGTAGTGATTGGTCGTTGGATCGAAGGCGTAGTAGGTCGCACCTGGGTTCAGGCCCACGTAGTCCGACGGGGGAAGTTGGTGGTACGCGGCGGCGGCGTCGAGGAGACTCTTTCGAACCGACGGCGTCACGACGAGATTGCGAGTCGCGCCACCGGTGAGTGAAGGCGTACTGGTGGTCGTTGACGTCGACGTCGCGATGGTCGCCGGCGATCCACACGCCGAGAGCACCAGTGATCCAGTGAGCACCGCGGGGAGGATGAGCGCATGTCGTTTCATCGTCACCACCCAATTCGTCGTGTCTCCGCACTCAGTGTAAGCATGGGGCACGAGTGCCGCGAGACCGGGATGAAGAGTGGGCCACGTCACGAGCGCGAGGCTCGTGACGTAAGAAGGGGACTCCCTACGGCGTCGTCGCGAGCAGTTCAGCGACGAGGTCTCGTACGCGTGATTCGATGTCGTCTCGAATGGATCGAACCTCGTCGAGTCCCTTGCCCGACGGGTCCGTGAGTTCCCAGTCGAGGTAACGCTTTCCCAGATAGACCGGACACTCGTCCCCGCATCCCATGGTGACGATGACGTCGGCGGATCGGCCCATCTCGTCGGTCAACTTACGAGGTGACTCAGACGTGAGGTCGACGCCCTTTTCTCGCATGGCTTCGACGACCACGGGATTGAGCGTTTCGCCTGGTGCGGATCCAGCGGAGTGCACGATGAGGCGCTCTGCGCCAAGCTGTCGCGCGAACCCGGCCGCCATCTGCGAGCGTCCCGCGTTGTGGACGCAGAGGAACAAGACCTCGGGACGTTGACTACTCATGGTGCTCCTCGGTGGTGTTGATCAGGACTCCCTGGCATCGCGCACCGGGTTTCGGTGCGGAACGAGGACGTCACTGGCGGTGCCGCGGTCGATCCCCGGAAAGAGTCCCTTTACGAGTACGAAGGCAATGACACCGCCAACGATCTCTGCTCCGGTGAAGAGGGGGACGGACGACGGAGCGATGCCCGCGAAGGTGTTGCTGAACATGCGACCAACTGCAATGGCGGGGTTAGCGAAACTCGATGAACTGGTGAAGAAATAAGCGGAACCGATGTAGGCGCCCACTGCGGACGGTGTCTTCGACGTTTGCCCCGATCGCGCGAGGGAGAAAATGAGCAACACTAAGCCGGCCGTTGCAACGACTTCGGCGAGCGCGTGTGCCGACGTCGCTCGATGGTGCGTCGACAGCGTGATCGCTGGCTGCGAGAACATCAAGTTCGCGACCACCGCGCCACTCGAACATCCCGCGATTTGTGCGAGCAGGTAGGACCCCGCGTGTCGCCACGAGATGCCACCGAAGGCCGCGTCGACGAACGAGATGATGGGATTGAAATGCGCGCCCGAGACGGAGCCGAAGACCAAGATAAGCACGTAAAGCCCAGCGGCCGTCGCCGCGGCGTTCTCGAAGAGCTCGAGACCGACGGCATGCGGTGAGAGCGACTGGGCCGCGATGCCCGAGCCGATGACGATCGCGGCGAGGAGCAGGCTCCCCAGGTACTCCGCAAGGAGTCGGCGCCAAAGAGCCACGGGCGTGGTCGTCATGTCTTCGTGCGGCGCTTAACAGCAACTCGAAGTGGCGAGGGGATGTACCGCGTTCGTCGTCGCCTCCGGGGTGCAACACTCGCCTCCGTCGTTGACGATGAGTGCGTCGTTCGCGTCAGCGAGCACGGTGTACACCTCCCAGCGCGAGCCGTCGGGGCCGTTGACCCACACCTTGTCCTGCAGCGCGTAGCAACACGTCGTTTCACCCTCGACGTCGGTGACGAAGCCGATCTGGGCGAGGTAGCTCGTCGCCTCGGCCACGTCGTCACGGGAGAAGACTTCGACACCGAGATGATTGATCGTGCCGGGTAGGCCCTCCTTCTCCATCAGCACGAGTTTCAACGGAGGATCGTCGATAGCGAAATTTGCGTAGCCGGGCCGGACCTTGGCTGGTTCCACTCGGAAGAACTTGGAATAGAAGTCGATTGCTTCACCGAGATCTGCGACATTGAGCGCCAGTTGAATTCGTTTCATCACGTCCTCCAATAGATTGACCTCTGTCAATTCGTCAGCGTAGTTGCTCATATCGATGGCTGTCAATATTAGGATGGGACGCATGGCGCGCCGGATGACGATAAATGTCGACGAGGCAGTCGTTGGATGCTGTGGACCCATTGGGAGTGGAGCCCTTTCGGAGCCTGAAGCAAACGAAGCGGCGCGTATCTTTAGCGTCCTGAGCGATCCCGCCCGGCTTCGCATCTTGTCGCTCATCGCGTCGACAACAGAAGTCTGCAGCTGCGACCTCGAAGGGCCGACCCAGAAAAGCCAGCCGACGATCTCTCATCACACGAGGGTCCTTGCTGAGGCGGGTCTCATCAGTGGGGAGAAGCGTGGTCGCTGGATGTGGTGGAGCGTGGTGCCGGGACGGCTGAAGGAAGTCTCGGGAATCCTTTCTCGTTGACCGGGTCCGAGACGTCGGGTGACCTGGAGGATGAGGACGTCGAAGCGGCCTTCAACGCCGCCAAACCTCTCAAAGCGTGAGGCGGAGGTCGTCGTTATAGTTGCTCGAATTAGGGCCAATCACGGAGAACGATCTTGAAATCCACTGACGTCTGGAAGTACATCCACGATGAGCGACTTCAAATGGCTGACACTTGGGCCGTCCTCACCCCCGAACAGTGGGACGCCGCGTCGTGGTGCCCAGGGTGGTCGGTTCAAGACGTCGCGGGTCACGTCGTCGCCGCGGCGGAACAGACGCCACCGAATTTTTTCAAGGACATGGCCAAGGCAGGCTTTAAGTTCGACGTGTTCGCGGATCGCGACGCTAAGCGCAACGCCGCCACGGGGCCCGAGCAACTCATTCGGCGCCTTCGAGCGCGAACGACCACGACGAATCACCCACCCGCTCCCGTCGTGGCGATGCTCGGTGAAATCATCGTGCACGGCGAGGACATTCGCCGGCCACTGGGCATGACGCACAGTGCTCCGGAAGCGGCGTTGATCGCGGTCGCCGATAGCTGGAAGAACTCAAATATTCTCATTGGTGCGAAGCGACGTATCGCCGGACTGCGTTTACGAGCAACGGAC
>DASZHK010000032.1:0-14433 GCA_035937905.1 Acidimicrobiales bacterium
TCACAAGCATCACGAACGTCTTGCACCGCCAACGTTTCGAAGAGGTCTTCCGCGTTGTCGTCGTTCGAGTCCGCAATGAGTTGGTCGTAGGCCGTCGACGTCGCCAGGGCCTTCGCGAAGATCGACGGGTTCGACGTGACGCCGCGAACGCCGTCAGCGACGAATTTCGCCAAGGTGCCGTCCGTCAGCCAGTCGCGTCGAATGTTGTCAATCCAGGGGCTCTGGCCGTAGTCGGCGTACAGGTCGTTCAGGCTGGTCATGCTCTCTCACTTAGAACGCGCTCCACGTGGGTGACCACGGTCGCGGGGACGATGTTGAAATACTCAAGGACGACGTCGCCGGGAGCGGACATCCCGAACGCGTCAATACCGATCGACGCGTCGACGTAGTTGGCCCAACCCAAGGTCGCACCGGCTTCGAGTGACACTGAGGGAGTCGAGCGTCGCAGTACGTCGGCTCGGTACGAGGCGGGCTGGGCGTCGAAACAGCGCCAGCACGGCAACGCCACCACGCGCGTGACGACACCCTTGGCGGCGAGTTCGTCAGCCGCGGCGAGGCAGAGCGAGACCTCCGAGCCGGTCCCGACCAGCGTGAAGACGGCGTCGTCGTGCTCTCGAACGACGTACCCTCCGCGACGTGCACCCGCTCGACTGGCGGCGGTCTCTTTCTCAGCGAAGACCTGGACGTCTTGACGCGTGAGGACGAGTGCGGTGGGCGGTGGCGTCGAGCTCGTCAGGAACTCCTCGACGAGATCGAGCGTCTCGTTGGCGTCGCTCGGACGAACGACGTGCAAGTTGGGCATTGCTCGCAGCGCCATGAGGTGCTCCACGGGTTCGTGCGTCGGACCGTCCTGACCAACGCCCACCGAGTCGTGGGTGTACACCATCAGCGCGCCCGCGTGACTTATCGCGGCGAGTCGCACCGCGGGTCGCGCGTAGTCACTGAAGACGAAGAAGGTAGAGCCGGCCGGACGCAGTCCGCCGTGGTGCGCCTGTCCGACGAGGATCGCGGTCATTGCGAGCTCGCGGATGCCGTAGTGGATCTGACGGCCGCCGGGTGCTGACGCACTCTGCGCGGACGCGCCTTGCAACACGACGCCCGTGTTGTCGGTCAAGTCCGCGGACCCGGCGGTGAGCCCGGGCGTCTGGGACGCGAAGACGTCCATGGCGCGCTGTAACGCTTTGCGCGTGGCGACCATTGTTCCGGGTGCGAAGGCCTCCGGCGTTCTAGTCACCGTGGCGGCACCGTGCGTGTCGAGCTGAACGAGGAGCTGTGCTCCCTTCGCGCCCGCGGCACCGACGCGCGCCTCCCACGCGACGCGGTCGTCTCGGCGACCGCTGATGGACGCCACGAGCTGGCGAGAGTTCTCGGGATCGAAGACGAACGCCTCGTCGGGCACGCCGATGATCTGCTTCACGGTCGAAATCGCCTCGGCACTGAACGGCGAACCGTGGGCTTCCTTCGTGTCCATCATCGTGGGGGAGGGAAAGCCAATGTGCGATCGCACGATGATGAGCGAGGGACGACTGGTTTCGGCGATCGCTGCACGAGTGGCCTCTTCGAGTACGTCGAGGTCGTTGGCGTGCTCACCGACGACGACCACGTGCCAGCCGTAGGCGGCGAAGCGTTCGGCCGCGTCGTCGTGCAGGGCGAGTTCCGTCGGTCCGTCGATCGTAATGTGGTTGTCGTCGTAAAAGACGGTCAGACGGTCGAGTCCGAGTGATCCGGCGAGCGACGCCGCTTCGTGGCTGATGCCCTCTTCGAGGCACCCATCGCCCGCGATGACCCACGTACGGTGATTGACGAGGTCCTCACCGTGGTCACTACGAAGGATCCGTTCGGCGAGCGCCATGCCCACGCCGTTCGCGATCCCCTGGCCGAGAGGACCGGTCGTGACTTCGATCGTCGGGGTGTCGCCGCGCTCGGGGTGACCAGGTGTCTTCGAGTGCGCTTGGCGGAACTGTTTGAGGTCCTCGACGCTGAGGTCGTAGCCGAACTCGTGCGCCAAGGCGTACTGCAGAATGCACGCGTGTCCGCAACTCAAGATGAATCGGTCGCGGTCATGCCAGTGCGGTTTCGTGGGGTCGTGTCGCATGATCCGACCCCACAGCATCACGCCGAGCGGCGCGAGGGCCATGGCCGTGCCGCTGTGGCCCGACTTGGCCTTCGCCGGCGCGTCCATAGCGACCGCGACGATCTCGCGGATGACGCGCCCTTCCAACTCGGTAGCGCCGGGGTAGAGAGTGTCAGTCATGACTAGAACAGTACCGAATTGCCTCTCACCACCGAGCAGCCCCACGAGTAGTCTCGCCACGTGGCGCTGCAAATTCCTCCGAACTGTGACCTGACGCTCGGCATGACGTGCGTGGACAAGTCGGTGCCGGGACGAACGGTGTGGCGCGCGCGAGCGGACGAGCGATTCTTGAATCCCGCCGGGCGCGTGCAAGGGGGCTTTCTCGCCGCCATGCTCGATTCGGCGATGGGCGCGTCGGCAGTGACGGTGGTGGGGGATCGAAGGGTGAGCGTCGCCAACACCGAGATGAAGGTCACGTTCCTGCGATCGGCGAAGGCCGGGGACCAACTGACGTGCGTCGCGACCGTGTTGAAGCCCGGCAAGGTGATCTCGTTCCTTGAAGCGACGATCACCGACGACGACGAACGACTCATCGCCACGGCCAGCTCGACGTACCTCATAAAAGAACGCACTGAGTAGGCTTTGGCCATGAAGAACTCGACGTGGCGCCGGTTCCTTAGAGGAGCGTCGCTCCAACGAGATTTCGATGAGCTGCGTGACTTGGCGATTCGCTACGTCAAAGAAGAGACGATCAAACCGCTGAAGGACCTCGGCCGATTCATGCTCTGGGGCGCCGTCGGGAGCGTTTTCGTCGGTTTTGGCGTCGTCTTGATGCTCTTCGGCTCGCTTCGCTACCTGCAGTGGCAGTTCCGCGTGCTCGACGGTTCACTCTCTTGGCTTCCCTACGTGATCGTTGCGGTCCTCGCCCTCGTCGTCATGGCCTTGACGGCGTGGCGCGTCGTCAGCGGCACGGCGAAGCGTCGACTCAAGGTTTCTAAGTGAGCGAGCACGCGAAAACACGCCGTGAACTGGAAGCGTCGCTGCGTTCCTTCCTGCCCGACCAAGTACAGATCGGCAACTCGATGACGTCGTCGAAGCCAACGGTGGCCGCCGTCGGGCTCGGTGGCGTGATGACGGGCTATCTCTGGGGCCGGCTGCGCGGTCGCCGCGCACGCAAGAAGGCCTAGATGTTTCGCCGAATCTTTCGTATCGCCACCGCCGCCGCGCTCGGCCGTGCGTGGGCGCAGAAGTCACCCAAGTGGCTCTCAATCGCGCTGGGAATCGTCCTTTTCCGCTTCATCGACTCGCGCTCCAGAAAAGCCGCCAGGCGTTCGAAGATTGGGAAAGCGTGACGGGTGCGTATCTAAGCGAAGGTGAGCGCGTCATGCTCATCGACGCGAAGGATCGTCACTACCTCGTCACCCTGAAAGAGGGTTCTGCCTTTCACACCCACGCGGGCATCGTCCAACACGACGACGTCATTGGGGCGCTCGAGGGATCGCTCATTCGTTCGAGCACGGAGCGATCGTTCTTGGTACTTCGACCAACGCTGTCGGACGTGGTGCTGAAGATGCCGCGCGGTGCCCAGGTCATCTACCCCAAAGATCTCGGCGCGATCCTGATGCAGGCCGACGTGGGACCGGGTATGCGCGTCCTCGAAGCCGGCGTCGGGTCGGGTGCTCTGTCGATGACGCTCCTGCGCGCGGGTGCGATCATTACCGCGTACGAGATCCGTGAAGACTTCGCACTTCACGCGCAGAAGAACGTCCGCGACATGTTGGGCGACGACGTCGCCTACGACGTGAAGATCCGCGACGTGACTCAAGGTATCGACGAGGTCGACCTCGATCGCGTGATTCTCGACATGCCCGAACCGTGGGACGTGGTGAAGCACGCGGAGGGCGCGCTTCGTCCCGGGGGAATTTTCCTCGCCTACTTACCGACGATCAATCAAACGCAACTACTTCGAGAGGCGTTGCACCACAACTCGTTCGGCTTGGAAGAGACGGTGGAGATACTTCGGCGCACGTGGCACATCGACGGGCGTTCAGTACGACCAGATCACCGAATGGTGGCGCACACCGGATTCCTGACGTCGGCGCGACGTCTCGTAGGACGACTTGAGGTCGACTAGCCGCGTTCGATGAAGATGCACTCGCCGGGGCACTCTTCGGAGGCCTCGATGACGGCGTCCTCGAACTCGGCGGGCACTTCGGCAACGCCCTCGGCGCCACCGGGACTGCTCTTGACGTCGGCGCCCTGTTTCACGTAGGCAAGGCCGTCGTCGAGCAGCGTGAAGACCGAGGGGCAGATCTCTTCACAGAGTCCATCTCCCGTGCAGAGGTCTTGGTCAATCCAAACCTTCATTTGCGTGTCCTCCGTTGCGAATTACGTGTAGTCACTCTAGTGGGAACACAAGATGATACGTGACCTCTCGACCTGGTACTTACTCCCCTAGGGTGGCGATATGGACGGTTCACAAGGATTTAACGAATCTTCTCGCGGAGAGCGCGACGAGCTCGTGAACGCGAATTCGTCGCGTGACTTGACCTTGAGCGACGTCGACCAGGCCAACCGGCGTATTGAGTTGCTCGAAGAGAAGCTCCTCGAGGCCCGGGGACAACTTTCGCAGAGCCGTTCCAACAATGAAAAGCTCACGATCACCATTCAACAGACGCGTGATCAGATCGCGGCGTTGCGTGATGAAGTCGAGAAGCTGACCCAGCCCCCGGCCGTCTACGGCACCTTCACCGGCTTCAACGAAGACGGTTCGGTCGACATCTTCGCCTCGGGTCGAAAGATGCGCGTGGCCCTGCACCCCGGACTCGATCCCGCTCAGATCGCTCGCGGCGACGAGGTCGTCTTGAACGAGTCCTTCACCGTCATCGGCGTGCGTGACGCCGACGGTCAGGGTGAAGTCGTCACGGTAAAAGAAGTACTCGACGAACGTCGCGTCCTCGTCTACGGCCGTGCCGACGAAGAGCGCGTCGTCGAGCTCGCCGAGGCACTGCGCTCGGTGAAGTTGCGTAGTGGTGACGCGCTGTTGTTGGACCTGCGCTCGAACTTGCTCACGGAGAAACTGATTCGCCAAGAAGCGGAAGAACTGATCCTCGAAGAAGTACCCGACATCAGTTACGCGGACGTGGGTGGACTCGACGCGCAGATCGAGGCGATCACCGACGCCGTAGAATTGCCCTACCTACACCGTGCTCTCTTTCACGACTACGACCTGCCGGCGCCGAAGGGCATCCTGCTCTACGGTCCTCCGGGCTGTGGCAAGACGTTGATCGCGAAGGCCGTGGCGAACTCGCTGTCCCAGAAGGTCGGGGAGTTGACCGGCAATCGCAACGTCCGCTCGTACTTCTTGAACATCAAGGGCCCCGAGCTGTTGAACAAGTACGTCGGCGAGACCGAACGCCAGATCAGGGTCGTCTTCCAGCGCGCTCGGGAGAAGGCCGAGGAGGGCGTGCCGGTCATCGTCTTCTTCGACGAGATGGACTCACTGTTTCGCACGCGTGGTACCGGGATCAGCTCGGACATGGAGTCAACGATCGTCCCGCAGCTCCTCGCGGAGATCGACGGCGTGGAGTCGCTGCGCGACGTCATCGTCATCGGAGCCACCAACCGCGAGGACTTGATCGACCCCGCGATCCTTCGCCCGGGACGACTCGACGTGAAGATCAAGATCGAACGTCCCGACGCCGACGCCGCCGCGCAGATCTTCCAGCGCTACCTTCACGTGGACCTACCGCTCGACGAGTCCACCGTGCGCGAACTCGGTGGTGGGGATCGCGCGAAAGCCGTTCAGTTGATCATCGAAGAGACCGTGTCGGCGATGTTCCGCATCGACGACGAAAACCGGTTCCTCGAGGTGACGTACCAGGGTGGCGATAAGGAGATCTTGTACTTCAAGGACTTCGCGTCGGGGGCCATGATCGAGAACATCGTGCGACGCGCGAAGAAGATCGCCGTGAAGCGCGAGATCGCCAACCAGGGGAGGGGACTGCGCAAGGAGGACCTCTTCGAGTCGATTCGCCAAGAGTTCCGCGAGAATGAGGACCTGCCCAACACGACCAACCCCGACGACTGGGCGCGAATCTCCGGCAAGAAGGGCGAGCGCATCATCTTCATTCGAACACTCATCAATCGCGAAGAGGACGACGAAAAGGGTGGGCGGTCCATCCAACACGTGGGCACCGGGCAGTATCTCTAGCACCATGGCCATTGAGAAGGTTCTCGGTATCGAGACGGAGTACGGCATCGCCGGGGGACCGGACTACGACCCCATCGCCGCGTCGAGCATCATCGTCAACGCCTACGCACAACAAGGTCGCACGCGGATCAACTGGGACTTCGACGGGGAGACGCCCGACATGGACGCGCGTGGCGGCGTCGACCTGACCTCGTTCGCCCCGATCGTCGAAACGCACCTCGCCAACACCGTCCTCACCAACGGCGCTCGGCTCTACGTCGACCACGCGCACCCCGAGTACTCGTCACCCGAGTGTCGCTCTCCACTCGAGGCCACGCTGTACGACGTGGCGGGCGAGGAGATCATGCGCCGAGCGCTTGGTATCGCGAACGATTCGCTCGATCCCACCCAGGCCATCACGCTCTACAAGAACAACTCCGACGGCAAGGGAAACTCGTACGGCACGCATGAGAACTACCTCGTTCGACGCGACGTCGAGTTCGCGCATCTCGTGCGCGCGATGGTGCCGCACTTCGTGTCTCGCCAAGTGATCGTTGGATCGGGCAAGGTCGGCGCGGAGACCGAGGCGGCCCTCGAGCACAATCCCGCGTTTCAACTGTCCCAGCGCGCGGAGTTCTTCGAAGAGATCGTGGGTCTCGAGACCACGTTGAAGCGTCCGATCATCAACACCCGCGACGAGCCGCACAGTGACGCCGAACGTTTTCGTCGCCTCCACGTGATCATCGGTGACGCGAACATGAGCCAGACGGCGACCTTCGTCAAGCTGGGCTCGACGGCGCTGCTGCTCGCGGCCCTCGAAGAGTTCGGACCGGCTTCGTTCCCCGCGCTCCCACGCTCACCCGTGCACGCCGTGCGCGCCTTCTCGCGAGACCTGACCCTGCTTGAAGCTGTGCCCTGTGACGACGACGTGTCGCGTACCGCCTGGGACTTTCAAGACGAACTGTGGCACGTGGCGAAGGACTACGTGGGCAGGACCGGCGGGGACGCGGTCGGTGAGGGCGGCGAGGTCGAACTGATCATGACCCAGTGGCGCGAGATGCTCGAGGGCGTACGTGACGACCGCGACGCCGTGGCCGATCGTGTCGACTGGGTGGCGAAACTTCGAGTCGTCAACGGCTACCAAGAGCGCTACGCGTTGCGCGATCACGACGCGAAACTTCGTGCCATTGACCTTCAGTACCACGACTTGCGCCCGTCGCACTCGCTCGCGCAACGCGTCGGACTACGTCGACTGTCGAGCGACGTCGAGGTTCGTGAAGCCGTTCACAATCCACCGTTGACGACGAGGGCGTATTTTCGCGGACAGTGCGTCGCGCGATATCCCGAGCAGATCGTTGCCGCGAACTGGGATTCGGTCGTCTTCGATCTCGGTGAGGGACCCCTCCAACGCGTGCCAATGCTTGATCCTTTGAGGGGTACCCATGCATTGACCTCGGAGTTGCTAGAAACAAGTGCGACGGCAAATGAACTTCTTGACGCACTAGACAGGTAGAACAGACGTATGACTGAACGAGAACGAATTCAAAAACAGCGCAGCGAGCGCACGAGTGAGACCTCCAGCGAGGTCTCGGTTGACGCGACGAAGGGCGACCAGTTAAAGGCCGACCTGGACGACTTGCTCGACGAGATTGACGAAGTTCTTGAGGAGAACGCTGAGGAGTTCGTACGTAACTACGTACAAAAAGGCGGCGAGTAGCAGTGGGGTTGCCGCTCTTCAGCGCGCACGGAGATCCCGGACCCTCGTTTTGGCACTACGCCGACACGATGGGCCTTACGCCGAGTTCCCGGACCACCCACGACGACGCGCCGCACGCGACGACGGTCATCGCCGTTCGCTACGACGAGGGCGTCGTCATGGTCGGCGACCGTCAAGCCACCGGCAACTACATCGCGAGCCGTGACGTACGAAAGATAGAGCCGGCCGATCGCTACACGGCCCTCGCGATCTCGGGCAGCGCAGCCCGGGGGATAGAACTCTTGAAGATCGCCCAGCTGTCCTTCGAGCACTACGAGAAGATGACCGACTCGGCGCTCAGCCTGGAAGGAAAGGCCAACTACCTTTCGCCCATCATCCAACGAAACAACCTCTCCTCACCACTGCTCGTGCTGCCCCTCCTCGCGGGCTGGGACACGAGTCACCGGGTGGGACGGATCTTCGAGTACGACGGCGCCGGTGGGTGCTACGAGCGCTTCGACTTCGCCACCATTGGTTCGGGTTCGCCCTTCGCAGAGGGTGCACTCCGCCTCGGGTTTCGCTCAGAGCTCAACCGTGAAGAGGCCCTCGAACTGGGCGCGCTGGCGCTCTACGAGGCCGGCGACAACGACCCTTCGACGGGTGGACCGGACTTCGTGCGCAATATCTTCCCCATGATGGTGACGGTGAGCGAGGCGGGCTTCCAAGAGATCGTGAGCACCGAGGTGGGCGAGCGGTTCCGGCTCATCAATGAGCGTCGGACCGAATCAAGGGGCGTCGCGGGCGGGTCGCTGCGATGAGCAACTACTTCTACGTGTCGCCGGAACAACTCATCAAGGACCGCGCGGAGTTCGCGCAAAAGGGCATCGCGCGAGGGCGTTCACTCGTAGCGGCCGTCTACGACGAGGGCGTCGTCCTCGTCGCGGAGAATCCCTCGGCGTCGCTGAACAAGATCTCCGAGATCTACGACCGGATCGCGTTCGCGGGCGCGGGCAAGTACAACGAGTTCGACCGATTGCGCGAAGCCGGCATCCGCTGGGCCGACTCCACGGGCTTCACGTACTCTCGCGAGGACGTGGACGCGCGCGCGTTGGCGAACTACTACGCCCAGCACTTGGGTGACATGTTCACGGAGGGACAAAAACCCCTCGAAGTCGAGATCCTGGTTGCGCAGTTGGGCAACAAACTTCGCCCGACGAAGCTTTATCGCATTGCCTACGAGGGCACTATCTCCGATGAACCACGATTCGCGGTGCTGGGCGGTGACGCCGAGACGATCAAAGAGCGCTTCGCTCAGTCCGAGGACACGTTGCAGTCGCTCGCCACGACGTTGCGCAACGCCTCGAGCGCGCTCTCGGGACCCGATCGCGTCATCGCGCCCGAGGAGCTCGAAGTGGGCATCCTCGAAGACCGCGGCAACCGGCGTACCTTCGTACGACTCACGGACGAACAAGTGAAGGAGTTGCTGAGCTGAGGTCGGCTCGGGTCACGTCATGTTACGGAGAATCTACGGCGTAGAAACCGAATATGGAATCACCTTCTCGTTGCGGGGCCAACGTCGTCTGAGCCCCGATGAGGTCTCGCGTTTCCTCTTTCGCAAAGTCGTCGCCTGGGGTCGTTCCTCGAACGTCTTCTTGGAGAACGGCAGCCGGCTCTACCTCGACGTGGGCAGTCACCCCGAGTACGCCACCGCGGAGTGCGACTCGTTGACCGATCTCGTCGCCCAAGACAAGGCGGGCGAATCGATCCTTCGTGAACTCGTGGGCTACGCGCAATCCCAGCTGAGCGACGAAGGCATCCGCGGCGACATCTACCTCTTCAAGAACAACACCGACTCGACGGGCAACTCTTACGGCTGTCACGAGAACTACTGCATCGAGCGAATCGAAGACCTCAGTCGACTCGAGAACGTCTTCATCCCGTTCCTCATCAGTCGCCAGATCTTTACGGGCGCGGGCAAGGTCGTGACCAACGCCAAGGGGACCGCGTACTCGATGAGCCAGCGCGCGGAACACATCTGGGAAGCGATTTCTTCGGCGACGACGAGAAGTCGACCAATCATCAACACCCGTGACGAACCCCACGCCGATCCCGAGAAGTTCCGTCGTCTGCACGTCATCGTCGGTGACTCGAACATGAGCGAGTTCGCGACGTACCTCAAAATCGGCACGGCCTCGGTGGTGCTCGCGATGATCGAAGACGACATTGTCCAACTTCGTGACTACGCAATGGCGTCGCCCATCAACGCGCTGCGCGACATCTCGTACGACCTTTGGAGCAAGGAGCCCGTCAAACTCATGAACGGCCGGGACTTGACCGCGCTCGAGATCCAAGAGGACCTCTGTGAGCGCGCCGAGAAGTTCGTCGAGGTGCGCGACCTTCCCGCCGACCAGGTGCACGCCGTGCGCCTTTGGCGTGAGGTGATCGAACAGTACCGAAGCGACCCCATGGGTCTCGCCGACCGAGTCGACTGGATCGCCAAGCTCCAGATCATCGACCGCGAACGTGAACGTAGTGGTGTCGACCTCAGTGACCCGAAGATCGCGCTCATCGACTTGATCTATCACGACACCAACCTTGACCGAGGTCTCTTCTATCGACGTTCGGCGCGAGGTCACTACCAGCGCATGGTGAGTGACGAAGAAGTCGAGCGCGCAACGACAACACCGCCGCCCACGACACGCGCGCACATGCGCGGGACGTTCATCCAAGCGGCCAAGCACTGGCGCCGCGACTACACCGTCGACTGGGTACACCTGAAACTGAACGACGAAATGCAGCGAACCGTGCTCTTGAAGGACCCTTTCAAGAGCACGGACGAACGATTTCAGAAGTTACTGGCGTCGCTCGAACGACACGGCTGATGGCCGCGCGCCGCCCTGCCTTTCGAGCGATCCTGGTCCCGCGTTCGCGTCTCGACGCACTTAATCATTGAGGATTCGCGCCCTACACTGGGGAAGTGTTCAGTCTGAGTCCAATAAAGCTCATGGTCATAGTTGGCGTGGTTATGTTGCTGATGGGCCCGGACAAACTGCCAGAAGTGGCGCACAAATTGGGTTCGACGTGGCGAGCCATCAAGAACCTTCAAGAGAAGGTCGAAGCCGAAGTTCGTGAGGCGATACCTGACCTTCCGAGCACCGGCGACATTGCGCGCATCGCGCGAAGTCCCGTCAATCTCTTGAACCAATTGGCGGACCGCGTGGACGCGAAGGAGGCCGCAGCGAATCAGCCCGTCGTGCCCGAGGGAGGGCTCGCCGAGGAGGCGCCACCATTGCTCACCTCGTCGCGGCCGCCTCCGCCCTCACCACCACGCGCCGACGATCAGTCGCTGCCGCCCGATCCGTCACTGAACTAAGACTCGATGTCAAAATTTCGCCGCGCCGAGAGTGGCATGACGCTGGCCGAGCACCTGGCGGAACTTCGCCGTCGCTTTCTTATCATCGCGCTGGCGGTCCTCCTTTTCGGGATCCTCGGTTTTGTTTTCTATCCACATATCCTGAAGGTCCTGCAGCATCCCTACTGTTCGGCGGTGCCCGGCCACTGCAAGTTCCTGGTGACCAATCCTCTCGACGGTCTAACCCTTCGGGTGAAGATCGGCTTCTTCTCCGGCTTCATCGTCTCGTCGCCCATCATCTTGTGGCAGGCCTGGCGTTTCATCACGCCGGGACTGAAGGCCCGCGAGCGGCGCTACATCATTCCGTTCGTGGCGTGTTCGCTCGTCTTCTTCTTGGCCGGCATGTTGCTCGCGTACTTCAGCTTCGCCCACGCGATCCAATTCCTTAAGTCCATCGGTGGCTCGTCGTTGATCACCGAGTACAACCCGAATCAGTACTTGACGCTCTTCTTGTTGATGATGTTCATCTTCGGCCTTACGTTTCTCTTTCCCGTCGTGCTCGTGGCGCTCGAACTCGTGAACATCGTCACGCCCAAACAGCTGCTTCGAAGCTGGCGCTACGCGGTCATCGCCATCACGGTCGCGTCGGCGGTCTTCACGCCGAGCGGCGATCCCTTGTCGATGGCAGCCCTTGGCGTGCCGCTCGTCGCCTTCTACTTTCTTGCCATTGGCGTGGGCAAGCTCCTTCACAAGTGAGCGTGATCGACTATCGACGTCGGTTCATCGACGGTCTGGGTTTCGGACTCGACCGTTTTCAAATCGACGCCATTGAGGCCGTCGACAAGGGTGTCAACGTTCTCGTCAGCGCACCAACGGGGTCGGGCAAGACGCTCGTCGCGAACTACGCCATTGGTCGCGAACTCGAGCGCGAGCAGCGCACGTTCTACACGACGCCCCTGAAGGCGCTCTCCAATCAGAAGTACCACGAGTTTTGCGATCTCTTTGGTGCGTCCCAGGTTGGGCTGTTGACTGGCGACACGTCAGTGAATCGCAGCGCCCCCATCGTCGTGATGACGACGGAAGTCCTACGAAACATGCTGCTCACCGAATCGGACCAGTTGACGGCCCTCGGCCTCGTCGTGCTCGACGAAGTGCACTACCTTCAAGATCCCTTTCGCGGGGGAGTGTGGGAGGAAGTGATCATCCTCACGCCCCCGTCGGTCCGATTCCTCGCACTTTCGGCCACCATTGGCAACGCGGATTTCCTCGGTGAGTGGTTCGGCCAAGTACGCGGTCCGACGACCATCGTCGTGGAAAAGACGCGACCCATCGTGTTGCATAACCACGTCGCGTACACGAAACGTGGACAGCCGTCCGCGGAGGTCCACGACCTCTTGGACGGGCAGCGACTCTCGGACGACGCGAAGCGCGTCGATAACCTGATGAAGTCCTCGAACCACTTTCGCCCGGGCGTGCGGTGGAAGGGACCCAAGTCGAGCGCGCCGCCACCGCCGTTTCGAGCACCTCGACGATCTGAGTTGATGCAAGCCCTCGAACAAGAGGATCTTTTGCCGGTGATCGTGTTCATCTTCTCGCGCGCGGCGTGTGACGACGCGGTGCACCAACTGCGCCGCGACGGGCTCCTCTTCACCAAGCCCGAACAGCGTCGCGAGATCGAGAGCATCGCGGAAGAACGTCTTCGTGACTTCTCCGACGAGGACCTGCAGGCACTCGAGTTCGCCGACTTCATCGACGCACTTCGACGCGGTGTCACGATGCACCACGCGGGCATGGTCCCGGCGTTTCGCGAGATCGTCGAGACCTGTTTCGAGCGCAATCTGCTCGCCGTGGTCTTCGCCACCGAAACGTTGGCTCTCGGCGTCAACATGCCCGCCCGTTCAGTCGCCCTCGAACGCTTCACCAAGTACTCCGACGCCGGCCGTCAGTTCTTGACGAGCGCGGAGTACGCCCAGATGACCGGGAGGGCCGGCCGACGAGGGCTCGACGACGAGGGTCACGCCATCGTCTGTTACTCCAGTGACCTTTCCTTGCACGACGTGGGTCGAGTGGCGTTGGCGCCTCCGTCGGACTTGCGCTCGTCGTTTCGCCCCACGTACAACTTCACGGCCAACTTGGTGAACCACTTCGACTACGAGACAGCGCTCGAAGTCGTGCAGCGGTCCTTCGCCCAGTTCGAGAACGACAGACGACCCGCTGGTCACAAACGCCCTCTCACCGATCAAATGATCGCTCGCCACCACGTGCTCGAGGAGCTCGGCTACGTCAATGGTTGGCAGTTGACGGCCCAAGGTCAACTCCTTCGTTCCATCTATCACGAGTGTGATCTCCTTATCGCCGAGTCGATCAGTGCTGGCGTCTTCGAGGACTTACAGGCCTCTGAACTGGCGGGACTCTTGAGTTGCTTCGTCTACGAGTCCAAACGATCGACGAGGGCGGTCAACGCCGCCCAGCAGGTCTCGACGAAGAAGAAGCGCGTCCACCACGACCGCTTGGGCCAAGAGCGACGTCTCAGTATCAGTGAACGACTTCGTGAGATCTCAGTCATCGCCGCAACGGTCCGCGGCGTCGAAGAACGCCACAAGGTGCCGCATTTCAAAGAGCCCGATGGCCACTTCGCGACCATCATCGCCGCCTGGGCTCGTGGCGTGACGCTGGGCACCGTCCTTGACCTCGCGGACGCCGAGATCGGCCAGACCTCACCTGGGGATTTCGTGCGAAACGCCAAGCAGGTGGCTGATCTGTGCGAACAGTTGGGCCGGATGCGCCACTTGACGGAGGTCGCCGACGTCGCACTCGAGGCGCGTGACGCAGTACTTCGCAGCGTCGTGGCGGGCTCTTCGAGCGTCCACCCACGCGGCTAGTTTCGCCTCTAACCTCGTAACTTCATGCATCCCTACGTCGCCGAAGAGTTCACCGACGCCGAGTCGGCGGTACTCCGTAGGTACTTCACCAACCTGCAAGGGCCAGTCTTTGCCCTGGTCAACCTACCTGAGGTCGTGAAGGGTGCCCTGTTCGCGCGTTACTCGAGGTCCTCGAAGAGCCTGCGTCGACTCTTTCTCGACGAGTTCGTGGGCGACCTAGAACTCGCCGGCGACGTG
>DASZHK010000033.1:0-12303 GCA_035937905.1 Acidimicrobiales bacterium
CACCGCGCACGACGACGAAGAGTGAGTCGCGTGGTGCACCACGACGCGACGTCGCGTGGTGCGTCGTACGTTCAATCGAGAAAAGCCAACAGATAATCAAGTTCATCGACATCGACAGTGAATCAACGACGTCGCGCGTGGCGAACGCAACGCATTCAATTCGTGACGTCACACTCTCAGCAGTCTGTAAGGACATCTTTTGGAGCAAAGAGTAGGTCGCTTCTAGGCTTACGACACGTGCACGCGCTCCTGACGAAATCCTCGTTCGTAGTTCTCGTGGCCGCGATGTTCGTCGTGGCTACCACGGGCCTTGCCTTCCCCGCGACGCCGATCCCGCCGACGTCCATCGGGTACGACATCAGTTTTCCCCAGTGCAGCGAAGCAGTGCCCCCCTCGCCCGGCTTCGGCATCGTGGGCGTCAACGCCGGCCACCCCTTCAGCGTCAACCCCTGTCTCGCCAGAGAGTTGGCGTGGGCCCAAGGCGCCGTGAACCCCAACCCGGGCTTCTACGCCAACGCCGACAATCCCGGTCCGTCGTTCGCGACGAACTGGCCGACGAGTCAACAGACGCCCAAGGTGTGCTCCGGCGCGGACTCCGTCGCCTGCTCGTACGACTACGGCTGGAACGCGGCGCGACTCGCTTTCGCGAACGCCGTCGGCGCCGAACGTTCCAACGGATCTTCCTCACCATCCGCCGCGGCCGTCGCGGCGCCGTGGTGGCTCGACGTCGAGACGGGCAACAAGTGGCAGACCATCGAGCTCGGTCGCAGTGCGGCGACGGGCAGGTACGACGAAATGGCGATAGAAGGCATGATCGCGTCGTTTACCGCCATTGGCGTGACGAAGCTCGGGATCTACTCCACGTCACAGCAGTGGGGCGTCATCACCGTCTCGACTCCTTCGTCACTTCCTCCGGTACCGGTGTGGATTCCCGGGTTCGGTTCGGTGCCCGCCGCGCAGGTGGGCTGCGGTTCGGCCTCGTTCACCGGCGGGCGCGTGGCGCTGATTCAGTTCGGGTTGAACGGGTACGACGGCGACTACGTGTGTGGTCTCTTGAGCGCCCCGGTGTCGACCGCGGTTTCGGTTGCCGGTTCGTCTACCTTCACCACCCAGCTCACCACCACGAACAACGACGGTACGGTGTCCTACGTCCAGTCGACTGGCACTCCGCAGTTACTGGTGAGCTCGAGTGGCGTCGTCACGACGACGGGGGCGCTTCCCGTGGGCACCTACGTCGCGACGGGCACGAGCGTCGATGCCAAGGGCAACGCCGGGACCTTCTCGCTGACGCTCGCGGTCGGCAAGCTCCTCCAAGGCGTGCCGACGACCGGTTCGGTGAAGGCAACCGCGTCGGCGACGTTCTCGAATCAATTGAACGTCAGCGGCAACAACGGCACCGTGACCTACGTCCAGACCGGCGGCACTCCTCAGCTCCTCGTGAGCTCAAGCGGCCTCGTCACGACCAGCGGCGCGCTGGCCGCGGGGACGTACAACGCGAAGGGCACCATGAGTGACGCGAGTGGTGACGTGGGCAAGTTCACCTTCGCCCTCACCGTCGGCACCCTCGTCCAGCGTGCACCGACCAGCGGGACGACGTCGACGACCGGTTCGCCGACGTACCGCGCCCAACTCGACGTCGGCGCGAATTTCGGCGCCGTGACCTACGTCCAAAACCGCGGGAGCCCCAGTCTGCTGGTCAGTTCGACCGGTATCGTCACGACGAGCGGCGCGCTCGCCGATGGCTCGTACATCGCGGCTGGGACGGTGAGTGACCCCTCGGGTGACGTCGGCACGTTCTCCTTCAAGTTGAACGTCGCGACGCCGAAGGTGCCGCCCACGTGCACGTCCATCACCGGTCACGTCGTCGCGGGGCGCACCGTCACTCTCACGATCCACGGCACCGGGTTCTACGGGCGCCCCTACATCAGCAGCCACGCCGGTACCACGGCGTTCGTCATCCGCGATACGGGGACGGTGTTGCTCGTGAGGGTCACGTCACGGGCGAGGTCGCGCAACGGGGTGTTCACCTTCACGATCACCCAATCGGACGCCCTCTCGTGCACCATTCGCTACAACCAGCGCTGAAGCACGTCGTAACGCTGTCACGCGGAGCACTCCAGCGCTCCTCGCTCAGCGCGTGCGCAAGAATGTAGACATCCGTGCGCCAACGCGTGACGTACGTGAACGTCAGGAGCCCCCGTGCAGCAACACCTCGTGCGCGTCTACGACAGTTCGTCGACTCCCCCGCGACGGGAGTTATTGGCGTGGAAACTCGCGGCGGTCGCCGCTGACGACGCACCGCTCGACGCGGACGTCGTGGCGATGATCGTGAACCGGGTGATCGACAACACGGGCGTCGCCGTGGCGGGCCTGCTCCGTCGACCCGTCGCCAACGCGCGCGCCCAAGCGCTCGCGCACCCCCACGAGGGTGGCGCCACGGTCTTTGGTGTCGCTGCCACCACGTTGGTGTCGTGTGAATGGGCGGCGTGGGCGAACGGCACCGCCGTTCGCGAACTCGACTTTCACGACACGTTCCTCGCCGCGGACATGAACCACCCCGGTGACATGATCCCTCCGATCATCGCGGTCGGTCAACAGTGGGGCTCGAGCGGAGCGGACGTCGTGCGCGGCATCGCCGCGGCGTACGAGATCTCGGGCGACCTCACGAAGGCCATCGCGCTGCACACGCACCGCATCGACCATCTGACGCACATCGCGGCGGGCATGGTGGCCGGCATCGGCGCGATGTTACGTCTGGAGGTTGACACTATCTACCAGGCGATCAATCACGTCGTGCACGTGACGCTCACCACGCGTCAATCGCGCAAGGGCGAGATCTCGACGTGGAAGGCGAACGCGCCCGCCCACGCCGGCAAGTTGGCCGTCGAAGCGGTCGACCGCGCCCTGCGTGGTGAGACGTCGCCGACGCCGATCTACGAAGGCGACGACAGCATCATCGCGTGGGTCCTCGACGGACCGGGGGCGGAGTATTCGGTGTTCCTCCCGGCACCCGGCGAACCAAAGCGCGCCATCATGGAGTCGTACACGAAGGCCTACTCCGCCGAGGTCCAGGCGCAACCGTGGATCGACGTGGCCTTTCGCCTCCGCGCTCGACTGGGCGATCTCACCGAGATCGACGAGATAGTCATCCATACGAGTCACCACACGCATCGCATTATCGGCACTGGATCGGGCGATCCACAGAAGTACAACCCCCACGCCACGCGCGAGACCTTGGATCACAGCTTGATGTACATCTTCGCGGTGGCCCTCGAGGACGCAACGTGGCACCACGTCGACAGCTACGACGCTGCGCGGACCTCGAGGCCCGACACCGTGGCGCTGTGGCAGAAGGTCCGAACCGTCGAAGAAACCGAATGGGACGAGAAATACCATCACGAGGACCCGGAGAAGCGGTCCTTCGGCGGCCGCGTCGTGGTGACGCTCAAGAACGGCAACAGAGTCGAAGACGAGATCGACGTCCCCGACGCCCATCCGCGCGGCTCGAGACCCTTTGGTCGCGACGACTACCTGCGAAAGTTCCACGAACTCGCGGGCCTCTACGCGACGCCTGAGGAACAGAGTCGATTCCTGGCGGCGGCGCTCACGCTGCCCGGCCTCGCGTCGGGTCGGCTCAACGAGCTCAACGTCGAGATTCCTCGCGAGCTTCTCGACGTCACGGGACTCACCCCGGGTCTCTTCGAGCGACACGGTCAATGAAAGCGCACGGCGTAAGGCGCGCGACGTGAGGCAACGTTCCATCCCCGCCGTCTTCATGCGTGGCGGGACGAGCAAAGCGATCATGTTCCACGAGCACGATCTGCCCGCGGAGCGCGCCGAATGGGCGCCACTCTTCGTCGCGGCTATGGGATCGCCCGATCCCTACGGGCGTCAACTCAACGGGATGGGCGGTGGGGTGTCCTCACTCTCGAAGGTGTGCGTCCTGGCGCCCTCGACGCGTTCGGACGCCGACGTCGACTACACCTTCGCACAGGTGATGATCAAAGAGGCCCGCGTCGACTACCGAAGTAACTGCGGGAACATGAGTTCGGCCGTTGGCCCCTTCGCCGTCGACGAGGGACTGGTGACGACGAAGGGCGACGTCACGACGGTGCGTGTCTTCAACACCAACACGAAGAAGATCATCCACAGCACGTTCGCCGTCGAGGACGGTGCGACGCGCTACGACGGCGACCTCGCCATCCCCGGCGTGAGCGGAACGGGTTCGCCGATCCGTCTGGACTTCATGGCGCCGGGCGGCGCGACGACCGGCGCGCTCCTACCGAGTGGCCACGTGACCGATCACCTGGACGTCCCAGGTCACGGTGCCGTAGAGGTGTCCCTCGTGGACGCCGCGAACGCCGCCGTCTTCGTTAGGGCGTACGACGTCGGCCTCACGGGTGTTGAGCTCCCAGACGAACTCGAGTCCCGGACGGACGTCCTCGCACTCCTCGAAGCGATTCGCCGGGCCGCGTCAGTGCGAATGGGTATCGCGCCTGACGTCGAAAGCGCAGCGGCGATCACGAGCGTGCCATTTGTGTGCGTGGTGAGCGCTCGAGCCGACAGTTCGAGCGTCTCAGGCGAAGCGATCTTCGCCAGTGACGTCGATCTGGTTGCGCGTGTCATTTCCAACGGACAGCCTCATCGCGCCCTTCCCTTGACCATCTCGCTCTGCACCGCCGTGGCGGCGCGCGTCAGTGGATCCGTCGTGGCGCAACTACTCCCTTCGTCGAGCGGTGCGGGGACGCTGCGACTGGGGATGCCGTCGGGTGTGTTGAACGTGGATGCTGACGTGGCCTGCGAGAACGACGAGTGGGTCGCGCACGCTGGGACCTTCCTTCGAACCGCACGTCGTCTGTTCGACGGACGCGTCTGGGTCCCCGGAACCTGACAGTTTCTGGTGCGGACCGACAGTAAGTTGAGGCCGCTACCGGACAGAAGATGGTGGATGATGGTACTCAGCGAACGCTTGTCGACGTCACACTGGCTTCGCCGCGTGTCCGCGTAGCCGAGAGAGAAGGGTCCTTCGTGTCCAGACCACGAGCGTTGCTTCGACTGGGTTTCATGGCCGCGATCGTGACGTCATCGCTTGTCGTCGTCGTCCCGAGCGCGTCGGCCGCGATCGTGACGGCCAAGTCAGGCGACGTCAGCGCGACCTTCACCTACGAAGGGACCTTCCCGCAGTCTCGTCACGCGCGTCTCACCATCACGCAACGTGGCAAGGTCGTCGACAACGTCACCGTTCGTTCGAAGTGGTGCGGAAACCAATGTTGGCCCGACTTCGTCTCACCCGGTCATTCGATCCTTCACGTCGTTCGACTTCGCCAACACGGTCCCCTCGACGTCGTACTCGACCTCTACAGCGGCGGTGCCCACTGCTGCACGGTCGAGCAGGTCTTCTCTCCAAAGGAATCATCGGGCGCGTACCAAATGACCGAGTACGACTTCGGTGACCCCGGCGTCAAGCTGGTCCCGCTCGGCAAGGGAGGTAGTGACGTCTTTCAGAGCGCTGACGATAGTTTCGCCTACGCCTTTACCGACTACGCCGCCTCGGGAATGCCCATCGAGATTCTGAGCTTCTACGGAAACTCGTTTCACAACGTGACGAGATCGTTTCCGCGCTTGATCGAGACCGACGCCAAGCAGTGGCGAGTGGCCTTCGACACCGCCGCGAGCTCGCACTACCAGGACACGGTGGGTCTCGCTGCTGCGTGGGCCGCCGACGAGGACATGCTCGGGCACGTTGCAACCGTTCAAAGGTTTCTCCGGCTCGAAGCGCGAGCAGGTCACCTCAACAGTCTGGTGAGCCCTTTTCAATCGAGTGGCCAGAGATTCGTCGTACAACTTCAGAATTTCTTAGCTGCACACGGGTACCAGAAGAACGCGAGCTGAGATTGACTCCCCTGACACGTCGACGTTGGCACACGTTCATTCGCCACGGTGGCGTCGTCACTCTCGTCGCCACCTTTTTCGTCGTCACTCTCTCTACGACGAGTAGCCGCAGAGCCGACGCGTCGCCACGCCCCGTTGCGTGCGCTTTGGGTGGGTTACGCTTCAACCTTGAGTCGAACGCTGGGCTGGGACACGGAGCGTTTCGCGTGGTCGTTCGAAACGTGGGACCTTCGACGTGCTCACTTTCGGGCTATCCCCGCGTCGTCGTTCCCCTGGACGACCACCGAGATCCTTCAGTGCAACGAAGTTACCAACGCGTCGTGCCCCCTGGGAGCTTTGACAGCGTGCGCGACACTACGAGCACGTACGCCGGCGGTTACGACGGTCCTGTCACGAAGTCGGGGCGCGTCGCGCTTCCTACGGTGGACCTCTCGCCTCGCACCGGTATCGCGAGCTTCACTATCGAGTGGATCGAGACCAGTCCGAAGGCGTGTCCCATCTCGGTGGACTTAGAGATTGGACTTCGCGGTGACGCCGCGAACGTGACGTCCCGTCAGGTCTTGTTCATGTGTTCCGGCGTCTTCGTTACACCGTTCGTTCCGGGAGACACTGGGTCGTGGAGCTGAGTCGACGCGTGGTCGGCTCTCGCGACGCGTCACTCAGCGAGACGTAGTCGAATCGTTCCGCCGCGCGGGTTGACGTTCGCGAAAACGCCACCTGAGACCCGTAACGAGCGGTTAGGAACGAGGGCTGGCGTCCGAACCGTGCCAATGAGTTCGCCGTCCTGGTGGGCGCGGAGCGTTCGGCGAGCATCGAATCGACCGACCCGGAAGAACAACGACTCGACGTCGAGCGGCGAGCTCATCCGGTTCGGCCACACCCACGTCAGGGGCGCCTCCGCAATGACGGTCGCGGGGTCGGGATCCGAGAGCGTCGCGCCGACCTGTAGATCGCGAGCCACTTTCCTTGCGACGTGACGGCCGCGAAGTGCCGCCACGTCCGCCGTTTCGACGGGATGGAGGAGATTTCCAGCGGCGTAGACCGAGGGACTACTCGTCCTGCCGAAACGGTCCGACGACGGTCCGAGTGTCCCCTCATCAATGTCGAGTCCCGCGCGCCGTGCGAGTTCATTGTCCGGAATCCAATCACCGGTGAACACCACGGTGTCGACAGACTCGGTCCAACGCCGACCCGACGACACGTCCTCGAGGGTGACCTCGCTCACTCGAGGTCGACCATTGACACCGGCTACGCGCGTCGACGTCAAGATCGGGACGCGGAAAAGAAGTCGGGTCGCAGCAGCGAACACCGCCGCGCTCTGATGACGAGGAAGTTCGGTCGTGAGCGCGATCGTCCTCACGCCCGCGTGACGAAGGGTCACCATCGCGGAGAAGGAGACGTGCTCGGCACCCACGACGACGGCGCGCGACCCCACGGGCAGCCGTTTGAGGTACGTCCACTGCTGAAGTTGGCCGGTCGTGAACACGCCCGCGCCACGGTCTCCAGGGACGAGGCGAGCACTTCGCGGCCGTTCGCGCGCTCCGGTAGCGAGGATGACCGCCCGCGCCTCGATCATCGCAACGCCGTGTCGACTCGACAACTGGACGAGTTGGTTCGAGCGAAGGTCCGTGACCGTCGTCCCGACCAGGAGTTCGACGCCCGCCGTCTCGGCGCGACGCACGAGCTCTTGTGCGTATCGTGGACCGGACATGAGACGGTGTAGGTCGCGAAGCGCGAAACCCGTGTGGTGAGAGTGACGCGGAACGCCGCCGCCCGCAAGCTCTCGTTCCACGACGACGACACGCGTGACGCCGAGTTTGCGTAGTTCGATGGCCGCCGAAAGACCGGCCGGTCCCGATCCAACGACGACGACGTCGGCGCTGGTACTGAGTGCGGTGGTCACGAGGTCGTCGCGTTCGACGATGACGGTGGTGGCGTCGTCAACTCGTTGAGAAGGGCGACGACCTCCGCCGCGCAGTAGAAACCTTGGCAGCGCCCGTTCATCGCACGGGTCCTCCGCCGAAGACCGCCCACGTCGAGAGCCGCGAACTCGCCCACGCACGCGTCGAGGATTTCGCCTCGACTCACCCGTTCACAGTGGCACACGATCTCGCCGTACTCTCCTCGCCTCGCGATCGCCTCCACGTCGTCGTAGCGTCGACGTTGCGACTCGCCTAAGGGCGGCATCAACGGGACCACAGTGGCGTCGGCGCGCTCCGTGAGCGCCATCCCCGCGTCGACCATGAGTTGCACGACGTGTTCGGCGATGGCCATCGACGACGTGAGACCGGTCGATCGAATGCCACCAACGCACACGTAGCGCTCATCCGGGTGTGACCGTATCTGGTAGTCCTGGTGCTCGGTCGCCGCACGAAGACCCGCGTACGTCGCGGTCACTTCCTCGTTCAACAGCGAGGGAAGTATCCGGCGTCCCGCGTCGAGGAGTCCCGCGAGTCCGTTCTGCGTCGTCGCGGTGTCGAAGGGATCGTCGACGTCCTCGGCCGTCGGCCCGAGAAGGAGGTTGCCGTACACCGTCGGCGCGACGAGGACGCCCTTCGTCCTTGACGTCGGCACCGGAAGGATGATCGAACGAATGAGATCGCGAGCCAGCTTGTCGAAAACGATCAGCTCGCCTCGTCGAGGCGTGACCGTGAAGTCGTGGTGGTCGCAGAGTCCGTCGACCTCGCTCGAGGAAAGTCCCGCGGCGTTGATCACCCAGCGGGTGCGCACGTCGCCCGAGGTCGTGGTCACGACACTCTCGTCGTCACCGAAGGCCACGCCCGTGACGGTGGTGTTGAAGAGAAACGTGACCTCCGCCGAGGCCGCTTCCTTCGCGAACGCCAGCGTGGTCGACCACGGGCAGATGATGGATTCACCGGGTACGTCGAGACCACCGCGAACCCCCTCGCCGAGATTCGGTTCGCGTTCGCGCACTTCTTGAGCACTGAGAAGACGCGTCTCCGCGTAACCATTCAGTACGGCCTTCTCCTGGAGTGCCGGCAACGCGTCGAACTGCTCGTCGTCCCAGGCGACCAACAGTCCTCCGGTGCACTCCACCGCAATGCCCGCGAGCGCGGCGTACGAGCCGAGAAGGTCGTAACCCCGTCGCACGAGTGACGACTCCAGTGTCCCGGGGACACAGTCGAATCCCGTGTGCAGAATGGCCGTGTTCGCTTTGGACGTGCCGTTACCCACGTCGTTGGACCGTTCCACCACTTTCACCGAGATCTCGTAGCGAGCAAGATGTCGTGCAATGGCGCACCCCACGACGCCTGCTCCGATGACGGTCACGTCGACGACGCCGTCGTCGACGAAGTGATCAACCATGGTGGTCACCACCACTCGCCGCCTCCACCACACGCCTCGCGGCCGCCTCCCACTGCGCGAGCCGGTCGGACGCTTGATCGGCACTGATCGAAGGCTCGAAGCGCCGGCCCCTTCGTTGGTCGGAGAAGGCACTGAGCGTTCCGCCGTCCACTCCGACGCGCGCCAAGGACGCAATACCGAGCGCCGTGGCGTGGGGAGAGGGGAACAGTTCGACGGGAACCTGAAGAAGGTCGGCCTGCAGCTGCATGAGCACGTGGGACCGGGTGAGCCCCCCGTCCACGCGCAGTACCGAAAGTGATTGACCGAGGTCCGCTTCGGCGGCGCGAACGAGCGTCGCCACCTGACAGGCAAGTCCCTCGAGTACCGCGTAGACGAGTTCGCTCGGTCCCGTGTCGAGCGTCATCCCCTCCAGGTGCGCCTTCGCGTGAGGCTGCCAGTACGGAGCGCCGAGCCCCGCGAGCGAGGGGACGCACAGCACGGTCGACTCGTCGTCGGCGTTGCGCGCCAGTTCGTCGAGTTCGTCGGCGTCTCGTACGAGTCCCAACGTGCGCAACCACTTCACGGCGCTCCCCGCGGTGTACACCTGTCCGTCGAGGCAGTACGCGTGCTCCTCTTCGATCTGCCACGCGACAGAGGTGGACAGTCCGTTGAGCGACCTTCGAGGTTCGGGTCCCGTCGTCACCAAGAGAAAGGCGCCCGTGCCGTACGTGCACTTCCCCTCTCCCGGCAGAAGGCAACGCTCGCCCACGAGGGCGGCCTGTTGGTCAACCGCGAGTCCTGTCAACTGAAGTGTCGGACCAAAGAGCGTGGTCTCGCCGAAGTGACCGGCGCAGTCGAGGATTTCGGGCAACGTGTCGACGTCGAGACCGAAGAGCGACGCCGCTTCTGGGGACCACCGTCTCGAATCGAGGTCGAGCAGAAGCGACCGTGACGCCGTGCTGGCGTCGGTCATGACGCGCCCGGTCAATTGAAAGTTAAGCCACGCGTCAACGCCCGTCACGCGAGCCGACGACGGGACTCGGTCCGCCAACCAACGTAGTTTTGGCGCGGTGAAGTACGGGTCGAGAGGAAGGCCCGTCAGTTCTCGCAGCCGAGGCCCGGAGTCCACCATTCGATCCGTGATCTCAGACGAGCGCCGATCCTGCCAGGTGATGGCGGACGACACGTTCTCGCCCGTGATCGGGTCCCACGCGACCACGGTTTCGCCCTGATTGGCGACGCCCACCGCGCCGACGTCCACCGACGCGGACGCGAGTGCTCTTCGACCGGCTTCGATGATGGAATGAAGGAGTTCTCGCGGGTCCTGCTCCACTCCTCCGTCGCCCACGGGGATCGGATGGACGGGCACCTCCGCCTCGGCGAGCACCTCGCCGTCGTCTGAGACGACGAGCGCCTTCGTCGACGACGTGCCTTGGTCGATCGCCAGGACGTTCACACTCATTGGGCCTCAAGTACCTCGTTCGGTTCTCGGTCGATTCGCGGCGCCGAAGGATTCGAGATTCTTTGACAAAGGTACACGAGGTCGCCCTCGCCGAGCGAGCCCCGCGCCTTCGCCCTGGCGTGCCCACGACCTCGCCGCCGCTGCTTCGACGACGACTCGCGTTAACGCGCGACGCGCAGGAGGGACTTTCCGATCTGACGCCGATCCTCCAACGCCGCGTGCGCTACTTCGATGTCGTCAAACGTGTACTCGCCAGCTATCTGTATCGTGAGTGATCCGTCAGCGAGACCTTTGAAGACGGCGTCGGCGCGACGTTGCATGGTCGTGCGATCCGCGACGTAATCAGCGAGTCGAGGTCGCGTGAGCCACAGTGAGCCGGCTTCACCGAGCTCAATGGGGTCGAGGTCGCGAATCGATCCCACGACCGAGCCGTAGTTGACGACGACGCCTCGTGCCTTCGTCGCGCGAAAGCTGTCGCGCAGCGTCGGAGCACCCAGCGCGTCAAAGACGACGTCCACGCCGTGACCGGAGGTCGCGTCGAGCACTTCGTCGACGAACCCGCCGTCGTCGTAGAGGAACACCGCGTCCGCCCCGCGCGCGCGAGCGATCCGCGCTTTCTCCGGCGAACTGGTCGTGGCGTAGACCGTAGCGCCGGCCTTCTTCGCGAACTGGGTGAGTAACTGACCAATCGCCCCCGAGGCTGCGTGAATGAGACAGGTACTGCCGGTCTTGAGGCCACCGACGTCGTGACAGAGATAGTGCGCCGTGCATCCCTGGAAGAGTGACGCGGCCGCCACGTTGAGTTCGACGGTTGGCGGGACCTTCACGACCCGTTGTAACGGGACCACGGTGAACTCGGCGTAACTCCCCCACGACAGGCACCACGCCACTCGATCGCCTACGGCAACGTCCGCCGTGTCCGAACCGACGCCGACGACCGTTCCGGCGCCCTCCATGCCGAGTGTGAGCGGAAGATGAAGTGGGTAGGTACGTGACCTCTCGTACTTACCTTGGCGCGTGTGCACGTCCATGAAATTGACACCCGCGAAAGCCACGCTGACGAGAACTTCCGAAGGTCCAGGCTCGGGTACGGGCACGTCCCAGCGCTCCACGACCGACTCGTCCCCGTACCGCGAAATACCAAGGGCTCTCACGTCGCGTTAACACTCCATGACAGTCGAAAGGGAGAGGCTGCGTGCCTCTCCCTTTCGACGATTCCCTTTACAGGTTCGAGTGCGTCGCGTGTTCGTTATGAACAACCGCTCGTCGCGCCACAGGTCGAGCAGACGTAGCACGAACCCGCGCGCTGCATGGCGTTGCCGCACTGGTAACACATGGGCGCGTCACGCTGTTCGGAACGACTGATCAGTCCCGGCGTCTCACGAGGCGCGGCGGGCTTCTCGTTCACTTCGATGAGCGACTGTTGGATCGGCA
Organism: Acidimicrobiales bacterium; assembly: GCA_035937905.1. GTDB lineage: Bacteria > Actinomycetota > Acidimicrobiia > Acidimicrobiales > RAAP-2 > RAAP-2. Next base: position 12,095 of record DASZHK010000033.1, read on the forward strand.
AGTTGATCGTGGGTGTTGCCTGCTCCGCGACACCGAGCAACGTGGGCTGAATGCGCTCGCTCGTCGAGAGGACGCCAATGTCCTCACGCTCGACTGGGCTTAAGTAGTCGAGGGCCAAGCGACGGAAGATGTAGTCCACCAACGACGTCGCGATGCGCAGATCCGCGTCGTCGGTAATGCCCGATGGCTCGAACTTCATGTTCTGGTAT
>DASZHK010000034.1:0-2522 GCA_035937905.1 Acidimicrobiales bacterium
GCGGTCCAGTTCGCGAACGACGCGGGCATGAAGCGCTACGTCGGCGCCGCGCCGCCCCCGGGTCACGGCGTACACCACTACTTCATCGTGGTCCACGCGGTGGACGTGCCGACGTTGGGCCTTCCCGACAGCGCAACGCCGGCGTACTTGGGATTCAACCTCTTCACGCACGGCATCGCGCGCGCCACGCTCGTTGGCACGTACGAGCAGGTGTGGAGCGACCACGCAGTCTGAACCGCGTTCGTCGCCGCGAGGAGCGCGCGAAACGGTGAAGAGGTCAAAGTGACCGCCTGCGTAATGGGTGGCGCCGCGCCGCGTCACGACACTGCGCGTTCAGCGTGACCCGGACCTAACTACGTGAATCACTAGGGCTGTGCGCGTAGTGAACCCCAAAGTTCATAATTGGACCATGATTGGATTTAAACTCCAAACGTCTTCGCGTACGAAGCGGATGAAAGTGGGCGCTGCCTGAGCGATCTCGACGATGAACTCCTGGTTCTGCACCAATTGCTCGAGGCGATGCCTGACGGGATCGCGGTGCTGGACGAACACGGCGTCATTCGCGATCTCAACTTTTGCCTCGCGACACTGACGGGATTCACACCTGGTGAACTCATCGGCCACGGCGTCGAGTCGCTGGTACCCGAGCGCGAGAGGGCGAACTTCTCACGTCAACTCGACGAGTACCGCCCAGAGATCGGCGTGCGTGAGATAGAAGCCGACGAGGACGTCAAGTTGCTACGTCGAGACGGCAGTGAGGTCGCCGTCGACGTCCGTCTTTCGCCCCTCGACCAGGGCGGTCGTACGTGGACCATCGTCACCGTGCAAGACAACTCGGCCAAAGAGATCGCTCGTCACGTCCTGTCGGACTCTGAACGTCGTTTCCGGCTCGCTTTCGAGGACAACATGGCGCCGATGATCTTCACTGACATGGGAGACCGGATCATCGCCGCGAACGACGCGTTCTGTCAGATGCTGGGCTTCGATCGCGAGGAACTCCTCGGGTTCGACTCCAAGCCCTTCACGTACCCCGACGACCTGGGCATCACTGAAGAGACACACCGCAGGATCAGTCACGGCGAGGCGGAACAAGTTCGCTACCTGAAGCGCTACCTCCACAAGAACGGCTCGTTGATCGTGGCCGAGGTGTCAAAGTCACCCGCACGAGACGAGCACGGCGAGACGCTCTACTACGTGATCTCCGAGCGCGACGTCACCGAGACGGTGAAAAAGGACCGGCTGCTCACGCTGTTGTCCGCGGTGAACAAACGCGCGATCCACGTGTCGAGCGAAGTCGTGTTCCTCCAGGAACTGTGCGACGTGTTGGTGCAGGAAGGGGGGTTCCCTCTCGCGTGGATCGGCACGCCGTCGCCACTCGTTGACGGCGGCGTTGACGTCGCCGTCGCCTCGGGAGTCACCGACTACCTGTACGGCGACATGGTGTCCTGGCACGGAACCACCGAGAGCGGACTCGGTCCGACGGGGACCGCACTTCGAACGGGCGAGAGTCAGGTCGTTCAAGACATGACCATCGACGAGTCGTACTCGCCGTGGCGCGAACGCGCCGCCGAGTTCGGCTTCCGCTCGTCCGCCGCTATACCCGAAGAGATCGACTTTCAACGAGCGGTCCTCAACATCTACAGCCGCGAGTCACAGGCTTTCGACGAGTCGACCGTCAAGGGACTCGAGGAGATCGTTCGTGAGGCGAAGTTCGCCATCACCCACGTGCGCTCGGTGAAGAACACCGAGGCGGCGTTGGAAGAGACCATGCTCACCATGAGTGCTCTGAAAGAGGCGGAAGAGACCCTCGCCCACTCAGAACAGCGCTTTCGCATCGCCTTCGAGAACAACATGGCGCCGATGGTCTTTTCCGATCACGATGACATCGCGATCGACGTCAACGAGGCGTTCTGCAAGTTGGTCGGCTTCTCCAAGGAAGAACTCGTCGGCCACGACTCGAAGCAGTTCACGTACCCCGACGACGTGGGCATTACGGAAGAGACCCACCTTCGCTTGACGTCAGAAGAGACGACCGACGTGGTGTACACCAAGCGCTACCTGCGAAAGGACGGCCGCGTCATCGTCGCGGAGGTGTCGCGGTCCGCGGCCAGAGACGCCGACGGCAAGGTCTTGTACTTTCTCAGTTCAGAACGCGACGTCACCGAAGAGCGCGAACTGACCGCGCAATTATCGCACCAAGCGCTCCACGATCCGCTGACGGGACTCGCGAACCGGACGCTCTTCGAGGACCGGCTCTCCCAGGCCTACGCGAGGGTCGTTCGCCAAGACGGCTTCGCCGCCGTGCTGTCCTTGGACCTCGACGACTTCAAGGGAGTCAACGACACGCACGGCCACCTCGTGGGCGACCAACTGCTGGTCGGCATCGCTCGCCGGCTCGAACTGGTGACCCGCGCGTCGGACACGTTATGCCGCCTCGGCGGAGACGAGTTCTTGTACTTGGCCGAAGGACTCGAGTCGGCAGCGGAAGCCGAAGAGGTCGCGGATCGACTGCTCGACGTCAT
>DASZHK010000035.1:0-8194 GCA_035937905.1 Acidimicrobiales bacterium
TCTATTTCGGAAGTGGTGCGTGGCCGGTACTGACCGGTTCGCTGGGGTGGCACTACCTGGCGAGCGGTGACGTCGAAGGAGCTGAACGATGTCTCACCTGGATCGCCGCGCACTTCAGTGACGAAGGTCATCTCGGTGAGCAGTTTGGCGGCGATCGTCGCGATGAAGAGAACTATCAGATGTGGGTGCGGCGCTGGGGACTTCCCGCCCAGGACTTGACGTGGTCGCACGCGATGTACGTCGTACTCACGCTCGCCCTTCGTCGCTTCGTCGCGTCGGGCGTTCAGCCATCGACGTTCAGTACTGAAGGACGTGGGCAATGAGCGTTGTTTCGTTGCACGACGCTGACGTGACTGAAGTGATGTCAAAAGATCTGTAGTCGAAGGACCTTGGGGGGAGGGGAAAGAAGATCGAGGGCGACGTTGCCCGCGGGGGAATCAAAGAACAGCTTGACCTAGGGCCGCTTGGCCCACTTGAGAATAGAAAGTGATGAATCACCATGAGAAGCAATGAATTCATAAGAGGAAGGACTGGAACGGCAACACGGCTCTTCGTCGCGTTTGCGGCGCTCGTATTCGGTGGCACGCTGGTCGGAGTCGCCAATATTGGATCGGCGTCGGCCACTTCCAAACCAAAAACCGTGACACTGCAGTACTGGAGCACGTACAACACCGCTGACAAAGAAGCGTCGACGATCGCAAAAGTGATCATTCCGGCCTTCGAAAAGGCGAACCCCGGGATCAAGGTGGTCTCGTCGATCTACCCGTACTCGGACTTGTTGAACAAGTTCATCGCCACCTCGGCCGCGGGTAATCCACCGGACGTCATGCGTTCTGACATTGCGTGGGTGGCGCAACTCGCCCAGCAAGGAATCGTGCAGAACGTCGGTCGCCTGAAGGCGTTCACGGCGATCAGGAAGGACGCGCTCCCCGGTCCGCTCTTGACCACGGAAGTCAACGGTAAGTTTTACGCCATCCCGGACGACACGAACACTCAGGCGTTGTACTGGAACAAGGCCGACTTCGCCGCCGCTGGCATAGCTGGTCCGCCGACGACGATCACCCAGATGCTGGCTGACGCTCAGGCGCTGACGATCCCTTCCAAGCAGCAGTACGGCTTGGGCGTCGATGGAACGGACATATGGAACATGGCGCCCTACATTTGGAGCATGGGTGGCTCGTTCACGAACGCCAATTACTCAACGGCCTCGGGGCACATGGACAGTGCCGCGACGCAGACCGCCGTTTCGACGTTGGTTTCGGCCTTGAAGTCTGGCTACATTGGCAGCGACTTCCAAGGTGGCGCGAGTGCAGTTTCAGGCGAGGCGGGCTTTCCGAAGGGCGAGTACGCCATGTACATTGACGGTCCGTGGGCCGTACCGACGTACTCGGGGTTGAGTCCAGTTCCGAGTTACGGGATTGCGCTCTTCCCCAGTGGCTCGGCGGGATCGCTCTCGACCGTCGGCGGTGAGGACACCGTCGTTGCGAAGCAGGGCCATCACGTCGCTGACGCGGAGAAGTTCGCTGAGTTCCTCGCCTCGCCGTTCGCGCAACTCGCGATGGCGAAGCAGGGCGACATGTCCGCGTTCAAGTCAGACTCGGCCAAAGAGGTCAAGGCAACGCCGTACTACAGCGTCTTCGCCAAGCAACTCTTGACCGCGAAGATCCGCGCGAACAGCCCCGGCTACAGCCAGCTGGACTCGGACTGGTCCACCGTGATTGGTCAGATCCTTGCCGGCAACGTAACGGTGTCAGCGGGTCTCGCTACTGCGACGCAGGAAGCGAACTCCGCACTTGCTGGAAGTTAATGGGTAGAGACAAAACAACGCTCCTCGAGCAACGCCCGGCGGTTTCTCCGCCGGGCGTTGCTTCGCCACGTCGATACCGGATCACTCGAATCGCTACCCCCTATTTGTTGTTACTCCCGGCGGCTCTCCTGTACGCCGTGTTCATCGTCTATCCGATCATTCGCCAGTTCGACATCAGCTTCTACACCTGGCACATTTTTCCCGGCGTGGCCAACCCCTTCGTTGGATGGTCAAACTACATCAAGATCTTCCACGATCCCGCTATTCGCACGGCAGCGATCAACACGCTGCTCTTTCTCGTCATTACGGTCCCGATCCAAATGGGACTGGGCCTCATGGCCGCGGCACTTGTCACCGACCGGCTCCCGGGTCGCGGCCTCTGGCGCGCGCTGATCTTCATTCCCGTCGTCACGTCGTGGGTCGTCGTGAGTTACGTCTTCGCGTACATCTTCGGCGTCCAGGGCGGCCTGGCCAACGCCATCATCTCCATCTTCGCGGGTCACACCGTTCACATCGACTGGCTCGCTCAGACGTGGACCGGTAACGCCGTCATCTGGCTGGTGAGCATTTGGAAAGGGGTGGGCTGGTCCTTCATCATGTTCCTCGCAGCCCTCGACGGCGTCCCGCGAGATCTCGTCGAGTCCGGACGCGTCGACGGTGCGAGCGAACCAAGGATCTGGCGCCACGTGGTCATCCCCAACATTCGACCAACGATCACGTTCGTCTTGGTACTGCTCGTCATTGGCGCGAGTCAGGTCTTCACCCAGGTCTACATCACGACGGGTGGAGGGCCTTTCGGCTCTACGGGCGTGCTGCTCACGTACGCCTACCAACAGGCATTCTCGTTCTTCAATTTCAGTTACGCCGCCGCGATTGCGTCCCTCATGGCTGTCGTGGTGTTCGGACTGAGCATTTTGCAAATTCGATTCATGCGAAGAGATAACAACTCGTGACGACCTTCGCCTTCAAGGACGCGCGCAACGACTCGAGACGTCGACACCCCGACGGGGGCAAGCGCCGTAAACCATCTCCTCAACCGGGTCTGTTCGGAATACGGTCGTGGAAGAAGTCGCGTCTGGTGCTCGCGTGCGTCTTCGGAGCGGTGTCCGTCTTTCCTCTCCTCTATATGGTGTCGTTGTCGTTTCAGCCGACGAGCGACATCCAGACCTCGAATCCCGTACTCGTTCCCACGCATCCGACGTTCCTCAACTACGTGCAGGCGTGGTCCGAGAATAGTTTCGGTCACTACTTCCTCAACAGTCTCGTGGTGGCGCTCGGCACTGTCGTAATCACGGTGATCGTCTCGTCGCTCGCGGCGTTCGCGTTTGCTCGCTATCGCTTCCCCTTCAAGGAAATCATCTTCTACGTCTTCTTGGCCGCGCTCGCGGTACCGAGCGTGGAACTCATCATCCCGCAGTATCTCCTCGTCTTGAAACTCCATCTCACCGACTCGCTCCTTGGTCTCGTGCTGATCTACGCGAGTGAGAACCTGCCGTTTTCCATCTTCCTCCTTCGAGGGTTCTTCGAAGCCGTGCCCAAGGACCTCGAGGAGTCGTTCCGATTGGACGGCGCCGGGTCGATTCGGGTGCTGACGCGTCTTATCGCGCCACTTTCCGCGCCGGCCCTTGCCGTCGTCGCGATGTTCACCTTTAACTTCGCGTGGGAGGAGTTCGTGGTCGCGCTCACCCTTATCAACTCGCCGTCGCACCGCACGTTGCCCATCGGACTCAATTTCTTCATCGGTGAGCACACGACGCAGTGGGGCCCGCTCTTTGCCGGTTCAGTGATCGCGACGATACCGAGCGTCATCGTCTACGCAATCTCGCAACGTTGGTTCCAGCGTGGTGTTTCCCTTGGAGGAATTCGTTAATGTCCGAGTCGTCTTTTTCAGATCTTCGTGCCGCCTACCTACTGGGTGAGGAGATCACCGTTGCCGATCTCCCTGACTTGACGGACGTGGTCACGGCGCGCACCGCCTACGGCGCCGTGTACAGCGCGTCAGTGGTCGAGGGCTCAGTGGCAATTCCCGAGCTCCCGCCAGGGACGCACGCGCTGGAAGCACGCTCGCGCGACGGAGAAATTCTCGCGGAGGAGTTCGTGAGCGTACGACCTTTCATCGGCGACGATCCGGTGATGGGATTCGTGACGTCGTTTGATGAGGCGTCGCGGCCCTCCGTGCTCGCGTGGTTACGTCAACTGCGCTGCACGGTGGTCCAGGTGTACGACTGGATGGCGAGTTACTCCACCCCATTGGCGACGACGCCGTCGTACCACGATCCCCTCGGTCGACCCATTGAACGCTCGGCGCTCGAGATGCTCATACGAGGTATCCGTGACCTCGGGGCGGTCGCGCAGGCTTACGCGCCCGTCATCGCCGCCGACGAGGTCGTGGCCAACGCGCATGACGAGTGGCGTCTCTATCGAACCGACGGCGCTCCTCAGTCGCTGGGCGATCTGCTCCAGATCATGGACCCGGGTAACGGCGAGTGGCAACGTCACTGGATCGAGAACTACGGTCGCGCGGTCGATGAATTGGGCTTCAACGGATTCCATCTCGACACGTACGGCTATCCGCGGGTCGGCCTGACGTCGGATGGCGAGTCGGCGTCGATAGAGCAGGGTTACGAGAGTTTCATTCGAGCCGTTCGAGACGCTCGACCGCTCGACGTGGTGAGCTTCAATCAAGTGAACGGCGTCCCTCGAGGACTCGAGCCTCCAACGTCGCCAAGTTTTCGTTACGTCGAAGTCTGGCCGCCGAACGCTCAGTGGCGTCATCTTGAAGGACTCTTGCAACGCAGTGCTGGAGAGAGCCCACGCCAGGGGGACACGCTCGCGATCTACCCAGCCGTGTGGGGAGAGGAGCGTGAGGCGGCACTTCACACGGGCGTACTCAGCGAGGCGGTGACGACGACGCTCGGCGCGAACACGCTCATCTGGGGTGACGATTTCGGCGTTCTCTGTCATCCGTACTACGTCGATCACGAGCAGTTACGTGGCGAAGAGATCGACAAAGTACTCGAATGGCATCGTTTCGGGCTGCGCTGTCGCGATCTCTTTAGGGGCGAGACGGACACCAGTTGGTACGAACTGTCCGACGAGAACGCTTCGGTCACCGTGGACGCCAGCGCGACGACGAGCCCTGAGCCGGTCGGAGGGTCACTGTACGTACGCGTCGTTCGCAGTGACGACCTCGTGGTCGTCAGCGTGCTCGACTTGACGGGTAGTCGTAACGGAAGCTGGTCTGAGGGCACGCAACGAGGAACCGTTGTTGAGGCGAACGTGTCGATCCTGGTCGATTCTCCAGAGACGTGGCACGCTGACGTTGCCATCCTCGGTCACGACGCTGGGCGATTCGACGCGATCGACACGGTTCAGTGCTCCCTGCGTGAAGGAAGTGGGGCCACGTGTTCGGTTCCGCTCGTCGGTGGCTGGTCAGTCCTGCGCCTTGCGAGGACGCGAGCATGATCGAGACACGCATCGCTCACGAAGCCCCTGGTCGGACCAGGGCCTATAGCAAAGTAGAGGTCGCGATCTTCGTGGCCGACGTGAAGGGTTCTCAATGACGTCAGTGAGTCTGGACAAAGTTTCCAAGGTGTACCCGAATGGCTTCGAGGCGGTGTACGACCTCGACCTGGAGATCGACGACGGTGAACTCATGGTCGTCGTCGGTCCTTCCGGGTGTGGCAAGACGACGGTGTTGCGAATGATCGCTGGTCTGGAGGACATCACGACGGGCGTGGTTCGTTTTGGTGAGCGTGTCGTCAATGACGTACCACCCAAGGATCGTGACGTCGCGATGGTCTTTCAGAGCTACGCGCTCTACCCTCAAATGACCGTGGCCCAGAACATCGGCTTCGCGTTGAAGATGAAGAAAATTCCGAAGCAGGAGATTGAAAAGCGAGTACGAGACGCCGCGAGCGTCCTCGGACTTACCGCGTGGCTCGATCGTAAGCCGACGCAGCTCTCCGGCGGACAGCGTCAACGCGTGGCGATGGGCCGTGCGATCGTGCGAAACCCGAGTGTGTTTCTGATGGACGAGCCGCTCTCCAATCTCGACGCGAAACTTCGAGTTCAACTCCGCGCCGAGATCTCTCGAGTGCAACAACAGATCGGTGTCGCGACGTTGTACGTCACGCATGACCAGACCGAGGCCATGACGCTAGGCCACCGGGTGGCAGTGCTGCGCGACGGGGTTCTGCAACAGTGTGACGCACCCCAGGTTCTCTATGACCGACCCAAGAACGTCTTCGTCGCAGGGTTCATCGGATCTCCGGCGATGAACCTCTTCGAGGGCACACTGTCGAGCGATCTCCGATTACTCACGTTGGGTAGTCAAAGCATTCCACTGTCGCCGGCGGTCAGCGAACGTCGCTCGGGATTAAGAAAGTACGCGGGACAGCGGATCGTCGTGGGTATTCGACCAGAAGACCTTCCGGCAGCGAACGCCGCGAGACCGGGATCCGTCCTGGTGGGCGACGTCCACCTCGTCGAAGCACTGGGCGCAGAAATCCTTGTTCACTTTCGGATGGACGCGCCACTCGTCCAACTCGACGACACGTCGGTCACAGAAGATGGTGACGAGATCCTTGTGAATAACGCGGTGGCGTCGTCAGAGTGCGTGGCGAGAATTGAGCCTCGTCACACGGTTCGTGCGGGTGACCGTTTCAGTTTCAGCGTCTCCGAGGATCGGATCGAATTCTTCGATCTTGAGACCGGCCTCGCAATTTTGGAGTGACGGTCATGACGCCGCGCGCTCTCAGAGAGAACGCGTCGTCAGCGATCCGGTTCCAACCACGAGTGGCCGGAACCTCAGAGCACTCACGAAGATCGCGAGATCGATCGCGGCGTAGGAAGCCAGCGTGAACGGCACGACGTGCACCCCGAAATGCGAGACCAAAAGACTGATGATGGCAGGCCCGGCGACGCCGCCCACCATCATGAAAAGGATGAGGTACGAAAGTCCGTCGTTGTCGTGGGGACAGAGCATCGAGTACCACATCAAGCCCATCGGAAAAATACACGCGACGATGAGGCCGAGTACTGGGTACGCGTACGGCGCGAGAGTATCCGAGAAGGCCGTGGCACACACGACCGTCGCGAGCACGAGTCCGCCCAGGACGAGTTTCTTTTCCGAGAGGCGATGGAAGAGCGGGCCACCCAGCAGTCGACCAATCGCCACGCCGGCCCAGAATCCGGCCGTGACGAGACTCCCCGACGATTCGGAGTACCCGACGCCGTGGAGTTGGGTGGCCATCCAACCCGAGGCGCTCGTCTCGAAGGCGACATAGAAGACGTAGGCGAGGATGAAGGTGAGAAGGATCGGTCGTCGCTGGGCCGTCATCTTCGTGATTTCGAACTGTCGCGCATCGGCGTGAAGAGGCGGCGCGTGCAGACCACCGTTCAACAAGGAAAGCACCAACGCAATGACGGCAAGTCCCGCGAAGAGGAATCGAAAGTTGTTGGGATTCAATCCGATGATGACGAGTGGGCAGATGACCGCCCCCACGCCGTAACCGGCGTTACTGATACTGAGTCGATGCGCTCGTCCTTCGAGCGCGGTTCGAGTGAGCAACGTGTTGAGCCCTATGTCGAGCGCGCCGAATCCGAGGCCGATGAGAAAGACGCTCGCCAAGAAAAGGACCCATGAGTCCGAGATCGAGGCACCGGCGGCGCCGACCACGATCACGACCAAGGAGGATGAAAGAACCAATCGACCGTGGAGTCGTTTGAGGCCGAGCCAACCAGGGAGGACACCGAGGGAGGCGCCCACGAAGTAGACGCTGAGAGCTACGCCGGCACTCGAGAGCGAAAGATGAAAGCGGTGGGTGAAGCTCACGAGAAGCGGTCCAAAGAGCGAGGTCACGGCACCCATGAGGATGAAAATCCCCGTCGTACTTGCGAACGCCGAGGGCCGGAACGTGACCTCAGTCGATGGCGTTGGGGAGGGGGGCGAAGTTACTGGATCCACGTGTGGACCCAATCTTAGGTGGTGCGTCTTTTGGCCTCGACGTCGAGAGGCCGGTCTCCATTGAGTAAGTACACTTCCCAAGTGACAGATCTGCGAACAGCGACTCGTGAAACCATCTTGGCTGTCGACATTGGCGCTACCACGATCAAGTTCGGCGTGGTCGACACCGAGGGTCACTTAGTCGACGGCGTTCTTCGCATGGCGACTCCCTATCCCTGTTCTCCGAGACGTCTCGTCGAGTTCATCACCGAGCAGATCGCGCTGAGTGGTTGTTCACGAATTGGCGTTGGATTTCCCGGCGACTTGCGTGACGGTCTCGTGATCGAACCAGGTAATCTCTCGCGGCCCGAAGGATTCACTTCCGACATCGACCCGCTACTTCTTGCCGAGTGGAAAAATATCAATCTCGAACAGGCTTT
>DASZHK010000036.1:0-5327 GCA_035937905.1 Acidimicrobiales bacterium
AACTCGTCGAGTTGAGTTCGTCGACCCCCGAACTGGTGCTACTCGGCCGTGACGAGTTCGCAAGCCGTCGATCGAACGAAACAGTCGCTCGTGTCGAGAGGGCCGAGCGAGCGCTCCGTCGACAGCGACGCGCCTCGAACACCGTCGTCGTCGCTGGAGGTCTCCTCGTTCTGGCTGGTGTCACGACACACCCGCGAACGTCCGGCGTCTGGCTCGTCGTCGCCGCGGCGATCGCACTCGCCACCTACGAGGCACTCGCCACCGTTCGATCGTCACTGCAGGCCGCGGTCGACGTGAGTGGCGGTGGCGAACGACTCGAAGCGCTCGAAGGTGTCGCCGCACTCGGCTCGCGCCCTTGGCCCGAAGAAAGCACGGTACGTCTCGACGACGTGACACTCGCGGAAGACGGTCGCGTGCTCGTGCGCAACGCCACGCTCAGCGTCGAACCGGGCGCGCGCGTCGCCCTCGTCGGCGAGTCCGGCGTGGGCAAATCGACGCTGCTGCGCGCGTTGGCGGCGCTCGACCCGGTGACGAGTGGTTCGATCAGCGTCGGGGGCGTGCGTCTGGACGAACTGAGTGACACCGCGCTTCGCGTGCACCTGACGTACGTCCCGAGTGAACCGGGTCTCACGCGGGGCTTCGCACTCGACGTCGTCACGCTCGGTCGACCTGGCGTGCGAGATCCGCAGCACGACCTCGCTGCGCTCGGTCTCGTGACGGAGCGCTCGACGCGCTTCGCGGAACTCTCACGCGGCGAGCGCGTGCGCGTCGCAGTGGCCCGTGCGCTCGTAACGAGTCCCGACGTCTACGTGCTGGACGAACTTACGGCGGGACTCGGACGAGAGGAGACGCGCGACGTCTTGAACCTTCTCGGTTCGACGAACGCAACGGTGATCATCGCCACGCACGACGACGACGTTGTTCGCTGGTGCGACAAGGTACTCGAACTGCGTGGCGAGGAACTCTTGTGGGTCAGCCGTTGAGGTTCTTCATCCCGGCCGCGTGGTAGCGCTCGCCGACGACCGCGTTTCGCGGTACGGCCGCCTCGAGCGCTTCGACGTCGGCCTCGCTCAACACGATGTCGGTCGCGGCGATGTTCTCGTGCAGCCAGCGTCGACGTTTGGTGCCGGGAATGGGGACCACGTCGCTGCCTCGCGACAACACCCAGGCCAAGGCCAGTTGGGCGACGGTCACGTTCTTCGACGTGGCGATGGCTTCGAGGTTCTTCACGAGGTTCAAGTTCGCTTCGAGGGCGTCGCCCGAGAATCGTGGGTTGTGGCTTCGAAAGTCACCTTCGCCGCTCTTGTCCGTGGCGGCCTCGTTCGTTAAGAACCCCCGGCCGAGTGGACTGTACGCGACGAACCCGACGCCCAGGCGCCGACACGTCTGGAGCACACCGTCTTCGGGGTCACGCGACCACAGCGAGTACTCACTTTGCAGCGCCGTCACCGGGTGGACCGCGTTCGCTCGCTCGATCGTCTCCGACGACGCCTCCGAGATGCCAAGGTGACGGACCTTGCCCGACTCGACGAGTGACTTCATCGCCCCCCAGGTCTCTTCGATCGGGACGCTGCGGTCGACGCGGTGTTGGTAGTAGAGGTCGATGACGTCGACACCGAGTCGCTCGAGCGACGCGTCGCACGCCGAGAGCACGTACTCGGGTGTGCCGTTGATGCCGAGGAACGAGCCGTCCTCGTTTCGCTGATTGCCGAACTTCGTCGCGAGCACCACCTCGTCACGACGGTCCTTGATGGCGCGCCCGACCAGGCGCTCGTTCGTGAACGGACCGTACATATCGGCCGTGTCCAAGAAGTTGACGCCGCGTTCGAGCGCTTCGTGAATGGTGGCGAGTGACTCGGTGTCGTCGCCCTTTCCGTAGAACTCACTCATGCCCATACAACCGAGTCCCTCGGCGGAAACTTCCAATCCCTGACCCAACGTTCGACGTTCCATCGCGACTCCTCTATGTGAAATTGCTCACGAGACCGTGTTTAAAGGCCTCGGCGCTCACAGTAGTACCTGAGAACGAACTAATTTCTTGGCTATTGGCTGGGGGGGCCAAACATCGAGCGCCCGTCTGTTCTGTTTCAGAGCAGACGGGCTCCGTTGTTTCTAAAGCCCTGTCGGGCCACCCGTAGGGTTGTGTCGTGTCCGACACTCTTTCTGGTGAAACACCGAGTGCGTTCGTGCGGCCACTCTTTCGCGGATGGCTGCACGTCGCGGGCGCGATCATCCTGGCGGCCTGCTCACCGATCCTGTTGGTGGAGGCCTCAACGTGGGCCCAGGTCGGCTGGATCCTCTGTTACCTGGTCGGCGTCGAAACGATGCTCGTCACCAGCGCACTCTTTCACCGCATCCTCTGGTCACCCGCACGACGAAGGATCCTCAAGCGAGCGGATCACTCCGCTATCTTCCTCGCCATCGCGGGGAGCTACCTCGCCCTCGCCGGCCTCACGATGCACGGAGCGATCCGCCTGGTCCTGCTACTCGTAGTGGGGGGTGGCGCCGTGGTGGGTATCGCGATCCGCCAGCTCGCCCTCGACACGCCCAAGTGGGCCAACACGCTGCCGTACCTCGTGGTGGGCTGGGCTGCCGTCGCCGTCATGCCTCAGATCTACCGCGGCGGCGGACCACTGTGCTTCTCCTTGGTCCTTGGAGGCGGGCTCGCCTACACGCTTGGCGCCCTCGCCTACGCCTTCAAGACGCCCAAACTCTCGCCGCGCGTCTTTGGCTACCACGAGCTCTTTCACGCCGGCACGCTCGTGGGCGCGGGCCTTAACTTCTGGGCCCTGAGCGTCGCCCTGCGCTGATTAACCGAGCGCTGGCACGGCGTTGAAGCGCACGAGCTGTGGCGTCGTTCCACGGAGCCCGATTGTGGTGATCGAGCCGTTGTCGAGCCTCGTTCGCCACGACGTCGAGCCCGCGACGCCGAGCGCCCAGACGACGGCGGACTTGATTGGCGAGACGTGACTCACGATGGCGAGATGACGATCCTGGTGGTGCAACAAACTCGTCTCGTCACGTAACAAGTCGTCGAGTTCGAGGTGGACGCGAGCGTCGACACTCGCGAGCGACTCCCCACCGCCGAAAACGGCGTCGTGGTCGTGCGCGAACGCGCGCCATCGCTCGGGTGAGATCGCCGTGAGTGGTTGACCGTCGAGGTCGCCGTAGTCGACTTCGATGAAGGACTCCTTCACCAGCACGTCAACGCCAGGAAACGCCAACGCCGCGGTTTGGCGAGCTCTCGCCAGTGGTGAGACCCATACTTCGCATACGCCGTCCAAGTACGGGACGAGCGCGAGGGCCTGGCGTTCACCCAGCTCGGTCAAGTCGGGGTCGCTGCGCCCTACGAGGAGACTCTGTGCGTTGGTCGTGGTCTGACCGTGACGGACCAGGATGATCACGGCAACAAGAGGCGCCCGCACTCCGGACAGTCCATGAACGTGTCGAGTGCCTGGGCTTTGAAATGGTCATAGTCCAAGGGAGCGAGCGCGATACGACAGCCGTCGCAGCGCCCCTCGACCACCTGCGCGGCCCCCGACGTGCCGGCGCGCGTCATCGCCACGTCGTAGCGCGCGCGCAGCGCGTCCGGTACGGCCGCGTGACGCTCTTCTCGGTCGCGACGTAACGAGACCAGCTCTTCGTCAAGGGTGCCTTGAAGTTGGGCGATCACGTCGATGAGTTCGCTGCGTCGAGCGACGCCCGGTTGCGCGCGTCGTTTGATCGACTCAATGGCCTCCTCGCGAGGTTCCACTTGAAGGAGGAGCTCGAGTTCACGGTCCTCGCTCGCGGCCAGTAGTTCACGCACGTGGGTTAGTTCGCTCTGCAACGCGGTGAGCTCTCGAACGTTGGCGGTCGACGTCGCCAGGGTGGCGTCGAGATCACTCGCTCGGCCCTTCAAGCGGGCCGACTCGCGCGACACCTTCTCAAAGTCGCTCGCCACGGGCACGAGTCCGGCCTCCGCTTCGTGGAGGTCCTTCAAGAGGCTACGAAGTTCCCCTTCCAACGTGGCCAGTTCACCGATCTCAGGCAGGTGCGTCTTTTGGCTGCTGACTCGATCGATCCAGCGATCAGCCTCCATGAGCGCTCGAAGGGCGTCGGAATCACTCACGTCGTCAGTCTGACACGCCAAAACCGGCGCTCGCCCCGGCCAACTTCTCCAGCGCGGCGGCCAACGACGGCTCCGCACGCTCGATGGCGGCGTCGAAATCGAACCAGAAGACGTCGGGGCTCTCGTTCACCGGTGGCTCGGGATCGAGTGGTTCGCCCACCAGCACGTAGCGAAGGTCGTAGTGCGTGTGCCCGCGCGGGCCCGGGTGGACGTCGACGTGAAAGAGAACGACGGGATCGACGTGGCGCACGACCAGTCCGGTCTCTTCAACGGTCTCACGCACACTCGCCGCCTCGGGCGTCTCGCCGGGGTCGACGTGCCCGCCTGGCTGCACCCAGATACCGAGGCGACGGTGGCGATGCAACACCACGCCGCGTGACGAGATGACGAACGACGACGCCGTGACGTGATGGTCGTGCTCGCTCTCAGAAAAAGGATCGCCCGGCCACGTCAAGCGGTCGAGCGTCAACGCGATCGAGAGCTCTTCGCGGTCGTCGACCGGGGTGAGGTGCTGCACTTGTTGAAGCAAGGTCTCCGTCGTCACTGCTCCACCAAGAGCCGACGTACTGACGCGGGCAAGGCGACGTCGCCGCTCGCCATGGCGCCGTTCGTGTCCGCGACGGGTTCACCGAAGACCACGCGCGCCGGGACGGTGCCGGACCACACGGGTAGTGCCTGGTCCTCGTCGTCGTCATCGGTGGGACCACTCGAGACCTTGGCCGACGCTTCGTCGATCGAAACCACCACGACCATGGTGAGCCGTAGTTCTTGATCGCTCGAGGGACGGACCTCCGCGGATCGTCCCTGTACGACGCGGTCAACGAAGAGATCGAGCACTCGTCGTTTCTCCTTCTCGTCGACGACTTCACGCGCTTCGCCCACCACTGCCACCGACCGGTAGGCAATGGAGGACTCGAATCCGCTCCTCGCCAGGCGCAGCCCGTCGTAGAGCGTGACCGTGACGTACGCCTCACCAGCTCGAACCACCGACTTCAACACCTCGTTGGAGGGACTGCCGTGCAGGAAGATCGTGCGACCCTCTCGCGCGTGCAACGTGGGCAGCGCCAGAGGCTTTCCGTGCACCGTCGCCGCGACGTGACAGAGTCGCCCTTCGTCGAGGATCGAAAAGATGGTCTCTTCGTCGTAGAGGGCCTTCGCGGGTAGTCGCCGGACGCGCGTGCGCGGTCCTGGACCGAGCACGTCGTCACTCATTGAC
>DASZHK010000037.1:0-24213 GCA_035937905.1 Acidimicrobiales bacterium
GTTCGCGCGCGTCTTGTAGTTTCCGGTCGGAACGACGATGGTCTTGTCGGGGAATCTCGCGCCGAGCCGTAGCCGTCGCGCGGATGAATAGATCGTGGCGGGATGGACGTCGTGCGAGATCGGGGTCGTCTCCCAGTCCGACGTCATGTGGTCAAAGAGGACGCGAGGACTCGGTGGTCGGTGCGCGCCGACCCACACCCAGTGCTCTGAAACCGGGTGTTCTTCCGAGACGTCAGGTTCAGGTATTGCTTGTTCTTCACTCATGACCACAACTTACAACTGATGCTTTGGCGTGCGTATGCTCGCGGAATGGACATCTCACTTCGCCGTGACGGCCCGGTCGCGATCCTCACCTGGAACGACGGTGAAAACCGCTTGAACGAGGACTCGCTCGAGCGACTGAACGCCATCCTCGACGAACTTGAAGCGACGAGCGAACCCCTGGCGATAGTCCTCACCGGCGTGGGGAAGTTCTTTTCGAACGGTCTCGACCTTGCGCGATTCGGAGCGAATCCCGCTGAGTTCACCGCGACGCTCGAGGAGCTGGAACGGACGATCGCGCGGATCTTCCTCTTTCCCGCGTACACAGTCGCGGCCCTGAACGGTCACACGTTCGCCGCTGGCGCGTTATTGAGTTGCGCGTTCGACTACCGCGTGATGCGCGAGGATCGTGGCTTCTGGTGCATGAACGAAGCGGAGATCGGTCTCGCGCTCGACGACAAGCTCTGGTCGATCCTCGAACACCGGCTGCCCCGAGCGACGGCGATCGTCGCCGCGACGACGGCGAAGCGCTTCAGCGGCTCCGACGCGCTCGCGGTCGGCATCGTCGAGGCCACCGCCACCGAGGGAGAGCTCCTCGAGCACGCGATCGACGTCGCCGCGCGCTACGCGTCGCTCGACCGCGCGACCTTGGCCCAACATAAGTCCTTGGCGCACGGTGAGGAAGCCGCGTTCTTGGGCCGGACCTAGTTGGCCGCGCTCGTCCGCGTGGCCACGAGGGCCGACGTCGGCGCGGTACTCGCCGTCAAGGGCGCCCCGCCGGGTTACAGCGACCGCGCCTCGCTCATCGCGCGTCGCGTCGAATCGGGGGACTGCCTCGTCAGCGAGAGCGACGGCGTCATCTCGGGATTTCTGACGGTGCACCGGCGATCGTTCTTCGGTCGTGACTTCGTTGAGTTACTCGCGGTCGACCCAGCGCGTCGCCGTCAAGGGATCGCGAGTGACCTTCTTCGTGCGGTCACCGAAAGCGTGGTGACGTCACAGCTCTTTATCTCAACGAACAGCTCTAACGCCCCGATGCGCGACTTGTTGCGAAAAGAGCAGTGGCTGTTCAGCGGTGAGCTCGTCGGGCTCGACGCAGACGACCCCGAACTCGTCTTCTATCGAAACGTCGCTACGTGAGAGGTTGTTGAGTCCGAGTCCTGAGTGCTCGATGGTTTAGGACGCTTTGTGCGTCACGCGGTCGACGAGGCGCCACGACGAGGGGAGTGCCACGCCGGAGATCGCGGCCTTGATGACCTCACCCCAGACGAAGGGCGTGAAGCCGAAGGCGATGGCCTGTGAAGGAGAAACGTGGATCGCGAACTTCAGCCACGTGACGCCGATGATGAAGATGATGATGTCGCCGACGACCATCGAGACGACAGCGCGCGTGACCGTGCGGTCCGTCCCTCGTGACGCCAACCAACCGAGGAAGGAACCTGCGACGACGAAACCGATGAGATAGCCGAACGTCGCGAGCACGTACCCACTCGAGTGACTCGCGAACCACGGCACGCCCGCGACACCCGCCACGAGGTAGAGCGACATCGCCATTCCCGCGCGACGCCAACCGAGCGCGGTGCCCGCCAGCATGACGCCCAGCGTCTGGCCGGTCACGGGTACTGGGTTGTTACCGAGATGGAAGGAGACCTGCGCGAGCGCGCCGACGAACGCGGCGGCACCGACGACGAGCGCGATCTCAGCGAGCACCGACCTTGGAACGACGTCGGCGAGAACGCGACGTGGCGCGGGCATAGTGATAGTTGACATCAAGATCTCCTCGGGGTTTGGTTACGGTTACCTTAGGTGAGCGAACGTGACCCCAAGAACAAAATCAGTACTGAGGAGTAACTAGATCCAACCCTGATCGCGTGCGATCTGTTCGACGTCGCCGATGCGCATACCCGTGCGATGTTGCAACGTGCGAATCAATCCGCCCGCTTCGTAGAGTGACTCGTGCGTGCCGGTGTCGAGCCAGGTCGTCGCGCGCGAGAGGACCTCGGCGCGAAGTTCGCCCCGTTCGAGGTACGCGTTGTTGAGTGCGGTGATCTCGAGTTCACCTCGTTCACTAGGCGTGAGATGACGCGCGAAGTCGGACGCGCGTTCGTCGTAGAAGTAAATACCGGGCACCGCGTAGGTGCTCTTCGGGTTGGTGGGCTTCTCTTCGATCGAGAGGACCTGACCGTTGTCGTTGAACTCGACGACCCCGTACGCGGTGGGATCGGAGACTTGGTAGGCGAAGATGAGGGCACCCTGCACGCTGGTGTTCTGCTGCAGATGGGTACCAAGACCTGGACCGTAAAAGAGGTTGTCGCCCAAGATCAGGGCACACTTCTCGCCGTCGAGGAACTTCTCACCGAGGATCAGGGCTTCGGCGAGTCCGTTCGGTCGGTCTTGCACGATGTAGGAGAGTTTGATGCCCAACGTCGATCCGTCACCGAGAAGACGGAAGAACGCGTCCTGGTCGTGCGGCGTGGTGATGAGCAGGATCTCGCGAAGTCCACTGAGCATGAGCGTGCTCAAGGGATAGTGAATCATCGGCTTGTCGTAGATGGGCAGCAACTGCTTGGAGACCGCGCGAGTAATGGGATGCAGGCGCGTACCGGTGCCGCCAGCCAAAATGATTCCCTTCACTCCATTAGTATAGAAGCGCACTAGCCCCCTTCTAAAGGCCGAGGTACGCCATGCGCGTTGTCATTACCGGGGCGGCCGGCTTCATCGGGTCGCGACTAAGTGAAGTACTCGTCGAAGAGGCTGAGCGTCTGGACTACGACGACATCGTGCTCTTCGACGCGCTGACGTACTCGGGTCGACTGGAGAACCTGGAGGTCGTTCGACGCGACTCGCGCGTCTCGTTCGTCAAGGGCTCGATCACCGACGAGTTGGTGGTCGACGAAGTCGTGCGTGGCGCGCACGCCGTCGTGCATCTCGCCGCCGAAAGCCACGTGGATCGTTCGATCACCGGCGCACGACTCTTCTTCGAGACGAACGTCATCGGTACACAGCAACTCCTCGAGAGTGCGCGACGCGCGGGCGTCGAGCGTTTCGTGCACGTCTCCACTGACGAGGTCTACGGATCGATCGACGAAGGCGAATGGCGTGAAGACCACATCTTGCAACCGAACTCGCCGTACTCCTCGAGCAAGGCCGGCTCGGACTTGGCGGCGCTCGCGTACCAGCGCACCTACGGGCTGAACGTCATGGTGACGCGCTGTTCGAACAACTACGGCCCGCGTCAGTTTCCAGAGAAGCTCATCCCGCTCTTCGTGACCAATCTCTTCGACGGCGAGAAGGTCCCGCTCTACGGCGACGGACTCAACATTCGTGACTGGCTGTTCGTCGACGACCACTGTCGGGGGATTCTCCGCGTCCTCGAAGGTGGTCGCGCGGGCGAGATCTACAACATCGGCGGCGGTACGGAACTCACCAACGTCGCCATCACGCACTTGCTGTTGGAACTCTGCGGTTCGGACGAGTCGATGATCGAGCCCGTCGCCGACCGCCTCGGTCACGACCGTCGTTACAGCGTCGACTGGACGAAGATCCGTGACGAACTCGGCTACGAGCCCGAGGTGAACTTCGAAGAGGGACTCGCGCGCACCGTGATTTGGTACCGCGAGAACGAAGCGTGGTGGCGACCATTGAAGGCGCGCCCGTCGTGAAAGTGACGGAACTCTCGATTCCTGGCGCGTTCGTCCTCGAGTCGCCGGTGTGGAGCGACGACCGGGGCTACTTTCGCGAGTGGTTCAAGCGTGACGACTTGGAAGAGATCGGCGTCAACTTTCCGATCCACCAGGCCAACCTCTCGATGTCCAAGCGCGGCGTCGTCCGGGGTCTGCACTACTCTCTGGCGCCCGAGGGTCAAGCGAAGCTCGTGACCTGCGCGTACGGAGAACTCGATGACGTCATCGTCGATATACGAGAAGGCTCACCCACGTTTGGCCGGATCGAGGTCGTCCACCTCTCCGCCGACGTCGATCGATCCGTGTTAGTGCCCGGCGGCGCGGCGCACGGTTTCTGCGTGATGAGTGAAGTGGGCGCCCTCACGTATCTCCTGTCCTCACCGTTCAACCCCTCGAGGGAACTCGAAATCAACCCCTTCGACTCGACGCTCAACGTGCCCTGGCCCCTCACTGGCGACGCCGTCGTGAGCAAGAAGGACGCCGACGCGCCGTCGCTCGACGAGCGTCGTAGCGCCGGAGAACTGCCGCGCTACGTCGAGGGTGCGCTCTAGGCAACTTTGACGCACGGTTGGTAGCGTGAGGGGGTGAGTATCGCCCCCCTTCGCTTGGTGACGAGTGACGAGCGTGGCGTTCGACTTCCGAGCGACTCCAGCGTTCCCGTCATTGAAAATGAGACCCAGTTGCGGGCCCTCCTCAGCGGACTTTCGGGCGTTGACGCCGTCGGCGCCGAGGCCCGCGCCGCGAAGCTCGCCACACGGTCGCTGAAGAAGTCGACGAAACTCGCCGCGTTGGATCTCGCCATCTCCATGGTGGACCTCACGACCCTGGAAGGTGCCGACACCCCCGGGCGCGTGACGTCACTTTGCACCAAGGCTCTGCACCCTGACCCCAGTGACCCGAACGTGCCCAGTGTCGCGGCCGTCTGTGTCTATCCCGACCTCGTCGCGCACGCCCGCTCCGTCCTCGGAGCTTCACCCGTCAAGGTGGCGTCGGTCGCGACGGCGTTCCCCTCGGGGCGCGCCTCGCTCAACATCAAACTCATGGACGTTCGCGAAGCCGTCAGCGCTGGTGCCGACGAGATCGACATGGTGATCGATCGCGGTGCCTTCCTCTCGGGTCGTGTGGGACAGGTCTTCGACGAAGTGGTCGCGGTGAAAGAGGCGTGTGGCGCCGCGCATCTGAAGGTAATCCTCGAGACCGGCGAACTCGCGACCTACGACAACGCGCGACGCGCGAGTTGGATCGCCATGCTCGGTGGCGCCGACTTCATAAAGACCTCGACGGGCAAAGTGGGCGTCAACGCCACGTTGCCCACGGCCCTCGTCATGCTCGAAGCCGTTCGCGACTTCGCCGAGACGACGGGCGTCGTCGTCGGCGTCAAGGTCGCCGGCGGGATCCGCACCACGAAGGACGCGCTTCGCTACCTCGTCGTCATCAACGAGACGGCCGGGTCGCGCTGGTTGAGCCCGGACTACTTTCGTTTTGGCGCGTCGTCGTTGCTCAACGACCTTTTGATGCAGCGGCTCAAACAGCGACGCGGTGTGTACGTGCGGCCCGACGAGTTCAGCGGCGACTGATGAGCGAGGACCTAACGAACTCGAGCTTGGGCGCGATGACGTACGACCCCGCACCCGAGTCGGCCGCGATCGCGCGTCTAAAGACCGCGTACGGACTCTTCATCAACGGTGAGTTCAGCGACCCCTCGTCGCACGAGTCTTTCGTCACGCTCAATCCCGCGAACGAGGAGTCGCTCGCGAGCGTGGCCCAAGCGTCGGTGGCGGACGTCGACCGTGCCGTCTACGCCGCGCGTCGCGCCTACGACAACGTCTGGTCGAAGACGACCGGTGCCGAGCGATCGAAGTACCTCTTTCGCATCGCCCGGCTGATCCAGGAACGTTCGAGGGAACTGGCCGTCGTCGAAACCCTCGACAACGGCAAGCCCATTCGCGAGTCGCGCGACGTCGACATCCCTCTGGCCGCGGCGCACTTCTTCTACTACGCGGGCTGGGCGGACAAACTCGACCACGCAGGCTTCGGTCCCAACCCCAAGCCCCTCGGTGTCGCGGGCCAGATCATCCCGTGGAACTTCCCACTGCTCATGGCCGCGTGGAAGTTAGCGCCGGCCCTCGCGGCGGGGAACACCTGCGTCTTGAAACCCGCCGAGACCACGCCGCTCTCGGCCCTGATACTCGCGGAGATCCTCCAGCAGGCGGAGTTGCCCGAAGGGGTCGTCAACATCATCACCGGCGACGGCTCGACGGGCGCCGCCTTGGTGGATCATCCCGGCGTCGACAAGATCGCGTTCACCGGTTCAACCGAGGTTGGTCGACTCATCCAGCAGCGCGTCGCCTCGAGTCACAAGCATCTGACGCTAGAACTCGGCGGCAAGGGCGCGAACATCGCCTTCGAGGACGCGCCGATAGACGAGATGATCGAAGGGATCATCGACGGCATCTTCTTCAACCAAGGTCACGTGTGCTGCGCGGGGTCGCGACTCCTCGTCCAAGAATCCGTCGCCGACGAGGTGCTGCGCCGTTTGATTCGTCGTGTCGACCAGCTCCGCGTGGGCGATCCACTGGACAAGAACACCGACGTCGGCGCGATCAACTCCGCCGCGCAACTCGCGCGCATCAAGGAGCTCACGGCGTACGGCGAAGAAGAGGGCGCCACGCGCTACACCAGCTCGTGTCCACTGCCCGACAAGGGCTACTGGTTCGCGCCCACCGTCTTCGCTGACGTCTCCCAGTCACACCGCATCGCGCGAGAAGAGATCTTCGGTCCCGTCCTCTCGGTACTGACGTTTCGCACGCCCGAAGAGGCCGTCGCCAAGGCCAACAACACGAACTACGGCCTGGCCTGTGGCGTGTGGAGCGAGAAGGGCTCGCGCACGCTCTGGGTGGCCGAGCGACTTCGCGCCGGGGTCATCTGGGCCAACACCTACAACCGCTTCGACCCGACGAGCCCCTTCGGCGGCGTGCGTGAGTCGGGCTTCGGGCGCGAGGGCGGACGACACGGCCTGGAGGCGTACCTCAATGTCTGAGGACCGTCTCGACGTCCGAAAGACCTACAAGCTCCTCATCAACGGTGCCTTTCCGCGCTCGGAGTCCGGACGGAGCTACGAAGTCACGACGGCGAAGGGCGAGTTCCTCGCCAACGTGGCGCAGGGGTCGCGCAAGGACGTGCGTGACGCCGTGGTGGCCGCGCGCGGTGCCCAGTCGAAGTGGTGGGGCCAAAGTGCGTACAACCGCGGCCAGGTCATCTACCGCCTGGCGGAGATGGCGGAGTCGAGGCGCGACGAACTCGCCGAACACGTCCGACTCGCCGAAGGCCTCTCGTCGAAGAAGGCGCAGGTGTGCGTCTCGCGAGCCATCGACCGGATCGTCTGGTACGCCGGGTGGACGGACAAGATTGCGCAGATCCTCGGATCGTCCAATCCCGTCGCCGGGCCTTTCTTCAACTTC
Organism: Acidimicrobiales bacterium; assembly: GCA_035937905.1. Classification (GTDB taxonomy): domain Bacteria; phylum Actinomycetota; class Acidimicrobiia; order Acidimicrobiales; family RAAP-2; genus RAAP-2. Next base: position 7,406 of record DASZHK010000037.1, read on the forward strand.
TCCGTGCCCGTGCCGAGTGGGGTGGTGGGCGTCCTCTGTGAACAAGAGTCGTCCCTCGAAACCTTCGTGAACGCCGTGCTCGCGCCCATCGCCGTCGGCAACACCGTTGTTGCGGTTGCCAGCGAAAAGAGACCCACGCCCGCTGTCCTGCTCGGAGAGATGACCGCGACGGCGGACTTTCCGGCGGGTCTGCTCAACATCGTGACGGGCTTCACCGGCGAGGTCGCGCCGACACTCGCGTCGCACGAAGACGTCGACGGCATCGACCTGGGCGGCGTCGACGAGGAGTTCGCCAACGAGCTCGCGCAACTCGCCGCCGGTTCCATCAAGCGCGTCCTGCGACCGGGTCCCAACGAGGACGCTTCGCTGCGCCGTCTTCGCGCGTTCGTCGAGACCTCCACCGTGTGGCACACGATCGGACAGTAGCGATGAATCCCTACGAACTCGCAAAGGTCGCGGCGAATGAACTTCGAGAGAAGAGTGGTGTCGACCACTACGACGTCGCGGTAGTACTCGGATCGGGCTGGCGCGAGGGTGCGGCCGCGCTCGGCACGCCGTCGAGCGTCGTCGCGACCAAATCACTCAGTGGCTTCATGTCGCCGACCGTGGCAGGTCACTCGGGAGAGATCCTCTCGGTCGTCGTGGGTGGCGTGAACGTCGCCCTAGTATCGGGTCGCGTCCACCTCTACGAAGGTCACAGCGCCAGAGAAGTCGTCCATCCTGTGCGTACCGTGATAGCGGCCGGCGCGACCAAGGTGGTCCTCACGAACGCCTGCGGCGGACTCGACCTGATCGTGCGCCCCGGCAACGTGGCCGTCATCCGAGACCACCTCAACTTCACCGGCACGTCACCCATGGAGGGCGCTCCGCCACCCGACGGGTACGGATCGAGGTTCGTCGACCTCACCGATCTCTACAGCGAGCGGCTGCGAACCGTCGTGCACGCCACCGTCCCAGGACTTCACGAGGGCGTCTACCTCGGTTTTCGCGGTCCGCACTACGAGACGCCCGCCGAGATCGAGATGGCGCGCACGCTCGGCGCCTCATTGGTGGGCATGTCCACGGTGCTCGAGGCCATCGCTGCTCGGCACCTCGACGCCGAGGTGTTGGGACTGAGTCTCGTCTCGAACTTCGCGGCGGGTGTCTCGACGGGACCGCTCAATCACCTCGAGGTCCTCGAGACCGGCCAGTCGGCCGCCGCGTCCCTCGGGGCGCTGTTGGCCCAGATCCTCCCGGTGCTGTGAACCCGACACTGCGCGACGACGTCGTCGCGTGGATGGCGCTCGACCCGGATGAGAACGATCGTCGCACGTTGCAGGCGCTGCTCGACGCGGACGATGAGGTGGAGCTGGAGCGGCGTTTCAAGGTGCCCCTGACCTTCGGCACCGCAGGACTTCGCGGTCCCGAGATGGCCGGACCCGCCGGCATGAACCGTGCGACGGTGCGCCGTGCCACGCAGGGCGTGATCGCGTGGCTCGACGAGATCGGCGTCGACGCGAAGCGTGGCGTCGTCGTGGGTCGTGACGCGCGTCACGGTTCGGAGTCCTTCAACGACGAGGTCGTCCAGGTTCTCCTTGGCGCGGGTGTGGTCGTCCACGAACTCCCGTCACCGCTACCGACGCCGTTCGTGCCCTTCTGCGTCAAGGCCCTCGGCGCGGCGGCGGGTGTCATGATCACCGCCAGCCACAATCCACCCGCTGACAACGGCTACAAGCTCTACGCGAGCGACGGGGCGCAGATCATTCCGCCCGACGACGAGATCGTCGAACGCTACGCGCGTGACGCGGGCCCTGCGACGTTGGCCGACCGCTCGTCACCTGGCCACGTCCCGGTGCCGCCTTCGTTACTCGACGAGTACCGCGCGCACGTGCTCGACCGATTTCGCGTCGACGGGGGGAGCGAGCTTCGCGTCACCTACACCCCACTGCACGGCGTGGGTGGTGCGACGATGACGAACTTGTTCGCCGCTGCTGGCTACGCGCACGTCACGACCGTCGCGGCGCAGTTCGAACCCGACGGATCGTTTCCGACGCTGCCCTTCCCCAATCCAGAAGAGCCGGGTGCGCTCGACCTCGCGATTCGCACGGCGAACACGTCGAACTCGACGCTCATCATCGCGAACGACCCCGACGCCGATCGCCTCGGCGCCGCGGCGCGCACCGACGACGGATGGCACGTTCTTCGTGGTGACGAGATCGGCTGGCTCTTGGCGTCGGCACTCCTTGAGGAGATCGCCGCCGCCGGACAGACGGTGGCGACCACCATCGTGTCGTCGTCGATGCTCGAGAAGATGGCCGCGGCGTCAGACGTCCCCTTCGCCACGACCTTGACGGGCTTCAAGTGGATCGCCCGCGCGGCGCGCGGCGGGGTGTTGGGCTTCGGCTACGAGGAGGCGCTGGGCTTCGCCGTCGACGCGCGCGTCGCCGACAAGGATGGACTAACCGCGGCGCTCGCCCTGACACGCCTAGCGCACGAGCTGGCGCTGAAGGGCCAGACGCTGCTCGATCGCCTCGATGAACTCGAGACACAGTTTGGCGTTCACGCGACGTCGCAACTCGCGCTGCGCGCCACCGGTCCTGATGGTCCCGCGATCATCCAAAGTGTCGTGGCGAAACTGGCCAGCGAGCCGCCAACGATGCTCGGCATGTTGGACGTGCGTGAAGTGATTGACCTCAACGAAGGTTGGCAGGGACTCCTAGCCACCGAGGGACTCTACTTCGGGCTCGGAAAATGGGGACGCGTCATCGTGCGTCCGAGTGGCACCGAACCCAAGGTCAAGGCCTACATCGAAGTGACCCCGCCGCAGAAGCGCTCACTCGACGATCAGCGTGCGTACGGCGCCGAACTCGTCGAGGGTATCCGCTCGAACCTTGAGCTCTTACTGCGCTTCTAGTTCTCGTAGCGCCGCGTACCCCGGCTTGATCACGTTATTGATCATCGCCAGTCGCTGGTCGAACTCGTAGAAGGTGCTCTTCGCGGCGTTGAGGGTCAGCCACTCCATGTCGGCCAGCGTCCAGCCGAAGGTGTTGGCGCACGTCTCGAATTCGCCGCTCAACGTGATGCCGCTCATCAATCGGTTGTCCGTGTTGAGCGTGACGCGGAAGCGAAGTCGCTTGAGGAGGTCGATCGGGTGGGTGGCGATGGACTTCGCGGCGCCGGTGTGCACGTTCGACGTCGGGCAGACTTCGAGGGGAATGCGCCGGTCGCGCACGAAGTTCGCGAGTCGACCCAGTTCGTAGTGTCCGTCGACTTCGCGGATGTCGTCGACGATACGCACGCCGTGGCCGAGTCGCTCGGCGTTGCAGAACTGGACGGCCTCCCAGATCGACGGGAGCCCGAAGGCCTCGCCGGCGTGAATCGTGAGGTGAAAGTCTTCACGTTGGATGAGGTGAAAGGCGCGCAGGTGATCGGTGGGGCGAAAGCCGTCCTCGGGCCCCGCGATGTCGAAGCCGCAGACTCCCTCGTCGCGAAAGCTCACCGCGAGTTCGGCGATGGTCTCACTGAGTCGGGCTTGGCGCATCGCCGAAAGAATGGTGCGCACCACGATGCGGTGTCCTTCGTTCGCGGCCTCCTTGGTCCCGAGGGCGAAACCGTCGAGGACCGCGCGCACCACTTCAGGCAGCGTCAAGCCCGCGTTCAGGTGCAACTCCGGGGCGAAGCGAACTTCGGCGTAGACGACGCCGTCACGGGCGAGGTCGATCGCGCACTCGGCGGCGACCCGTTCCAGTTGGTCGCGCGTCTGCATGACGGCGATGGTGTGCGCGAAGCCTTCGAGGTAGCGCACCAGGTCACTGCCCGGCGCGTCCACGATGAACCAACGTCGAAGTTCGTCCGCGTCGGACGTCGGCAGGCCCTCGTAGTTGTTCTCTCGGGCGAGCTCGAGGACCGTCTCGGGACGTAGGCCTCCGTCGAGGTGTTCGTGCAACAGGACCTTCGGTGCTCGTTTGATCGTCTCGAGCGTGAGACCAGTGCTTGCCATCAAACAAGGCTAGCGAGCGCGGGCGAAAACGCAAGTGGGTGGCGTGCTCAGCGCACGTCGACTGGAACGGGCGGTTACGAAGTGATGAGGTCGAGTAACAGCGACGCGGGAGCAGGCACTTCGTTTCCCAAGACAACGGCGTGGGCGATCGTCACTCGACCGACGTCCAAGTGGGCCTCATCGTCCGCGTGCAGCTCAAAGAGGGGTTGACCCTTTTCGACGTGATCACCTTCGCGCACCAGGCACACCACGCCGGCCGTCGCGCTGACGGGGTCTTCCTTTCGGGCTCGACCGGCACCGAGGCGCCACGCCGTGACGCCGACGGCCAGCGCGTCTATCGAGCTGATGACGCCGTCACTCGGGGCCGTGACCTCCTCGCGCAAGGCCGCGAGGGGCATCGCCACGTCGGGGTCGCCGCCTTGCGCTCGAATCATCCGTTCGTAGACCTCGTAGGCGGAGCCGTCGTCCAACTTCTCCGCGGGGTTGACGTCGAGTCCGACGAGTTTCGTCATCAGGGTCGCCAACGCGACGGTCAGCTCGCGCACGTCGCTCGGGCCGCCGCCTTGAAGTACCGCGATCGATTCGGTGACCTCGAGGGCGTTGCCCACCGCGCGACCGAGTGGCACGTCCATCCCGGTCAGTTGAGCCACGGTCTTCACCCCGTGCGCGAGACCGAGTCCCACCATCGTGGTGGCGAGTTCGCGCGCACGCGCCAAGTCCTTGATGAAGGCGCCCCGTCCGACCTTGACGTCGAGCACGAGTGCCTCGGTGCCTTCGGCGATCTTCTTCGACATGATGGACGACGAGATGAGTGGAATCGACTCGACGGTGGCGGTCACGTCGCGCAGCGCGTACAGCTTGCGGTCGACGGGCGCGAGACCCGAACCGGCGGCGCAGATGACCGCGCCCACCGTCTCGAGTTGGACGCGGATCTCGTCGTTGGAAAGGAACGGCCGCCAGCCGGGATACGACTCGAGCTTGTCGAGCGTGCCGCCCGTGTGGCCGAGTCCGCGACCTGAGAGTTGCGGCACGGCGGCGCCGCAGGCCGCGACCAGGGGAGCGAGGATGAGAGAGATCTTGTCACCGACGCCGCCGGTCGAGTGCTTGTCGACGGTCGGGCGCGACAGTCCGGAGAGGTCGAGCCGTTCGCCCGATTCGATCATGCGGTCGGTCCACGTGTCGAGCTCGTGGGGCGTGAGTCCGTTGAAGAAGATGCTCATCAACAGCGCCGACATCTGTTCTTCGGCGACGTCACCGTGTTCGTAGGCGTCGAGGATCCACGTGATCTCTTCGTCGCTCAACACCCCGCCGTCACGTTTTCTGGTGATGACGTCCACCGCGGAGTACACGTTCACGGGTTACGCCGTATCCCCAGATCCTCGGGACCGAAGGCCCCGGGTAGCAGTTCGCTCAGTTTGACGGGCGCCACGTCGTCGCCCGCGTCGACGAGGAGATCGCCGCCACCGTGTTCGAACAGCACTTGACGACAGCGTCCACAAGGCGCGATCGGCGCACCGTCACCCGCGACGATGGACACCGCCACCAGTCGGGCGCCGCCCTTTCGAATGAGGTCGCTCACCAACGAGCATTCGGCGCACAGAGTCAGTCCGTAGCTGGCGTTCTCGACGTTGGAGCCCACGACGGTGTTGCCGTCACTGGCGAGAGCGCCCGCACCAACCGTCACGTGTGAGTACGGCGCGTACGAGCGTGTCGCCGCGGCGCGGGCCAGTGCGCGTAGGTTCGCCCAGTCAATCTCAGGGGCTGAGCTCACGTCCTCACTGTACACTTTGCGCTGCGTGAAAAACTTCCGATTTTCCTCTGTTGTCGTCAGTGACGAAGTCGCGACGGCGTTGCACGAGGGTCGCGGTGTCGTCGCACTCGAGACGACGATCGTCGTGCACGGACTTCCTTCGCCGATGAACTTCGAGGTGGCCACCGCGTGCGAAGCGTCGGTGCGTGACGCGGGATCGATCCCCGCGACGATCGGCGTGCTCGACGGCAACGTCGTCGTCGGACTGAGTGCCGACGAACTCGCTCGACTCGCTGACCCCGTGCGCAACGCCGCAAAACTCTCGGCGCGCGACCTCGGCGTGGCGCTCGCCAAAGGGACCGACGGCGCCACGACCGTCGCCGGCACGATCACGATCGCGGAGCACGCCGGCATCAACGTGATGGCGACCGGTGGCTTGGGCGGCGTGCACCGAGACGCGTCCGAGAGTTTCGACGAGTCGGCCGACCTCACCTCTTTGTCCCGCACGTCCGTGCTCGTCGTGGCGTCGGGTGTCAAGTCGATTCTCGACATCGGCGCCACGCTCGAACGTCTCGACACGCTCGGCGTGCCGGTCGTCGGTTTCGGCACTCGTCAGTTCCCGGGTTTCTACTTACGCGACAGCGGCTTCGAACTCGACTGGGCAGTGGCGAGCGCCGACGAGGCCGCCGTGGCGTTCCTTTGTCACCGCGAGATGATGTCCACGGGTTTTCTTGTCGCCAATCCCGTCGCAGCGGATAAGGAACTCGATCGTCACCTCCACGACGAAGCCTTGGAGAGCGCCCTTATCAAGGCGCGCTTCGAGGGCGTGAGCGGAAAGGCGGTCACCCCGGCGCTCCTCGCGGAGTTCGCTCGCCACACCGCGGGGCTCAGCGTGCAGGTCAATCGCGACCTGGTGGTCGCGAACGCGGGCGTCGCGGGCGCCATCGCGACGTCACTCGCGCGCGCCAACGCGTGACTCGACGCGTCGTCGTTCTCGGCGACGTGATGCTCGACGTCATCGTCCAACTGAAGGCTGACGTGGCGCCCACGAGTGACACGCCGGCCGCCATACGTGTCACCAGGGGCGGATCGGGGGCGAACCTCGCGATCGCGCTGCGAACCGCTGACCACGACGTCATCTACGTGGGCGCGGCGGGCCGTGACGCCGCCGCTGACGTGTTCGTCGACGCGCTGAGCGAGGAGCACGTGACGCCGAGACTCGAGTCGTTCGACGGCGCGACTGGCACCGTGGTGTCGATCGTCGCGCGCGACGGACAGCGATCGATGTTGACCGATCGGGGCGTCAATCCCCGTCTCAGCGCGGACTTCGTCACCGCGCAACTCGACCAGCCCTTCGATCACTTGCACGTGTCGGGCTACCTCCTGCTCGACCCCGCCACCCGAGAGGTGAGCGTCAGCGCGCTGGCGCACGCGCGCCTTTGCGGCTCGTCGACCTCCGTGGACGTCTGCTCTGTCGCGCCGCTTCGCCAGGTCACGCCAGCGGTCTTTCTCCGCTGCGCTGAGGGCGCGACGATGCTCTTCGCGATCGAAGAGGAGGCCCTGACGCTGAGCTCGCAGACCGACGTGGAGCACGCGCTCGACGCGCTGGCACCGCTGTTCGACGAAGTCGTGATCACCCTTGGCGCGCGTGGCGTCATTGGTGCCAAAGCATCCGAGCGCTATCGCGCGAGCGCGACCGACGCCTCCGTCGTTGACACGACGGGCGCTGGCGACGCCGCCACTGGTGCGTACCTTGGCGCGCGGCTTAACGGCGTTGAGCCACCGAGCGCACTCGCTAACGCGATGGTCGCCGCAGCTCGCGTGATTAGCGGACTCGGCGCGCTCGGCTAATCCCGCTGAGGGTTCGCCGTCGGCAGCGCGAATGTGTCCGATGAGCTCGATGTCGCGGACGGCATGCGAAGTGACACTCCATCGCCGACGTAGGCCACACGATGCGTGCGACGAAGACCACTCAACGACGACGCGCCGAGCGTGTGTCGTGGCGTCCAGTCGTCGGGCATCTGCGGGTGGCCACCGTCAGGGTTTGACCGGAGTGGGCGTAGCATTTTGGCGCTCTAGCTCTTGTGTCGCATTCAACATGATTGAGGTGGGTAGATGTCTCTAGAACAAAGAGTCAACCAGGGCATAGGCGCAGCCTCCCTGCTCGTACTCCTTACTTTGCGGATGTCGAACGCAGTACACGGGACTGCAATTGAGCACAGTGCCCTTTGCACGACTGTTCTCTAGCGAGACTTCCAATGGATTTCAGACCACGGTCTGACATCACGCAATGAAGCAATCAAAGGTCCCGGACTTCGGTCCGGGACCTTTGATCAACGAGCAAGTCTTGACCGCTAGCCGAATTGCCGAAGGCGTTATGCGTGAAGTTTGTCGGCCACGACTGCACTCCGTTTCCGACGAGATTGCCGTGCACCAGCGCCGGCGTTGCGTTGTCGGTGTTGTATGCCGAAAGGGCAGTCGGAGGGGGACGTACTTCGGTGCCCGGCTAGTCGCGCAGGTACGGCTGGCCGTCGGCGGCGGGTGCACGGACGCGACCAATGAGTCCGGCGACGACGGCGATGGTGATGAGGTACGGGAACATCTGCAAGATGTAGAGCGAGATCGGCACGTTATAGGTCACCAGGTTGTACGAGAGGTAGACCGAGAGCCCGAAGATGATCGAGGCGACGACGGCGCCCGAGGGGCGCCAACGACCGAAGATCAACGCGGCGAGCGCAATGTACCCGTAGCCCGAGGTGTAGCCCACTTGGAACTGGCCCTGCGTGGCCATGAAGGCGACGCCGCCGAGTCCGGCGATGGCGCCACCGAGCACGACGTTGATGTAACGAACCCGTATCACGTTGATGCCCACGGTCGCCGCCGCGCGCGGGTGCTCACCCACGGCACGAACGTGCAGCCCGTAGCGGGTCTTGAAGAGCGCGAAGCTCACGACCGCGACGAGGATGATCATCACGTAGAAGAAGCCCGACTGGTTGAAGAACACGGGGCCGAGGACGGGAATCTTCGAGAGTAGCGGGATGGGCAGGTTCGGCGCCAGGATGCCGGTATTGAAGTTCGGGAACGGCGTGAAGACCTGGAGGTTCAAGTACGACGAAAGGCTGCTCAACATCGTGACGAGCACGACGCCGACGATGATCTGGTCGGAGCGGTAACGCAGCGACAAGAACGCGAGGACCAGTCCGATGACGCCACCCGCGACCATGCCCGCGATCGCCGCGAAGAAGAAGTCGTGGGTGGTGGAGGCGATCATGCTGCCGAGGAAGGCGCCCCCGATGAACTGACCTTCGATGGCGATATTCACGACGCCCGATCGTTCGCACATCACGCCCGACAGCGACCCGAAGATGAGCACCATCGCGGCGGCACTACTGCCGACGAGGATGGCCGTGATGTTCACCGACGACGTGGGCGAGGGTCCCGGCGTTCGCGCGGCCCAGAACAACAGGGCGAAGAGGAACAAGACCGCGACCGAGCCGAAGCGCGCCATGACGCCGCGACGCGGATGACGGAGGTACGTCTCGGCCGCGATGGCGACCATGACGACGCCGAGCACGACGTCCGTCCAGCGCGTGACGACGGTCAGCGATCCCACGCGCCATGGCGCGTTCACCAAGTTGATCGGATTGAACGTGAGTGACGAGTGCGCGCGTGACTCGCTCCCGAGGCCGAACGCGAAGATCGTGAAGACGCCGATCAGGCCCATGATGATCGCGATGACCCGCGTCCGACGGTTCTTCATCGGCGCGATCGCGCGCGGAGCGGTCTTCGCGTCGATGAGACTCACGAGCCCCATCCCGTCGTCGCGAGCTGCACGGTGGTGGTCTTGGCGGCGCGCAACCGGAAGATCTCCTTGACGAGGACGGGCGTCGCCACGAAGAGCACGATGGCCGACTGGATCACCGTCGCGAGGTCGAGTGGGATGCCCGTCGTCGCTTGCATGTTGCGCCCGCCCACGCCCAACGCCGCGAAAAGCAGCGCTGCCCAGACGATGCCTATGGGCCGATTGCGGCCGAGGAGCGCCACCGTGATCGCGGTGAAGCCGATGCCCGCGCTGCCGATGAGGAAGCCTCCGTCGACGTAGTGCGTGGTGCTCGCCACCTGCACGACGCCCGCCAATCCGGCGAGACCGCCCGAGATGAGAAAGACGACGACGATCACCGTGCGAGCGTTGATGCCCGAGGCCCGAGCGGCCGACGGGTTAGCGCCGGTGACGCGAAAGTCGAAGCCCAGCGACGAGCGATTGAGTAGCCACGACGCGAAGATGACGACCGCCACGGCGACGAACACGCCGTAACTGACGCGCAGTCCCGATCTCGTGCCGAAGAGTGGCGCCAACTGCGCGGAGTGGTCCATCGTGCGCCCGATGTCGTTCTGTTGACCGGGCTGTTGAAACGGTGTCGAGAGCACCATGAACAACAAGAACGCGTAGGTGACGTAGTTGAACATCAACGTCACGATGACCTCGTGCGCTCCGGTGTAGGCCTTCAAGACGCCGGGCACCGCGCCGCAGATCATCCCGCCGGCGATGCCCGCGAGCAACGTGACCGGGAGGTGCAGTATCTCGGGCATGTGCAGCATCGAGCCCACGACGGCGCCGGCGATGCCCCCGATGACGGCCTGTCCGTTGGCGCCAATGTTGAAGAGTCCCGTCTGAAAGGCGATGCCGACGCCGATGCTCGCGATCACGAGGGGCGTCGCGTAGGTGAGCGTCTCGGAGATCGGCGTGAGCGTGTTCGTCCAACCCTTGCCGGTGGAGATCGAGTGCCAGAGGCCCTGGGGGTCGACGATCGAACCGGTGAACATCGAGCGGTACGCCGCGCCGACGTTGTCGAACGTGAGGTTGAGCGCGTGGGGGATACCGTTCCATCCGTGAAAGATCGCGCGCCACGCGTCAAGGACCGAGGGCGTCGTCGTGATGATGACGAACGCGCCAAAGAGGAGACCGAGTACCAAGGCGAAGAACGTCACGACCAGGGGACTACTCGACGTGTAGCGAACCCACAGTGACGCTCGAGCGCTCGACGTCTCAGACACTGGACGCCTCCGTCGTGTGACCGGCCATGAGGAGTCCGATCGACTCGCGACTGGCGCTCGGATCGACGACGCCGCTGATCCGGCCCTCGTACATCACCGCGATGCGGTCGCCCAGGGCGACGACTTCGTCGAGTTCGGACGAGACGATGAGCGCGCCGTTGCCCCGGTTGCGGTGCTCGATGATCTGGCGGTGCACGTACTCGATGGAACCGACGTCGAGCCCGCGCGTTGGCTGCGAAGCGACGAGGAACTCAATGGAGCGCGAGAGCTCGCGTGCCACGATGACCTTTTGTTGATTGCCACCCGAGAGCGAACTCGCGGGTTCTCGAATGGAGGTGGTGCGAATGTCGAACTCGCGCACGAGGCGCTCCGCGTTCTCATTGACGGCCGTGAGGTTGCGCGTGCCGTGACGGGCGAAGGGCGCGCGCCGCGGCGTGTTGAGGACCAGGTTGTCGGCGACTGACATCGAGAGCACGAGTCCGTCACGCTGTCGGTCTTCGGGAATGTGGCCGAGACCCGCGTCGAGGGCTTCACGCGGCGTCAAATTAGTGATGTCGCGTCCCTTGAGGGTGATCGAGCCGGACTCGACGGGACGCATGCCCACGAGTGCCTCGACGAACTCGGTCTGCCCGTTACCCTGCACGCCGGCGAGCGCCAACACCTCGCCCGCGCGCACGTCGAGCGTGACGCCGTTGACCGCGACGAGTCCCCGGTCGTCGAGCACGACGAGGTCGCGAACTTCGAGCACTTCGTTGCCCGGGTCGTAGGGGGTCTTTTCGACAGTGAGCTTCACCTCGCGCCCGACCATCATCGAGGCGAGTTCGGACTCCGACGCACTGGGCTCGGCGGTGCCCACGACGCGACCTTGTCGAATCACGGTGATGACGTCGGCGACGGCCTTCACCTCTTTGAGTTTGTGGGTGATGAAGAGGATCGACTTGCCCGCCGCCGCCAGCGAGCGCATGATCTCCATCAGCGAATCGATCTCCTGGGGCGTGAGGACGGCCGTTGGTTCGTCGAGGATCAAGAGTTCGGCGTCGTGGCTGAGGGCCTTCAAGATCTCCACGCGCTGCTGGAGCCCCACTGGCAGGTTCTCGACGATGGCGTCGGGGTCGACGTCCAAATTGAACTGGTGGGAGAGGCGACGGATGTCCTCGGTGGCCCGTTTGTAGTCCACGCGATTGAGCGACTTCGTCGGTTCGAAACCGAGCACGACGTTCTCCGTCACGGAGAAGACGGGCACCAACATGAAGTGCTGGTGGACCATGCCGATTCCTCGGCGCACGGCTTCGCCCGAGTCCGTGATGGGCGTGGCGACGTCGTCGATGAGGATCTCTCCCTCATCGGGGCGCAATAGTCCGAAGAGGACGTTCATTAGCGTCGACTTACCGGCGCCGTTTTCGCCGAGCAACGAGTGAATCTGACCGGGCTCAACCTTCAGGCTGATCTGGTCGTTCGCGGTGAACGAGCCGAAACGCTTCGTTATCCCGCGCAGTTCAAGTTGCATGAGGATTCATCGTATGCCACGACAAAGACCCGGGCTTTTGGTCCCGGGTCTTTGTCGTGGCGTCGCGCCGCGAGGCGCTACGACGTAGTTATTTGGCTGGGTACTTGTTCGGGTTGACCGAAATCGTCCCGGCGATGATGCCCGCCTTGGCGGTGGCGATCTCCGCCTTCACCGAAGCGGGAACCATGATGCCACCGTACTCAAGCGCGGTGCCGTTGTTCGCCAACGTGCCGACGTACGTTCCGGCCTTGAAGGTACCCTTCGCAGCCGAGAGGACCGCCGCCATCACCGAGGGCTCGACGCCCTTAGCGACCGTGCCGACGAACCACTTGCAGTCAGCCTTGTCCGAGACGCAGCCGTTGCTGTCGACCCACATCACGCTGTGACCAGTTCCGGCCAACTTCGCCGCGGCGATGGAGCCGAGGCCCACCGAACCCGCGACCGGGAAGACAACGTCGGCTCCCTGGGAGAAGAAGGTCGTCGTGTCGGTCTTACCAGCGGTCTGGTCAGTGAAGTTTCCGACGAACGTTCCCTTGCCGTTGCAAGTCGAGAGCGAACACGCGCCCGCCGCTGGCGTCCAGCCGAGAACCTTCACGGACTTCGCGTACGTCTTGTCGTAGTAGCGCACACCGGCGACGAAGCCGTTCATGTAGAGCGTCACCGACGGGAACTGCTGGCCACCGAAGGTCGCCACCGTCTTGGTCTTCGACATCGCGGCGGCCAAGATGCCACCGAGGAAGCCGGCCTGGTCGGTCTCGTACTGAAGTGAGTCAACGTGCGTGCCGGCTTTCACCTTGGGCGCGTCGTCCACAATCGCGAACTTCTGGCTCGGGTGAGCGTTAGCGGCAGCCGCAGTCGCCGCGTCCATCAAGAAGCCCACCGTGACGATGATCCCGCAACCCTTGGAGACGAAGCTGTTGATGTTGGGCGCGTAGTCCGAGGATGACGTCGACGAAAGATACGTGTACGAAATGTTCTTGTCTTGCTTGGCGGCGTCCTTCAAACCCGCGTACGCCGAAGCGTTGAAGGACTTGTCGTTAATGCCACCGGTGTCAGTTACGACGCAGGCCTTGAACTTCGACGCGGCGGAAGCCGACATCGTTGTCGCGGCCACACTCACAGTCAACGTACCCAGAACCAGCGCGCTGGCCCCGAGCACCGTCGTGAGGCGACGAAATCTACCCATTGTTTCTCCCTTATTCGATTGTCAACCCTCAGAGAGGATTGTCCGGCAGCGAAACGAGTCTCCCGACTCAGCCTCGTGACACCCCCGGATATTTGTCAACCGTGAGACTACAGCCAAGTAGCGCGACCAGCCGAGCGGGGAAGGAAGTTAATCGGGCCGTGACAATCGAACGGTGCGCTACGCCGTGGTGGCGCGACCGGTGTTGCGAGGGAGCGCGAACGAGACGCCCAGCGCGAGCAGAGCAATGACCGCCGAAATCTGAAAAGCCCTTTGATAGCCCGCCGTTAAGGCCACCGCCTTGGAGGCGTGCGTCAACATCGACGTCGTCCGGTCGGTGGCGACGGTGGCCAAGATCGCGAGCGCGAGGGAACCGCCGACCTGACGGGCGGTGTTAAGTAGTCCCGAGGCGAGTCCCGCGTCAGCCCGATCGACCCCGGACGTCGCGGCCATCGCCAAAGGCGCAAAGAGCAGTCCCATGGCGAAGGCGGTGACGACCGACGGCAAGAGGACGTGGGCGAAGAACGAACTGTTGTGCTGTATGAGCGAGAGCCAGAAGAAGCCGAGCGCGGCCAAGGTTGCGCCCACCTGGAGCAGGGGCTTGACGCCGGTCTTCGCCAGCAGTCGCGACGAGATCTGTGCGCCGAGGATGATGGCGACCGCGGTGGGCACGAAGGCGACACCGGCCTTCACGGGACCGAAGCCCAAGACCGACTGGAAGAAGTAGGTCAAGAAGTACCACATGGCGAAGAAGACGCCACCGACGAGGACCATGATGCCGTTCGCGGTCGACAGCGGCCGCGAACGGAAGATCCTGAACGGTACGAGAGGGTGCGAAGCGACCTTCGCTTCCCAGAAGCAGAAGATCGTCAACAAGACGAGTCCGCCGAGCAGCCACTCGAGGGTGAAGCTCGACGTCCACTTGTGCGTCGTCGTGTTCACGACGGCGTAGATGACTGAGGCCAAACCGCCGGTGACGAGTACGGAGCCCGTGACGTCGAGCTTGGCGGCGGCGTCCTTGTTCCTCATCTCCTGGAGGTACAACAGTGCCGCCGTGCCCGCGATAATGCCGAAGGGCACGTTGATGAAGAAGATCCAGCGCCACGACACAGTCCCCGTCAAGATCCCGCCCAAGAGCGCGCCGACAGCACCACCCGCGCCAGCGACCGCGCTCCAGGCACCAATGGCCTTGGGGAGCCGTGGGCCGTGAAAGGTCGTGACGATGATGGTCAACGTCGCGGGCGAGAGAATCGCGCCGCCGAGACCTTGGATCGCGCGAACGACGATCATCTGAGTACCGGAGTGTGCGACGCCGGCGCCGATACTCGCGAGCGTGAAGATGCTCATGCCGACCAGGTACACGTTGCGACGACCGAAGTAGTCGGCCATACGTCCACCGAGGAGCAAGAAGCCCGCGAACGTCAAGACGTACGCGTTGATGACCCACTGCGCGCTCGAGTACGTGAAATGGAGGTCCTGGCCCATGCGCGGCAGCGCCACGTTCACGATAGAAACGTCGAGCACGACCATGAACTGCGCGATGCAAGCAATCGACAGGATCATCCAGTCGGCCGCGTGGCGCTTGGGCGTTATAACGTCGACGGAGTTCTCAGACATTTTCTGAGTGTAATAGTGGGCCTGTCACATGGGACACGATCCAAAAAGTCCGTCGTCGAGTTTTCGGCAACACTGGTAGGCATGGTTGCACAGTTCATTTTCACGATGCGAGACCTTCGTCGGTTCTACCCGCCGGACCGCGAAGTACTGAAGGGAATCAATCTCTCCTTCTATCCGGGCGCGAAGATCGGCGTCATTGGCGCGAATGGCTCGGGCAAGTCCTCACTTCTTCGTATCATGGCCGGCCTCGACGACGGATTCAGTGGCGAAGCACGATTGACCCCGGGCTTCAGCGTTGGCTATCTCTCGCAAGAACCCCAACTCGACGAGACGAAGGACGTGGTCGGCAACGTCGCCGACGGCGTCGCCGAGCAACGTGATCTTCTCCTTCGCTTCAACGAAGTTTGCGCCGCGATGGCGGACCCGGACGCCGACTTCGACGCGCTTTTGAGTGAACAGTCCGATCTGCAGACCAAGATCGACGCCGCGAACGCGTGGGACTTGGAGCGCACACTCGAGATCGCGATGGACGCGCTGCGCCTCCCGGCGCCTGACGCGGTGGTGTCGACGTTGTCGGGTGGAGAGCGCCGTCGTGTGGCACTGTGCCGGCTCTTGCTCTCGAAGCCCGATCTGCTCCTGCTCGACGAGCCGACCAACCACCTCGACGCGGAGTCCGTGGCCTGGCTCGAGCGTACGTTGCAGGACTACAGCGGCACCGTCGTCGCCATTACGCACGACCGCTACTTCCTCGACAACGCCGCGCAGTGGATTCTAGAATTAGACCGCGGTCACGGCATTCCGTGGGAAGGCAACTACTCGTCGTGGCTCGAGCAGAAGCAAGCTCGACTCGCCGCTGAAGAGAAGGCCGACAAGGTCCGTCAAGCATCGCTCGAACGTGAGTTGGAGTGGATCCGGCTTTCGCCGCGCGCACGTCAGAGCAAGGGCAAGGCGCGCGTTAGCTCGTTCAACGAACTCGTCGCCGAATCCGAGTCGGCTGATCGACGCGCCGACCGTTTGGAAATTGCTATTCCACCGGGCCCGAGACTCGGGGACGTCGTCGTGAACGCGACGGGTCTCACGAAGGGCTTCGAAGAGCGCCTCTTGATCGAAGACCTCACCTTTCTGCTTCCGCCCGGTGGCATCGTGGGCGTCATCGGTCCCAACGGCGCCGGCAAGACCACGCTCTTTCGCATGATGGTGGGCGAGGAAAAGCCCGACGCGGGCTCGATTGAGATCGGCACGACCGTACAGTTCGCGTACGTCGATCAGTCGCGTGACTCCTTGAACGCTGCGAACACCGTCTTCGACGAGATCAGCGGAGGACAAGAACACATGGTCGTGGGATCACGCGAGATCCACGCCCGGGCGTACGTGGCGAGTTTTGGCTTCAAGGGAAGTGACCAACAGAAGAACGTTGGTGAGATCTCGGGTGGCGAGCGTAATCGGGTCCAACTGGCGAAGGTGCTGCGAAGTGCTGGCAACGTGCTGCTGCTCGACGAACCAACGAACGACCTCGACGTCGACACGTTGCGCGCACTGGAAGACGCGCTGATCGAGTTTCCGGGATGCGCCATCGTCATCAGCCACGATCGTTGGTTTCTCGATCGGATCGCCACCCATGTGCTGGCGTTCGAGGGAGATTCCGAGGTGCGGTTCTGGGAGGGGAACTTCAGCGACTACGAAGCGGACCGCAAGCGACGTCTCGGTGTCGACGCCG
>DASZHK010000038.1:0-4947 GCA_035937905.1 Acidimicrobiales bacterium
AGACCTCCAGATGATTGCTCTTGTCGTCCACGCAGTGGGCGAGGCGAGGGCGATGTCATTCGCTGACATCAAAGTAGCACACGATGACACTCACTGACATCAAGTACGATCGGGTCATGGGTCGCTGGGAGCCAAACGCACGAGGCCGACTGCAACAGGCGGCCATCGAGCTCTACGTTGAACGCGGCTTTGAGCAAACCACCGTCGCGGAGATCGCCAAACGCGCGGGTCTCGCGGAACGGACCTTTTTTCGATATTTCGTAGATAAACGCGAGGTTCTCTTCTGGGGCTCTGCGGCGCTGCAAGAGCTTCTCGTTTCTACGGTCGTTGCCGCACCTGCAGGTGCTGCTCCGATCGCTGCCATTGCCGAAGCCCTGGAAGCGGCGGGTGCTCTGCTTCAAGAGCGCCGTGAAGGAGCTCTTCAGCGTCAAGCGGTGATAGAGGCGAACCCCGAACTGCGTGAACGTGAGTTGATCAAACTTGCATC
This sequence comes from Acidimicrobiales bacterium, assembly GCA_035937905.1. Classification (GTDB taxonomy): domain Bacteria; phylum Actinomycetota; class Acidimicrobiia; order Acidimicrobiales; family RAAP-2; genus RAAP-2. The sequence continues at coordinate 488 of DASZHK010000038.1, forward strand.
CCTTGCCGCCGCGATGGCCGAGGCGTTGCGCGAGCGCGGTGTCGCAGAGCCCGCTGCCACGCTGACGGCCGAAGTAGGAATCGTCGTCTTCAAGAGCGCGTTCGAATACTGGATTAGCGAAACGAATCAGAGAGACTTTCCGCAACTCATCCGAGCATCACTCAAGGAGCTCAAAGACGTGACGTCCGGTGGCTCCTCAGCGGGCTAGGACCAGCAAAGCCCCTTCGGCAATTCGGAATCTTTTTTTGTGTAAGTTCACGCATTTTCGTTCTACGACGGTGAGCGTATAGCCATAGCAAGAGATGTGCACATAAGACTTTGGAAAGTTTTCCTGGAGCATTCCACGTTTGTAGAGGCGTCGTCGGTAAAATTAGTGGCGTCGGAGGTGGAAGGGAAGTTGTGAGCGACATCGTTCTAAATTCACCTGTTTCAGAGATCGCCAGCGCTGTGCGCACGCGCGCTCCCGCGAGCGGAGCATGCAAGTGCTCTCGCCAAACGTGCTGGCATCAGCGCCAGTGCCGGTCCAACGGCGTCGTACGAATCCTTCGTACCGCGAAAACGAGCGAAGAGGACCGAAAGTCTGTGGTTCTTTGTCGAGAGTGCGCGGCACCGACCCAGCGGCATCGCGTGGCGTAATCTCGGCCGTCGTCTCAGCGTCACCCTCGCTGCCCTGGCGCAAAATAGAGCGAGAGTTGGCGTGTGGTGCGAAGGGGATCCTGATTCAGTTTCTGCCGCGAATGGCGGCAACCGCGGATCGAGGAAGTCGAAAGACTTGCGCGAGACCAAGTACGACGTAAGAACGTCTGCTCCTCGAGGAAAGGTTTTCGTGTCGGGTACGTAGGGAGAAAGCGATCCGATAGACGCCGCCAGCAGCCAATCCACAGACGAGAGCGACGATGTGTTCTACGCCGTCTATCCCAGGTGCGATGAGTGCCGCCGCCACGAGAGCCAGCGTCAAGAGCCAGGCACTTCGTTTCATTCGAACCGCGACGAGCAAGCACGCGCCGACGGCCGTCGTCGCTGCGGAGGGGCCCGTATCGAGAGCGTGAGCGAGCGCGGGCGTAAGTCCGAAGACGCTCTGGTGTACTGCGTTCAGCAACACGAAGGCGACGAGTGATGAGCCGAAGTGACCAAGTGTCGCAACGACGACCGTCAACCACCGACCGAGAATCATCTCACCGAGGCCGAAGACGATCAAGATTTGGCCACTCGCCGCCCACGCCGGCAAGTACGGCGTCGGAAGGAACAGGGACATTGGCAGGCGCGCCAACTCACTCTTGAGAGGTAGTGACGCGTACACGGCGCCCGAGCGCCAGAGGTCGGGACTCATCACGTGAAATCGCAACATCAGCGCGACCAGGGCGGTGACGCAGGCCAGCACGAGGCCCAACCAAGGTCTACTTCCTTGTCGCAGTCGTCGACCGGTTAAGACCGTCAAGAAACGAAGTTCTTTCAATGGCGAGACGCCGCCGATGGCAAGAGGGTTTGGCGCCTCGGCTGTTGGCGCTTCGCTTTGTTCCAGGTCGGGTGCCGTACTCATTACGACGCCTCCGTGGCGATGTTGCCGCACCGATTCGAAATCGGCCCGCGTTCTGCCGTCGCGCTCGTCCTTGGTACTGGAGTGAGAGTCATGGTGACATCGCCCTCGCTTGGCTCGCGTGTGACATAAGTGACTCTATGGCCCATTTCCACTTCTTGACGACAAAGGAGTTGTCATCTCCGTACAGAAAAGTGAGTGGTTCGGGCGCGGGATACTCCTCGTCAGCGTCTAGATGGTTCGAGCCGCCCTCGAACGGGCGGCCGGGTCTTCGCGGGACCACCGGCGTGGTCTCTCGAAACTCACGTGGTCACTCCAGCGAACGAGGGGTCATTGGACTAGAAACGTCGACGGGTGTCGATTGTTGCTGAGCCCACGAGAAAGGACTTCTGATGGCGAAGATGGTTATTACCCACGGTGTGGTCGACGTGGAAAAGTGGCTGGGTTTCAAGGCCGAGCGTGCACAGGCAATATCGGCGATGGGTGTATCCCAGATCGCGGAATTCGTTGCCGAAGATGGAAGTAACGCCGTAGCAATCACTGGCAACGTCGATGACGTGAAGGCCGTCCTGGCGGCGACCTCTTCACCGTCGCCGGAACTTGGAGCCGCAATGGCGGACCACGGCGTCATTCCACCGTTGACGATCTACGTCGAAAGATAGTTCATTCGACGTGAAGTCTTGGGCTTCGCAGTCTCACCCAGGAGATCGCCCGACGACTGCCGTACGTCTTCGATTCGTGTCGCTACGGAGTCGCTCGACGTCGCGTATTGGACCGGGACTGGCTCTCGAGTTTTGCGATTCTTCGATCCCAAGCTTCCGCGCCCTTGAGCAGCCACGAGGACGCGCCAGCAGTGCCGTCGGGAGCGACGAAGTAGAGCACCTCTCGTCCGTCGCGGCGAGAGATGACGAGTCCCGATCGGGCTAGCACTTGGAGGTGCTTCACAATGGCCTGTCGAGAGACGGTGGCGGCGCCGACTAACGCCGTCGCTGTGAGGCCGTGAGGGTTGCTGAGGAGTTGTTCGTAGATGCCGCGTCGCGTCGTATCCCCGAGCGCGGCGAAGACGTTCGAGAGTGTGTCCTTCATCGAGTGACGAGGCCCGCCATCGCTCTCGCCTCAAGTGGTGACTCGGAGATCGAAATTCGCGTTCCCTCAGGCGTAGGTTCAAGATCGATGTCGACGCGGCTTGGCGCGTCCACGAAACTGGCCCATCGAAACGTGAGATGTCGTTCGTTGTCTACTTCTTCGACGACGAGGTACTTCGTCTCCTCACCGTCCCTCACCCAACCTTCGCCGCCCGGGACAACGTCGAGTTCGCCGTCGTCGCCGAGCCACGAGGGGTCGATGACGTGCTGCCATGCCGCTTCGACGTCGCAGGGGACCTCGACTTCGCGGTGCAAGATGTCTCTCATGCAACCAGATTATTGCACAAAGCAGTCGTTGGTGTGTAGCATGCAATCAGGTGGTTGCAGATAGGTGTCCAAGCGACGTCGGCCGAATGCCGAGTCGCGTTGGCAAGGAAGGAAGCGAAAGTGACGTTGTTATGTAACGAGAACAAGCCAACACACTCTTTGGTCCCGATGGTGCTTGAGGAGTCTTCCAAAGGCGAGCGAGCCTTCGACATCTATTCGATGCTCCTTCGACAGCGCATTGTGTTTCTCGGACAAGAGGTCGACGACCAAATCGCCAACCTGATCATCTCCCAGATGCTCTACCTCGAGGCGCTCGATCCCGATCGCGACATCAGCCTCTACATCAACTCCCCTGGGGGAATGGCGTACGGAGGGATGGCCATCTACGACGTGATTCAACACGTGAAGCCTGACGTGTCGACGATCTGTGTCGGCATGGGAATGTCAGCCGCGGCGATGGTGCTGTGCGGTGGCGCTCCCGGCAAGCGTTTCGCGTTGCCGAGCTCGAGGATCATGATTCATCAGGGCAGCGCCGGCACTCGGGGAGCACCGAGCGACATGGAGATTCAGCTTCGCGAAGTGCTCGCGCTCACGCACAGAATGGCCGAGATCATTGCCCACCACAGCGGAAAGACGCTTGACGAGGTCTCACACGACATCGAGCGCGATCGTTTCATGACGGCCGAGGAAGCCGTGACGTACGGACTTATCGATGGCATCATTGCGCCTCGACGAGGTCTCGCCACGGCGCTCAGCGACGGCGGATCCTCTCTTTCATCGTGAGTCGCGAACGTTGCCAGCTTTCTCGCGAGCGTTCAGCCGACCTCTATCCTCAATATCATTTTGCATCGGCTTGGAGAACACTTGCGTTGGATAATCCCGATCACTTAGCGACGCTCGAGCAATCGGGATAGGTGGCCGTGACGTCCTTCACGACGCCGCGGATCGTCTCCGCCTCGCTTTGCGCAGTGCTTGAATTCGTTCCCTTGTACGAGGCCGTGCACTCCCAACCCTTTCCTTTGACAGTCACCGTTATGAGGCCTTCATGTCCTCGTGGGCCCATTTCCAAGTGGTTGCAGTGATAGAGGCCGAGAGGAACGCTGTCCGCGGCGTCGGGGTGATGCCAGACGAAATGCCAGGTCCTCTGGCCTTCCTTTACGGGAACCTTCTCGGGATCGGGTATGCCCACTCCGTTATTCGTGCACCCGAGATCGACCGCCGCACCTGAGCCCGGCGTCCCGAGGTTGGGGGCACCCGCCCTGTCCACGAGCTCGAGTTGGAGTCTCCACTCAACCGACGTCGGTTCGGCGTACGTGAGACTCATGTCGTAGTGAGAAAGCGTGAACGAGTACTCGGTTTCGCGCAGCGCCGGAATGAAGTCAGCGTTTATCGGATTGATCCGTCGGTAGATATTGCCGTGAATTCCGGCAGAGCTCATTCCGAGATCTACCGTAAGTGTCGCGGCGGTTATTACCGCGAGAGACACCAATGACATCGCAACTATTTTGCGC
>DASZHK010000039.1:0-10040 GCA_035937905.1 Acidimicrobiales bacterium
CGTCGAGGGTGGCTCGGCGGCCAACATCATCCCGAGTCGAATCGTCGGGCGCTTCATGGCCCGTTCGTCGACGTCGACGCAGTTAAGCGAACTACGTGAGCGCGTGAACGCCTGTTTCGAAGCGGGCGCACTCGCGACGGGCGCCTCGCTCGTCATCGAAGAGCTGGGACATCAGTTCTCGCACATGGTCGCGGACCAAGAGATCCTCGCTCACTACCGCCGCGCAGCCGAAGCTCTCGGGAGGAACTTCACGCTCGACGACGAAGAAACTCCAAAACCCACCATCTCTACCGACATGGCCAACGTCTCGCTGGTCGTGCCGTCTATTCACCCACTCTTGATGATCCCCACGCAGGGCGCCTCGAACCACCAACCCGAATTCACTGCCGCTTGCGTGACGCCCGCCGCTGATCAAGCCGTCATCGACGGCGCTGTCGCACTCGCCCACACCGTCGTGGGTGTCGCCCAAGACCGCGTCCTGCGCGAAAGGTTGGTTCAACGCTCATGATGACCGAACACGCCCTGTTGTCCGTCACGCCGGGAGAGGAGAGCGCCTTTGAAACCTCCATGGCGCAAGCACTGCCCATCATCGAATCGGCCGACGACTGCTTTGGTGCCGAGGTGCGCCGCCAAGCGGAGGACCCTTCGATTTATCTCTTGCTCGTGCGCTGGACGTCCGTCGAGGCGCACCTCGCCTTTCGAGAGACCGAGCTGTTCGCGCAATGGCGCGCGCTCACGCATCACTTCTACCGCGAGCCGCCTATCGTCACCCATTTTCACGAACCGATTACGCGTTAGCTGGCTTGGTAGACCCCGAACTCCGTTCGAAGGACGTCAGCAACCTCACCAAGCGTGGCGAGTCGCGATAGAGCTGTCTTCATCGGGTAGAGCAGGTTTGCCGTTCCACGTGCAGCCGTGGCCACGTCGTCGAGCGCAGCGCGCACCGCGTCGTTGTCACGCGAGGTCTTCAGTTGGCGCACCCTCTCGACTTGCGCGCGCTGTTGGCTCTCGTCGATTGGAAAGACGTCGGCCTTGGTCGATTGGTCTTCGACGAACTGATTGACCCCCACGACGACCTTGTCACCTCGTTCGACGCTCCGCGCGAATTCGTAGGCAGCGGCTTCGATCTCATCTTGGAGGTAGTGCGCTTCGATCGCGGCGACGGAGCCCCCCATCTCGTCAATTCGTTCGATGTACTCTCGAGCGCGTTGCTCGACTTCGTCCGTGAGTGATTCGACAAAATACGAACCGGCCAAGGGGTCGACCGTGTCGGTCACGCCGGACTCGTAGCCGAGTACTTGTTGAGTACGTAGCGCCAACTTTGCCGCGCGCTCGGTGGGTAGACCCAGCGCTTCGTCGAATCCGTTGGTGTGCAGACTTTGCGTTCCCCCGAGTGCCGCCGCGAGCCCTTGGATGGTCACGCGCACGATGTTGTTCTCGGGCTGCTGTGCGGTGAGCGTCGAGCCGCCCGTCTGAGTGTGGAACCGAAGCATCGTGGACTTCGGATCGATCGAGCCGAATCGATCACGCATGATCGACGCCCAGAGGCGACGGGCCGCGCGGTACTTGGCCACCTCCTCGAAGAGGTTGTTGTGCGCGTTGAAGAAGAAACTGAGACGCGGCGCGAACGCGTCGAGCTCGAGACTAGCGGCGAGCGCCGCCTCGACGTAGGCAACGCCGTTCGCGAGCGTGAAGGCGATCTCTTGCACCGCGGTAGAACCAGCTTCACGAATGTGATAACCCGAGATGGAGATGGTGTTCCAATTGGGCATCTCCTTCGCGCAGTAGGCGAACGTGTCCACGACAAGGCGCATCGAGGGACGCGGCGGGTAGATGTACGTCCCGCGCGCGACGTACTCTTTCAAGATGTCGTTTTGAATCGTGCCGCGTAACTGCGAGCCCTTGACACCCTGCTCTTCGCCGACCAACTGGTAGAACAACAACAACGTCGCGGCGGTGGCGTTGATCGTCATCGACGTCGTCACCTCGTCGAGCGGTAAGTCTTTCAACAGCAGGCGCATGTCGTCGATGGACGAGATCGCGACCCCTACTTTGCCGACTTCACCTTCCGCGCGAACGTGGTCGGCGTCAAGGCCCATCTGCGTGGGGAGGTCGAACGCGCACGAGAGTCCCGTCTGGCCAGCACCCAAGAGGAATTTGAAGCGCTCGTTCGTCGCCTCGGCGGTACCGAACCCGGCGTACTGGCGCATCGTCCAGAGCTTGCCGCGGTACATCGTCTCTTGCACGCCCCGGGTGTAGGGGTAGGCGCCGGGTTCGCCGAGTTGCGTCTGCTCGTCGAAGTCCTTGAGATCGGCACCGCGATACACCGTCTTGATTTCGATGCCCGAATCAGTGAATCGCTCGTTCGTGCTCACGCCAGCCAGGTTACGCGGTCGTTCTCGCGAGGTTCATCGGCCGATCGTGCTACTCGCCAGTACCCGACGCCTCGACGAGAGTGACGTGATCGTCCATGGGGCTTACGCGTGCACCGGGTGTGGCATGCACAGGTCGTCGTACTCGGCAATCTGAATCGGCCCCGCGTTCTCACCACAGGCTGGGCACTCCGGGTCGCGACGCACCTTGAACGTTCGAAAGCTCTGCTCGAGGGCGTCGTAGGTGAGGAGTCTTCCGACGAGCGGCTCGCCGAGTCCGAGGACCAACTTGATGGCTTCGACGGCCTGCAGTGAACCAATGATGCCCGGCAGCACGCCGAGCACGCCGGCTTCGGCGCAACTCGGAGCGAGTTCGGCGGGCGGCGGTTCGGGGATCATGCAGCGATAGCACGGACCGACGTAGGGGTAGAAGACGGTGACCTGTCCGTCGAAACGAAAGATGGAGCCATGCACCACCGGGATGCGCTTCACGAGCGCAGCGTCGTTCACCAAGTACCGCGTAGGGAAGTTGTCGGTCCCGTCCACGATGACGTCGTAGCCGTCGATGATGTCGAGAATGTTGTCGGCGCCCAATCGAACGTCGTAGGTAAGGACCTTCACGTCGGGGTTCATTGCCGTTAGGGCAGCTTTGGCGCTGTCGACCTTGCGCATTCCGACCCGGTCCATGGTGTGCAGGATCTGGCGTTGGAGGTTCGATGAGTCAACGACGTCCATGTCGATGATGCCAATGGTGCCGACGCCGGCAGCGGCGAGGTACAGCGCGGCGGGCGATCCCAGTCCCCCGGCCCCCAGCAAGAGCACTTTTGCGTCAAGGAGTTTCATCTGACCCTCTTCACCCACTTCGGGCAGGAGCAGGTGACGGCCGTAGCGAAGGCGCTGGTCTTGGGTCATGGTGCGCGGCGTACTCCAGGTGAGACCTTCGTCCTTCCATTTGTTGAAGCCACCGGTGATGGACACGACGTCGGTGTAACCGAGGTCTTGGAGCGTCTTCGCCGCGAACGCGCTGCGCGTCCCTCCGGCGCAGTAGACCGCGACGGGCGCGCTCTTATCGCGAAGTCGGCCCTCGACCGAGAACTCGAGCTGTCCACGAGGCACGTGCACGGCGCCGGGTATCGCGCCCTGCTCGTACTCATCGGGTTCGCGAACGTCGAGCAGTGCGTAGTCGTCGAGGTGTGCCGCGACCTCTTGGGGATCGATCTCACGAATCTCGGCCTTGGCGGCGTTCAGTAGGTCTCGCGGTGATGGCAAGGGACGCTCCTTTTCAGTGGTTAAACCTTACCTGCTTGGTCAACAATCTGATTCGTCTCGCCTGCTAGACCCGACGCGTGGAACTTCGTGATCTTCTCGCCCGCCGACGCATGACGCGGTCCTTCGACGGGACGCCCGTCGACGACGCGTGGCTCGACCAACTCTGTGCCGACGCCCTCTGGTCGCCGACGGCCGGCAACTGCGCGGGCGTGCGTCTCTACACCGTGGGCGCGAAGGACGTCGCCTCGTACGTGGCGGTGGCGTCCGACGAGGCGTGGCGCGCACGCTCTCGACGCTACGAGGGAATACGTGGCGCCGGCGCCGCCGTCTTGGTGACGTCACGTCCCCAGGACTACCTCGCTCGCTACGCAGAACCTGACAAGATTTCGTCTGGCCTCGTCGACGTCGAGAATTGGCCCCTGCCTTATTGGCACACGGACGCCGCGATGGCGACGATGGCGCTCCTGCTCTTGGTCGAAGAGAGCGGCTGGCACGCAACGATCTGGGGAAATTTTCGCAACAACGACGCCGTCGTCCGATGGGCTGGCCTCGAAGACGAAGAACTCTTCGCCACCGTCTTCATTGGTCGCGGCGATGGGAGGGACGTCGCGTCGAGCTCACTCGAGCGCAACGTGCCCTCTCGCGTGGAGCGAGTTCGTCGCCTGACGTTCTAGTTCTTCACACCGTCTGACAAGGTGACGAGGTACTCGACCAACGTCCGAGTCGAGAACGCCGTCGCGCCCTTGGTCACGAAGCCTCTCGCGGCGTCCGACCGAGCGGGACCAGCGATGTCGAGGTGCGCCCACGGACGCCCGTCCGTAAAACGACGCAGCAGGAGTGCCGCGGAGATGGACCCGGCTTTCGGGGGTTTGCCGATGTTCTTCATGTCGGCGACGTCAGATTCGATGTGCGTTTCGTAACTGTCAACGAGGGGCATGCGCCAGAGTGCTTCTCCACTTCGGCCACTCGCTGCCGCCAAGCGCTCAGCAAGTTCATCGTTCGACACGAACATCGCACCCACTTCGTCGCCCAGCGCGACGTTCTGAGCACCGGTCAAGGTGGCGACGTCAATGATCGCGTCGGGATTCATTTCCGCGGCGAGACTGAGCCCGTCGGCGAGGATGAGCCGGCCTTCGGCGTCGGTGTTGAGCACTTCGATGGTCATGCCGTTACGGATGGTGAGGACGTCGCCGGGCTTCGTCGCGCGATCGCCGAGGAGGTTCTCGGTCAGGGGCGCGATCGCGGACACGCGAACGTTCAGTTTGAGACGACTCGCGAGCGAGAGTACGGCCATCACGACGGCAGCGCCGGTCATATCCGTCTTCATGTTCATCATGCCGTCACCGGACTTGATGGAGAGACCACCCGAGTCGAAGGTCACGCCCTTACCAACGAGCGCGACGTGCGCGAGACCGCCGCCGGACAGCGGATCGTACGTGGCGTAGACGAGGCGTGTGGGTTGAGCGGAGCCCTGTCCCACACCGAGAAGACCACCGAGGCGCTCCTCTTTGATCTTCGATTCGTTCCAGATCTCGACGGTGACGTGCTCATCGAGCTCGAGACGCTCGTCGATCTCGTTCGCGAGCGCCTTCGGTGACATGAACCCGGCTGGCGAATCCACGAGGAACTTGGCCCAGTTGACGGCGTCGGCGATGGTCACGCCGCGTTCGACGCCGCGCGTCACGTCGTCGTGCACCGCCACGGTAGGGAGTGGCACGCCAATGGGTACGACGTCGAACGACGCGTCCGCGCTCTGATTCTTGAAACTGTACGACGCGAGGAGCGCTCCTTCGACGAGCGCTTGGGCGACACCCGCGGGGTCGCGCAGACCATCCGTGGGCAAGAGAAACGCGATCGAGCCCTCGCCCGTCGCGCGAAGGACGCCCGCACCGGCGAGGCGATACGCGTTGGCGTCTTGGTCACTCGAACCAACGGAGACGAACGCGACGTTCGAACCGTGCAGTGACCGCAACACCACCGAACCACCGACGTCGCCCTTGAAACCTTGACGCGCGCACCACTCTTTCGTGAGCACGCGAGGTATCTCCTGGCCGGCGAGACTCTGTGGAATCGCGTCACTTATCGTGCCCACGCCATCGCTGAACAGGACAGGTACCGCAATCGTTGACTGCGTCAGTGCCTCTTTGATCGACGAGATTCTTGCCGTTCGTGTCATTACATCCTTTTCCTAGTCGTGGGCCCGAGCAGTTCGGTGGTGCGGCCCTTCGGCCCAACGAGCCATCGTCCACGCGAGATCACTCAGGCGATTGAGGTAGGCGTTGACGAGTGAGTCTTCGAGCGGATAGCTCACGGCCACACGCTCGGCGCGCCGGATGACCGTACGCGCGATGTCGAGCGCGGCCGAGAGTTGCGTCTCGCCAGGCACGACGAACTCGCTCGGCATCTCGATCTCACTCGACAGAGCGTCGATCTCACTCTCGAGTCGTTCGACCATGCTCGACGTGACGAGCGACTTATCCGCGACGAGCTTGTGTCTGTTCGCGGGCAGCGTCGCGACTTCGGCCATCAGGACCCAGAGGTCGCGCTCCAACGTGATCAAGAGTTCGTTGAGTCGAGCACCGGACTCACTCAGCGAGCGCGCCCAGCCGAGCGTCGCCTGCGCTTCGTCGACCGCGCCATTGACTTCAATTGGCTCCGCGCTCTTCGCGACACGCCCACCGAAGTACAGGCCCGTGGTGCCGTCGTCACCGCCGCGCGTGTAGATCTTCACGTCGCCAGCGTAGTGAACACAACCACGCCCAGTAACCTGATGAACCAATGGAGCCAACCCTTCGACCGCCGTTTGCTCGCCCGAGTAGTGACGATCCTTACCTCAAGGCGCTGAACGAGCGCGTGGTCATCTTCGACGGCGCCACGGGTACCAATCTGCAGCTTTTGAACCTCGGTATTGACGACTTTGGGAGTTCGGCGCTGGAAGGTTGTAACGAGATTCTTAGCGTGACGCGGCCCGACGTCATCGAGGCCCTCCATCGATCGTTCTACGACGTCGGCGTGGACGTCGTCGAGACCAACTCCTTCGGTTCGTTCTCCGTGGTGCTCGCCGAGTATGACCTCGCCGAGCGCACCCACGAACTGGCGCTCGCCTCCGCGCAGATCGCACGGCGCGTCGCCGACAGTTACACCAGCGCCAACGAGCCAAAGTTCGTCGCGGGATCGATGGGACCTGGCACCAAGTTCCCGACCCTCGGCCAGATTTCCTACGACGATCTCTCCGCCAGCTACGAGGTATTGGCCTACGGCCTGTTGGAAGGTGGCGTCGACCTCTTACTTATCGAGACCATGTTCGACTTGCTCTCGGGGAAAGCCGCGATCGCGGCGTGTCATCGCGCGATGGCTCGTCACGGACGCGTCGTGCCCATTCAAGCGCAGGTCACTATCGAACTCACAGGTCGGATGTTGCCCGGCACGGAGATCGGCGCCGCCGTCGCGGCGTTGTCACCACTCGGCGTCGACGTCCTCGGTCTCAACTGCGCGACGGGACCTGTCGAGATGTATGAGCCCCTACGGACCCTGTCCGACAGTGCGCCCATGGCGCTGTCGTGCATGCCCAACGCCGGTCTCCCGAGCGTCGTGAACGGCAAGATGCACTACGACCTCACGCCGGACGCGTTGGCCGAACACCTCGCCAAATTCGTCACGGAGTACGGCGTCCAAGTGGTGGGCGGGTGCTGTGGCACCACGCCCGAGCACCTCACGCGCGTGATCGAGACGGTGCGTCCTCTCTCAGCGGCCAAACGCTCGCCCGTCATCGACCACTCGGTCGCGTCGATCTACTCGCCCGTCAGCTACCAGCAAGACCGATCGGTACTGCTCGTGGGAGAGCGCACCAACGCGAACGGATCGAAGAAATTCCGCGACGCCATGCTCGAGGGTGACTGGGACACTTGCGTCGAAATCGGTCGCGAACAGATCAAAGAAGGCGCGCACGTCTTGGACGTGTGCGTCGACTACACCGGCGCCGACGGCGTCAGTGACATGAACGAACTCATGAGCCGACTCTCGACGCAGTCCTCGGTGCCGATCATGATCGACACCACTGAAGCACCGGTCGCGCGCCAAGCACTGACGTGGCTGGGTGGTAAGCCCTTGCTCAACTCCGTCAACCTCGAAGAGGGCGACGCGCCGGGTACCCGACTCGACCTTTTTCTCTCCCTTGCCGCCGAGTTCGGTGCGGCCGTCGTCGCGACCTGCATCGACGAAGAGGGACAGGCGCGCGACGCCGACTGGAAGGTCCGTGCCGCGAAGGCGATCACCGAGCTCGCGGTGACACGTTACGGACTCGACCCCCACGATGTCTTCATCGACACGTTGGCGCTGCCGCTGTCGACGGGCATGATCGAATCACGACGTGACGGCATCGAGACCCTGGAGGCCATTCGCCGCATCAAAGTTGAACTGCCCGGTGTGCGCACCATCCTCGGTCTCTCCAACATCTCCTTTGGCCTAAATCCCGCCGCTCGACAGGTCCTCAACAGCGTGTTCCTCCACGAAGCCGCCGAAGCCGGACTCGACGCCGCCATCGTGCACGCGTCCAAGATCCTCCCCCTGCACCGCATCGACGAAGAGGCCCGTCAGGTCTGTCTGGACCTCATCTATGATCACCGACGCCACGACTACGACCCCCTGAGCGAACTACTTCGACTCTTCGAGGGCGTGTCGACGTCGAGCAACCAAGGTCCCGCGCTCGACGACCTCCCCCTCAACGAGCGACTGAAGCGACGCATCATCGACGGCGCGCGCGTCGGGCTCGAAGACGACTTGAACCAAGCCATGAGCGAGGGCGCGAAGCCACTGCAGATCGTGAACGACATTCTCCTCGACGGCATGCGCGTCGTGGGCGACCTCTTCGCGAGTGGCGAGATGCAGCTTCCTTTCGTCTTGCAGAGCGCGGAAACCATGAAGACTGCCGTGTCGCACCTTGAACCACTGATGGAGAAGAGCGACCAAGGCGGTCGCGGTCGCGTGGTGCTCGCGACGGTGAAGGGTGACGTGCACGACATTGGCAAGAACCTTGTCGACATCATCTTGACCAACAACGGCTACGAGGTGATCAACCTCGGCATCAAGGTCGGCGTGAACGAAATGTTGAGTGCCGTCGAAGAACATAAGGCCGACGCCCTCGGGATGAGCGGACTCCTGGTGAAGTCGACGCTCATCATGCGCGAAAATCTTGAGATCATGAACGAACGCTCGATGTCCGCGGTACCGGTGCTGCTCGGTGGCGCGGCACTGACGCGCACCTACGTCGAGCGCGACCTTCGTGAAATCTACGGTGGTCGACTCTTCTACGGCAAAGACGCGTTCGAAGGGCTTCGGGTACTCGATCAACTGGGCGACATCCGCCGCGGAGGTACCGATGATCCCAACTTTGGTCGCGAACTGTCAAAGAAGAACGTGCAGCGTCGTTTTCGCGATCCCGCGCCCGAGCCCGACGTCACCCTGCCGCAACGGAGTCCGGACGTCGAAACCGACAACCCACTCTTCGTCCCGCCTTTCCTGGGTAGCCGCGTCGCGAAGGGCATGCCCCTCGAGGAGATCAGCGAATTCTTGAACTTGACCGCGCTCTTTCGAAACCAATGGGGGTTTCGACCGGAGAACGGTGAGGACGACACGGCGTTCAAGGAGCGCGTCAGTTCGACCCTGCGCGAACAGATGAGTATCGCCGTGGCAGAAGACCTGCTCGTTCCCCAAGTGGTCTGGGGTCACTACCCCGTCGCGTCCGACGGCAACGACCTCATCATCTACACCGACGAATCACGCGACAGTGAGATCACTCGTTTCCACTTCCCTCGCCAAGGCGTCGCGCCGTACCTCTGCGTCGCGGACTTCTTTCGTTCGATCGAAAGCCCCGACCACGACTACGCGAGTTTCATGCTCGTGACGATGGGCAACCGGGTCTCGGAGCGCGCGCACCAACTCTTCACGGAGAACCGATACAGCGACTACTTGATGTTGCACGGGCTCGGCGTGGAGATGGCCGAAGCCCTCGCCGAACTCTGGCACCAACGAATTCGTGAAGAACTGGGCTACGTGCAAGAAGACGGACCGACACTCACGGGGCTCTTTCGCCAGCAGTACCGCGGCGGGCGTTACTCATGGGGCTACCCCGCCTGTCCCGACCTCAGCGACAACGCGAAAGTGGCGGCACTTCTCGAGTCGGAACGAATAGGCGTCTCCGTTTCCGAAGGTTTCCAACTCCACCCCGAACAGACCACCGACGCCATCATCTGTCATCACCCCAAGGCCAAGTACTTCATCGCCTAGCGAAGCTCGAGATCGCATCATCAGGCGGAGCGATGGGCGCCGGGCTTGGACGACAAAGCCAATCGAAGTATCTCGACGTCAACGCGGCGACACTCCGTCCCTGTGCGACTATTG
>DASZHK010000040.1:0-14232 GCA_035937905.1 Acidimicrobiales bacterium
AACTCGGCTTCTGCCGAGGGGGCGGTTCGACGCCAGAATCGTCGCTTTACTGAAGCGAAACTACGATGACTCGTGGGGCGCTGCTATTGGTCCTTCGCCCATCCGCCCTGTCGTTCACGAAGCGCCACGAGCGCTGTCACCCTGGTCATCTCGTTACCGACGATCTGCAGACCTTCGTCCACGCCCATGCCTGGCTTTGCCAGAACCTGGTCCGCGCCGCAGGCCATGGCCACGTTGGCGCTGACTCGTGCCGACTGGTCTGTTTCGGTGCAACTACCCCCGCAGTACGCGCGAAGTCCGTGGGCACGTACGTACAAAAGAGCCTCGACGGTGTTGTTGATGCCACCAAGATCGGGCATTTTGACGTGGATGACGTCGGCGGTTTCGCCCGCGACGAACGCCTCGATGTCCGCCAACGTGTTGCACCACTCATCGACGACGATCTGTACGTTGATCGACCGCTCCTTCAGTTCACGGCGAAGTCCGGCCATCGCGACGATCTGCGCTTCGCGACTGCCCGCGTCAAGCGGGTGTTCGAGACGAAGTTGGAAGGGCGCGGCCACGTCCGCCAGCTCGCCCAAGTAGTCGGCGATCGCGACCGGATCGCCGTGGAACGCCTCGCCGATCGTTCCGTAACAGTCGAAGTGCAAGAGCGGCGAGTAGTCGGGCCGAGAGCGCAACGCCAGAATGCGGTCGTGCACCCATTGGAGGAACTCGCGAAAGATCGCACCGTCACGCCCGACCTTCGTCGCCACGTCATTGATGAGACCATGCGGCATGACGTCGACCTCTTTCAAGATCATCTTCTCGACGTTCGCGTAGCGATCATCACCGGATTGGGCGAACATGGCCACAGGAGCGATGGTCACGCCCGTGTCGTACTCGTCGCGAATCACTTCGGCCATCGTGAGTCGCTTCGATCTCGCGACGCCGTCCAAGATCGCTTGGGTCACGCCGTAACGAATTGCCGACGCCAGTGGCTTGCCGTCGACGAGGAGACTGTCAATCTCTGTCGCTAAGGACCGGAAGCTCTGGAGTGACGCACCGATGAGTTGTGGTCGCACGTGTTCGTTGACGATCGCAATGACGTCCTGGGAGCGAAAGAGTGGATCACGACCACCGGCACCGGGGTACTGAACAGTCACGCAGTCCCCCAGGGCGACGTCGCCGTCACTGAGTAGCAACATGACCGAGACCGACTCACCGGGCTGGCGAATCCTCGAGAAGCCCACGGTCTTTGGGGCACCTTGGTAGTCGAAGCCTTCGTGAGGTGCTCCGCCACGAATCGCCATCTGGTCGTCGAAGAAGAATCCCGACTGACCTGGAGTGCACAGCACGTCACTTATCGTCAAACTCACGCTTCTCACGGCACCTTTTCTCATCGCTGGTCACACGTTAGAAGTGAGCGAGCTAGTTCCCGTCAAAGAGGGTGACCAACAGCTGACGAGCACCTTCGATATGGGCGCGCGTCGCCTCTTCCGCGGCGGCACCATCGCGGTTTTCGAACGCGGCTAGAAGGTCGCGATGGCTCAACATGGTGTCGCCTTGAGGAAGACGAGTCTGGAAGAAACTCCGCCAGAATCGCAAATTGTGCAGCAGCAGGGAGTCGGCCGCGTTATGCAACAAGGCGTTGTCCATCATGCCAATGACGAAGCGATGTATTCGCAGATCATCGAGTAAAAATCGCTCGGCGTCGAAGACGCCACGCGCCTCGTCGGCCCGTTCGACCAGGGATCGAAGTTCTCGAATCTGCTCATCGGTGATCCGTCGTACGACGACGCGCGCGATGCCACATTCGACGGCCTCGCGCGCTTCGTAGAGGTGCGCGACGTCCACCATCGTCATCGAGGACACCACCGTCCCGCGTCGTGGCAGGGCCACCACGAATCGGTCACTCGCGAGTCGTTGGAGCGCTTCTCGTACGGGCATGCGACCGATGCCAATCCGAGCGGAAAGGGAGAGTTCGTTGAGCACTTCGCCCGGCGCCAGTCGCAGGTCGAGGATCATCTCGCGCAGTTGCTCGTAGGCGACGTCGCTCGCCCGCAACGTAACGAGATTGGACGCGGCGCCGGAGCTCATGACGAAGGAACGCCCGTTGACAGCGAGGTCACCTCGACGGCACCAGTGTCTCGTGCGATGCGCAACAGACTTCCGTTGGGTAGCGGTGTCCAGTTGCCGTGGTCCCAGCCACTTGAAGCGACGATGACCGACCCTTCGCGCTCGACGTAGAACATGTCGTAGTAGTCCGGCGGCAGGTCCGTCGAGATCGCGGCCGGCGAGAAGAAGCACGCGGCGTACAGCGCCTCGGGCGTGAGCACCAGCGCGTTGAGACTCGAGTAGTTCAAGCTCTCGGCAATGGCCGAGATGGTGCGACGAAGTCCCTCTTCAAGTGTCGAGTCGCGTGACGCGCTGAGTACCGCTCGGAAGTAGCGCTCGGAATCGGTCGTCCCTTCGAGGCCTCGGCTCAGTGGCTCCGCGATGAGACTGTCGAGCGAATTAGGAGGTGTCACGGATCCGTTATGAGCGAAGGCGACGGTCTCGACCTGAAAAGGATGGGTGTTGCCGAGTTCCACTTCCAGCGACTGCGTAGCCCAACGGTAGTGAATCAGCGCCGCGTCGAACGGCTCGTCCGCCAACGAACGGTAGCGATCACTGGTGTGCGCCGGCACGGGTTCCTTCTGTACGCGAATCTCTGAACCGTCGAACCACGCGACCCCCCAACCATCGTCGTGGAGATCACAGGAGAACTGCTCGAACGAGTCGTACGACGCCCCTAAGAGCTCACGGAGCGACCGTGGCGAGGGGGCGACGTAGCCCAGTAGTCGACACATCAGACTTCACATCCTTCTCTTCGATCACACATAGTTGATCGACGCTCCGCCGTCGAGCACGACGACTTGACCCGTGAGCCACGACGAAACGTCAGACGATAGAAAACACGCTAACTCCGCGACGTCCTGCACCGTTCCAAAGCGCCCGAGTGGATAACGGGCCAATCGGATGGCTCGCTCCTCGGGTTCGGCGAAGAACGCTTCCACGTGGGGTGTGGCGATGGGTCCCGGCGCAAGCGCGTTGACGCGAACGTGCTGAGGACCAAGTTGGACGGCGAGCGCCCGCGTCATCGCGGCGATGGCCCCCTTGCTCGCGGTGTAGGCGTCTTGAGGGTGCGAACAGCCGAGCAACGCGAGGAACGACGACATGTTGAGGACCGAGCCGCCACCAGCCGCGACCACGTGTGGCGTCGCCCACTTGGTGAGGTTGACGGTGCCGCGCACGTTGATGTTGAAGATGAGATCCCAAAGATCGACGTCCGCGTGAAGGAGCGACTCGTCTTGGTGCGGCATTATGCCCGCGTTGTTGAAGAGCGCGTCGAGGCCGCCGAGTGAACTCACGGCTGCGTCGACCGCAACGCGGACCTGGGCTTCGTCCGCCACGTCGGCGACGAGGGCGACCGCCTCCCCACCCGCTTCCTCCACCAAGGCAACCGTCTCCATCACGGCGTCGCGCGAGATATCCAGGGCCGCGACGCGGCATCCTTCGCGCGCGAAAGTGAGGGCGGAGGCGCGACCAATGGCCCCGCCCGCTCCCGTGATGAGCGCTCGTCGGCCGGTGAGGTAGTCCATGGTGTTCGTCCTAGTGATTTGATCCGAGCCCGTAGAGGCGTTGGGCGTTGGTGGCGAGGAACATCTCGGCGACGTGGCGTACGTTGGAGGCTTCGAGGTCACCCTCGCCGACCATCTCAGCGAGAACAGAGGAGAGTACGCGACGGCCGTCGAACGCGGAGAGCCAGAAGATCTCCGGCACACGCGCGCCGTCCGAGCTGTACATCAGTTTGCTGAACGGAGCAGTACCGAACACTGCCTTCGTGATGGTGCGCAGTTCTACGGCGCCGAGGAAGGGAATACCGTACGAGACGTCGAGAAAGACCTTCGGATAGATCGACGCGAGGAACGCGCCCTCTCGAAAGTACGGCCAGCAACCGTGCAACAGGACGATCGGCAACGAGGCGTACGCGGGGTCTTCCATCAACGGACGAAGGAGGAGCGGCGAGGCGGTTCGTAGGTCGACGTCGTGATCGCCGTAGCCGACGTGGAACTGAACCGGCAGTTCGTCACGGTTCGCTTGCGCCAAGGCCACGTGCAAGAGCGAATCGAGCAGCGGCTTATGGCCGAGTCGCACGGATCCCGTGGCGTCAACTTCTCGTCGCGCTTCGGCGAACGAGGTCGCGACGTCTTCGCCAGACCAGCGCTCAACGTTGAGGCCTGTGCGATACCCCACGATTGATTTGAGTCCCACGAAGCCGGCAGCGCGAAGATCCCTCAGATCGTCGCGGAGCTTCTCTTGCACCTCACCTAGCGTCGCGAACTCACTGACGCGCTGTTGGAAGAGAAGCTCCACCCGCAACAGTCCGCCGTAGTCGGTCTTCGTCGCCGCCACGAACTCGTTTCCCGCGAGACTCATCTCGGGGCTCGGATAACCCAGATCGACGACCACACCTCTGATCGAGGCGTCCGCGAACAGCTGCCCTAAAAGTTCGGGGGTGCTGAACGCCGCGCGGGCCGCGAGCACGCTCGACTCGTCTTGAGCGACGTCGTAGTACTCGGCCATGGCGCGCAGTAGCCGCTGGTAGTAGGCGGTCTCGGTGACGACGTGATTGCCCGGTCCGGAGTCCTCGGACTCGGTGAAGTACCGTCGCCACACCTCGACGTCTCGGTGGCCCTGTTCTCGCTCCAGCGGGTGACAGTGATTGTCGACAATGCCGATGTCACTCAAGTCGAACGAGTTCGTGGTGAGCGACACGCTTAGAACCGGTAGAAGTGGTTGAGGATCTCGAAGGCCTCGTCGTTCGCGGAGAACGTCGCCTCCTCGGCACGTCGAACGCCCAGGTAGCACCGGTAGAGGAGATCGCCGAACGCGTCTCTCAACAGGTCGTCCTTCTCGAATTCGTCAAGTGCGCCGGCCATCGTGTTGGGAAGCGGCCGGACCTTACCTCGGCGTAACTCCTCCGTCGACAGCACGGCGGGGTTTCGTTGGCTCGGCTCACCGGGATCGAGTTCTTGCTCGATGCCGTCCAGCCCGCACGCGATGAGTGCACCCAAGGAGAGGTACGGGTTCGCGCTCGCGTCAGAGGGCTTGAACTCAATGTTGAGGCTCTCCTCTTCACGATTGAAGAAGGGCGACGTAACACGTAGCGCGGCTTCCTTATTGTCGAAACCCCACGCCGTCGTCGCCGAAGACCAGGCGTTGGGCTGCAGTCGGCGATAGGAGTTGTAGCTCGGCGCGGTGAGCGCCACGAGGGCCGGCAAGTGCTCCGCCACGCCCGCGATGAAGTGTCGACCGAGCTGTGAGAGACAGTGCTCGGCCTTCGCGTCGTAGAGAAGATTGCGCTCTCCGGCTTCATCCCAGAGGCTGAAGTGGATGTGCGCGCCGCTGCCGATTTCCTCGGGAAACGGCTTCGGCGCGAAACTCGCGAAGAGGTCGTAGCGAAGTGCCACGCCGCGCACGGTGTCACGAAACTTCATCTGATTGTCGGCGCAGCGCAGCGCGTCGCTGTAGCGAATCGCGATCTCTTGTTGACCGGCACCGTATTCGTTGATGGCCTGCTCGATGACCATTCCCTGGGACTGCAGTGCTCGAATCGTCTCGATCATGATCTCCGCGACCATGTCGTGACCGATGGGGCTGTAGACCGGGGCGTGACCGGGGAAATCGAAGGGTATGAACTCGCCGTCCACGTGACTCGCGACGTAGTACTCGTTCTCGAACGAAGCCTGCACCACGATGCCGTGCTGCGCCGCCCGGGTGATCATGTCTTTCAGAAACGAACGAGGGCACGCTCCCCAGTTCAGGCGATCGTGGTCCAACTGATCACAGAGAATCGACGCACTGGCGGGTACCCACGGTAAGACCGTGAAGGTGTCGAGATCCGGTACGAGTCGAATCTCGCCGACGGCCTCCATGCCCGCGATGGGAATGACGTCTTCGAGCATGTTGATCGACATCTGCGCGCGCGTCAGCCCAACACCTTCCACGAGTTTGTGCGCCAACTGCGAAACGTGGACGGTCTTGGTGCGAGCGACGCCACTGGCGTCGCAGTATTCAAATCTGATGAGTTCGACACCGGCGGCTTTTGCCGCCTCGATGATCTCTTCGCTCGTCATCGCGACACGACCTTTGGAACAATCGTTGTTTCGTTCCTTCGCCACCTCACAGCATCACGTCCCCACCGTTCGGTCCCAGCGTCTGCCCCAAATAGTACGAACCTTCGTCGGAGGCGAGCAGCACGGCCGTCGGCGTGACTTCGTGCACGGTGCCGAAGCGACCAATGGGCAACTCCTGAAGTTTTCTCGACCGCCAGACCTCGGTCTCGCCCGCGAGCATCGGCGTCTCAATCGGTCCGGGGGCGATCGCGTTCACGAGGACGCCTCGCGCGCCCACTTCTCGAGCGAGGGACTTTGTGAATCCAATGACACCGGCCTTACTCGCCGAGTAGTGCGCGGCGTCGATGCCACCAATCTGGCCCAACTGCGACGCGATGTTGATGACTCTCCCCCAACCACGATCGAGCATCTGGTTTATGAAAACCCGAGTGCAGAGAAACGTTCCGCGAAGGTTGACGTTGAGGACCTGATCCCAATCCTCGACGGACATGTTCTCGACGCGTCGCTCGGTGAAGATGCCGGCGCAGTTCACCAAGATGTCAACCCGACCGAACTTGGCGATGATCTCACGAGCCATTGACTCGACCTCGTCCGCGGACGAGACGTCGGTCTGCGAGAAGAAAGGCTCACGGCCGTGCTCTCGAATGGCCGCCTCCACCTCTTCAGCGTTGTTGCGTGGCGCTTGATCGACGAGGGCGACGTCCGCTCCTTCACGAGCGAACGCCTCGGCGATCGCACCACCAATGCCCGACGCGCCACCGGTAATCACGGCGACACGATCGACCAACTTTCCTTCGGTCATTAGTGTCCTTTCGAGTTGGCGGTGACGTCGTGTCGATCAGTCTCTTCGACGTGACGCGCTCGCGACGTCGACCAGACGGCCTCGACGTCGCCCTGCGAGATGATGTCGAACCGATTCCTCATCAACAACATCGAGGCGTCGTGCTGAGCCGGATCGTCACTGGCGACGCACTCGGGCACGATGACGACGAAGTAGTCGTTGAACTGCGCGTCACGGGCGGTCGATTCGACACACCCCTCCGTCGTGAGACCAGTCACGACGACCGACGTCACGCCGTTGCTCTCCAGGAGCTGATCGAGATTCGTTCCCCAGAACGCGCTGGAGCGAGACTTCTGCACGACGAATTCGCCTTCGACGGGACCAAACTCGTCGAGGAATTCATGACCGTCGGTTCCTACCACCGTGTAGCGAAGCGGTGGCCCACTACGACGGAAACTCTCGTGCATTCGCATGTTGAATCGAATCTGCGCTGGTGAGTCACTCTTGCGCTGTGGGAGCGTCGTCATCTGGATGTGCACGACCGTGACGCCAGCCGCGCGAGCGGACTCGAGCAGCGCTGAGAGGTGTGCTCGGAGCTCTGCGTACGCGGAGAGATCGACACCCAACTGACCGAACGCCCCGTCAGGTTCGGCGAAGTCCTTTTGCATGTCGACCAACACCAGAGCCGTATGAGTTGGATCGACCAACTCATACGGCTCGGTGTAAATGGACTTTCCCTCAACAACAATCATTACGTTGACTCCCTGTCAATTCACGAGCGGTTAGGACGAAGGACGGTCAATCGACCCCGCTGCCGTGGTGCTCCACTTCCGCCAACAGCTCGTCGTCTGCGACGAAGGTACCGAGAGCGGCGATCCTTTCAGGTGCGCGTCGACGAAAGTAAGCGTACAAACCAATTCCGGCGACGATCCACGCGATCACGATCCAGAAGACCAGGTTGTATGGCCACGACTGACCGGGCTTCGCGACCGACCAGAGGGGATAGAGGAAGGCCACGACGCCGAGGAGCGGCAGTACCACGTGCTTGATGATGTTGCGCTCAGGGAGTGCCCAGAAGTAGCGGATGAGGGCGAAACTACTTGCGCCGTAGACGAGCACAATCGCGACCGTCCCGATGGAGCCCGTGAATCCGTAAGCACCCGTAGCACCTGGGCCGAGCCAGAGGCCCGTGCCAATGCCCACCGCGACGGTGAACGCCGCGAGCGAGAGGATGGCGACGTGGGGCGAGAACCACTTTTGGTGAACGCGACCCATTGCCGAGGGAATGACCTTATCTCTGCCCATGGAGTACATAACGCGAACCGTCGTGTTGTGAATGGCTAAGAAGCAACTGAAGAGTCCCGCCACGGCCGCGAGCTCCACGGGCTGTAGGAGCCACGACGTGTAGCGGTGGGCCAGTGTTACGAAGGGGTTCGGGTCCTTCAGGAACTGCGCCATCTGTGCGGGGTTGTTCAAGTGATAGCCAGCCGTGAGCGCGTACATGACGAACACGTAGAAGACACCGACGGCGACGAGGGCTCCACCGACCGCGATCGGGATATTGCGCTTGGGATTCTTCGTCTCCTCACCGAGCGTCGCCGCGGCGTCGAACCCGATGAACGAGAGAATACCGAAGACGACCCCGAGCCCGACGCCGGACACCCCGTGCGGCGATGAACTGGGCACGAACGCCTTCACCGTGTTACCGCCACCGGCGTTAAAGATCGCCACGATCGCCAGCGTCAAGAAGATGACGACTTCCAAGACCAACAGGGTCAGGTCGACGCGAACTGACGCCTTGATACTGCGCAGCGAAAGCCCGAGGACGATGACGAGACCAAAGAGGCTGCAGAGCCACCAGGGAACGTTGGCATTGAACGTCGACAACAAGTAGTCGTGCAGGAATGATCCGAACGCGTCAAAGAGGCCCGGCGCGAGGATTCCGTAGCCGATCGCGAACAGCCAGCCGGTAAAGAAGCCGGCGGTGCGCCCGAGCCCGTACGTGTTGAAGGTATAGAAGGATCCTGCCGACGGCAGCTTCCTAGAAAATTGAACGACGTTGTTGCCAATGAAGAGGCACGCCACGAACGCCACGAGGAACGAGAGCGGCAACGCTTCGCCCGCTTGCGGCGCCGCGGCCGGTGCGTTCAGCACTACCGCCAACACTGGCGCCATCGCCGCGGCTGCGAGAGCGATGCCGTTAGGCACACTCAGCACTCCGCGTTGAAGTGAATGGGCCCTTACTGCTGAATCCGTGTTACCTTCCATAGTTCTCCCCAAACTTGATTGTTAGCAGTAAACAACTGGAATGACGTTCTTGGTATATCACAGTGATACCAGCGAAACAAGCAACGTTGATTTCGCCAGCGTTAACAAAAAGCCGAGAAAACTCCCGTTTTTCGAGAGCGATTAGGAATCGTACCCGCGACCGGGATCGCGCTCACCGTGCGATGCACAGGCTCGAACAAGGGGTCTCGCCGCTTCGCGTGTGCAGTTGGCGCAGAGCAGGCGTGACGGGAGTCAGTTCAATTGTGCGTGTACTTCGACAGCGACTGACCCCTACGGGACGATGATCATCCGTACGGTGTCGGTGATGGCGGTGCCACCCGACTCCGAGCCAGCCATTAACACGAGCGCGTCGCCCGTGTTGGCCATGCCGCATCGCTTCAATTCGGTGATCGCTACTTCACAGAGCGTGTCGATGTCCTGAGCCGGGGAGACGAAGATCTCCTGGACACCCCACGAGCCGCGCATCTGTCGAGCGGTTGACTCGTTCGGCGTGATGGCGACGATGGGCATCGGCGGGCGAAAGCGCGAGATGGCACGCGCCGTCATACCCGAACGGGTGCAGGCCACGATCGCGACCGCGTCTTCGTCCATCGCCGCGCGCCACGCGGCGCCCGTGATGGCGGCCGTCACCCTCGACGACTGCGTACTCGAGGCGGCCAGGCGCTGCACACCGAGACCAGCGCCCCACGCGGCGTACGGGAAGGACTCTTCGGCTCGACGGACAATGCGGTCCATGGTGAGGACGACGCCAACCGGGTCGTCGCCGATGGCCGTCTCGCCACTCAACATGACAGCGCTCGCGCCGTCGAGCACTGCGTTGGCGACGTCGGTGACTTCTGCTCGTGTAGGCACTTGGGCGTGGGTCATCGATTCGAGCATCTGAGTCGCCACGACGACGGGACGGGCGTAGCGGATGCCTAAGCGGACCATCTCCTTTTGAAGGTGTGGGACCTCTTCGATAGGAAGACGGACACCGAGGTCTCCTCGCGCCACCATGATCGAATCGGAGTGCTCGATGATCTCGTTGAGGTTCTCGATTCCCTCGACCGTCTCAATCTTGGACATGATCATCACGTCGTCGCGCTTCAACACCGCGCGCACCGACTCCACGTCAAAGCCCGATCGGACGAAGGAGACGGCGAGAATCTCGAACTCCTCGTCGCGAAGCGCTTCAAGGCGAGCACGGTCGTCGTCGGTAGGAAGACGGTCGTTCATGATCGACGAGGGCAAGGAGAGCCCCGGCTTACCCATCACGGAGCCACCAGAGGTGACGCGCGCGGTCACGGGCGAGGCGAGGCGAATGATCTCGAGTGAGACACCGCCGTCGCCGATGTGGACCTTGTCGCCCTCTTTCAGCTGTTCAAGGACGTTGTCTCGCTCGACGGTGATGCGCCGTGCGGTCGACTCCTCGCCAAACGCTTCAGCGAGTTCGATCTCGTCGCCAACAGTTAGAGCGACCGGCAACGTGCCAAAGGAGCCGGCACGAATCTTGGGTCCTGGGATGTCGACCATGATGGCGAGCTCGGGTGCAATGGCGCGGATTCGACGCAGACGCTCCAGACACGAAGGAATATCGCCATGGGCGAAGGACAGGCGAAACACGTCGACACCAGCCTTTACGAGTTCCTTCAGAACCTCGTCGGAGTCAGAAGCCGGGCCTACTGTCGCTACAATTCGCGTGCGCCGCACGAAATTCCCTTCGTCTTCTTTCACTAAGTCTACGAGATGGACGACACCCAATAAATTCGTCTTCACCGCGATCGAGGGAATTCCTACCGCGAAGTAACCACCACGCGACGTGCGCGTGAGCGACTAGTGACGAACCGAAATGACGACGTCGGCGCCGTCGACGCGAAGGTTCATTCCGAAACAGTCGGCGATTTCCTGCCCGCAAACGACTTCACTCGATAGCGGTAGTGAGCCAACGAACGTGTGAATAGTCCAGACGAATACAAGTGGCCAGGGTCGTCTCGAAGGACGGACCCTGGCCACTTGTATCAGTGACAGTTGTTACTTCACCTCGGCCACGACCTTGAATTCTCGCGAAGCGAGAATTCTGTCGACGTCGAGCGATCACAGCGTTAGAAAATTAGTCCTCAGGAGGAATGACGCCTTCGGAGTACTCCTTCTCGATCTCGTTCAGTGTCGCCGTGTCGCCTTGGATCTTTGGACCGGTGAACCACTTGTGTGCCGACACGCCGTACCAGATGAAGACCGCAGCCATCACCGCGACGAACACGGGACCAGCCCAGTTGATGTCGACCGCGGTCGTCCATGGGTAGAAGGCCGGAGCGAAGAACAACACCGTGATGACGATGACCCACACGATCGCGATGACACCGATCGGTGTGCTCCACTTGCCGAGATTCCAAGGACCGGGGACGAAACTGCTCTTCGCGCGAAGTCGCAAGAAGATGGGAATCACGTACGCCACGTAGAGGCCGACGGTACCGATCGAGACGATCGCGAAGAACGCCACTGAAGAGCCTGACACCTGGTAGAGCGACGGAAGACCAAGGACGAAAGCGGCGACAACGGCGAGCCACACCGCGTTCACCGGCGTCCGCGTCTGAGCATTCAGACGGTGCCAGAGTCGGTGTCCAGGGACCGCGCCATCTCGCGAGAACGCGTAGATCATTCGCGAGTTCGCGGTGACGGAGGCTAGACCACAGAAGAACATTGCGACCGTCGCGAGCAGCACGAGAAGCTTGCCACCTGCCCCCGTGATCGCGTCGACGAAGATCTGCCCACCAGCAGTCGTTCCGTTCAACGCGAGCGCGCCGTACTGCTTCGAACCACCCTGAATCGCCAACGTCATGGCCAAGTTGAGTATGAAGCCGGCGACGATCGACACGTAGATCGCGCGAACCATGGACTTGGGTCCACTTATCGCTGCCCCGTGGGTCTCTTCGGTCATGTGTGCGGACGCGTCATACCCGGTCAAGGTGTACTGAGCCAGCAAGAGACCAATGGAGAACGCGTAGATACCCGCGAACGGCCCGGTCCAACCGGTGAGGTTCTCGTGGCGGAACAAGAAACTGACGCTCTGGTGATGGCTTGGGATGATGAGCAACGCACCGACGATGACGATGGTGCCCACGAAGTGCCACCACGCGCTGATGTCGGCCAACATGGAGACGAGCCGAACCCGGAACGTGTTGAGTGCGCCGTGCGCGATGAGGATGATGGCGTAGAACACCAGCGTCCAACGAACGTTCGTGTGGAAGCTGCTCGCGTAGAGACTGATGATGAATCCCACGTACGTGGCGAGACCGTAGTCAATCGACGCGGTGACCGCGACTTGACCTACCAGGTTGAACCAGCCACAGGCCCACGACCAGGCGGCCTTGTTCTTCGTGGCGAGTCGAGCTGACCAGTAGTACAGACCTCCGGCCGTCGGGTACGCCGAGCAGATCTCGGCCATGCCGAGTCCCACGCACAGCGTCAGTGCACCGACGATGAACCAGCCGATCGTGATGACGAACGGACCGCCAGCGTCCATGCCCAAGTAGTACGTGGTTATGCCGCCCGTAAGAATGGAGATGATAGAGAAAGAGACGGCGAAGTTGGAAAAAGACCCCATTCCTCGCTTCAGCTCTTGCGCGTAGCCCATTTGATGAAGCGTCTCGGTGTCAGTTAATCCGACCTCCGACGAAGCGTTCACTACATCATCCATTCGTATCCTCCCAGATAAATACGCTGAACTGCATTTCGAGGGAGCATAGGGTTTGACCACCTCATTAGCAAATAGAAAGTCGAGAAAAGTCGGCACTTGCGCGCGCTCGCGTCAGCGTGTGTGGATAAATAGTCGCAGTCTTGGACAACTCGTCAGATCCTCGTCGAGCGGCTCGAACGTCGCTCGGCGTCGAGTGCGTTGTCCTCATCACGACTTTCACGATTGCCCGAAACGAGATGTTCGGCACCGCCGCACAATTGGTTCGTCACCGTTAATGTTCGTGACCAATTTCGCGTTCGAAAACTGTGCGATTGTTCACTGCTTTCGCGATTCGTCGGTCCAGCGAGTGGCCGTAAGGCGACGGCTACCATTGCCTCCACTGCTGAATCGAGGAGACGACTATGAGTTCTTCAACCCCGGGCCGATTCACGCGCGACGAACTCGTCGAACTCATCGGCAGCGACGAAATCGACACCGTGATCCTGGCGATCACTGACATGCAAGGGCGCCTCCAAGGTAAGAGGCTCGACGCGCGATTCTTCGCCGATGAACTCATCAACGGCGCCGTCGAAGGCTGCAGTTACGTACTCGCGTCCGACGTTGACATGAATACCGTTGGCGGCTTCGCGTTGACGTCGTGGGAGCGGGGCTACGGCGATCTCGCCTTCATCCCTGACTTCTCAACAGTTCGTTTAATTCCGTGGCATGAGAAGACCGTGATCATCTTCGCCGACGTCGAAACCGTAGAGGGTGAGCCCGTTTTGGTGTCACCCCGTCAAATTCTGAAGAAGCAGGTTGACCGGCTCGCCGAACACGGTTGGACAGGATTCACCGGCACCGAACTCGAGTTCATCGTCTTCGACGACACGTACGAAGAGGCGTGGCGCTCGGGTTATCGCGATATGTCGCCCGCCAATCTCTACAACGTCGATTACTCGTTGCAGGGCACGTCGCGTATCGAACCCCTCCTCGGCCGCGTACGCCGTTCCATGCGCGACGCTGGGATGATCGTTGAGTCTCTTAAGGGTGAGTGCAACCTAGGTCAGCACGAAATCGCCTTCAAATTTTCTGAGCTCGTGGACAAGTGCGACGAGCACGGACTCTTCAAACTGGGGACGAAGGAGATCGCGGCACAAGAGGGATGCAGTCTCACTTTCATGGCCAAGTACAACGAGCGCGAAGGCAACTCCTGCCACGTGCATCTCTCACTTCGAGAGAAGGACGGCACGCCGGTATTCGCCGGTGACAAGGCGCACGGTTTCTCCGACGTCTTCGAGCACTTCTTGGCGGGGCAATTGGCGTACGCCAGGGAGTTCTCGCTCTTC
>DASZHK010000041.1:0-13591 GCA_035937905.1 Acidimicrobiales bacterium
CGACGACGTACGCGAGCCGACGGGTATCGAAAGGGTCGACGACGCCAACGCGAAATGGCTCACCGAGCTTCGGTCCACCGAAGCTCGCGATGTCTCCCGCGGCGTTCACGATTGCCCCGCCCAGGTTCCCGCGTTGCAGTACGTCGAGACACCGTTGCGCCGCCCAGCCCTTGACGAGTCCCGTAGGATCAACCCCTCCGGGCATCGCCCACGGATCGAACCATCCGTGCGTAACGCGGCGAGCTTCCTCACAGAGTTCCAATACCCTCTTGACGTCGTCCGGTGCCTCGTCGAGAGAGAGGTCGCCGCGACGAAGTCTCGAGATGCAGCTCGTTTCTTTCCACGTGCTGAACATCTCGTCGGCAACGTGCAACACCTCGATCGCCTCTTCAACGATCGGCGTCAACGTCAACACTGAAGGTGGCTCGTCGTCATAGAGGTCGAGCGTCACCACGGTACCCATGACGTGCTCCTCGTGGTGGAAGAAGTGCCGGTACGAAGTGGACGTTTCACTCGACGTCATTTCAGACCAAGCTTCGAAAGTGCCGACTGCAGCGACTGCGCGAAGCCGGCGGAGGTGTAACTGGCACCCGAGACGCTTTGAATGTTCCCGTTTTGAGCCTGCAACGCTTCCTGCTCGAGGAGGGGAATCGAATACTGGTCGATCGAGATCGAACGCGAGTTCCCTCCGTCGTTGATCGCCGCGATGGAGACCTTGGTGATCTTGGCGTTCGCTACCGTGACCTTGACGGAAAGAATACCGAAGTAGTAGTTCACGCTCGCTCCCGTCGCCTGCTGCACGCTCGGCGTGACCGGGGTCGTCGTCGTGGTCGGGGGTGGAGTGTTGTTGCCGGGCGGCGTCGTGGTCGTCGGACCACTTGGCGGCAGGGTCGTCGTCGTGGGCGGTGTGGTCGTCACCGGTGCGAGCGTGACCTTCACCGGGGTTGAATGAAAACTGAAGACGCCCGCGAGTCCCGCGGCGGTACCCAGAAAGATGATCGGAGTCCGCTTCATTGCAACCTGCCTCTTCGTTGGGTGTACGTATCTGTCTGCATCATCTAGAAAGAGAACGTCTCGAGGTGGATTCGATCGGGCCGGGCACCGAGCTGTTGGGCCGCGGTGACCACCATGTGAGTGAACGATTCCGGCCCGCAGACGTACACGTCGACGTCACGAAGACTCCCGACGAGATCGTGCAGTGCCTTGGTGCTGAAGCGAACTTCATCGCGCGTGCCGATGAGTTCGTGCAGGACCCCGCGACGCTGTGCCACCAAGTCGACGAATTCCTGCCGATGAACGACGTCTTCGGGCACCGACTCTCGGATGAGCACGGTCACCTTGACCGATTGAGGGAGGTCCTCGAGAAGGGCGCGCAGTGGCGTCACGCCGACACCGGCGCCCACGAGGAGGGCCCGCTTCGAGCTCATCGAGTGACGCGTGAACGTACCGTAGGGACCTTCGACGATCACGCGCGTACCGGGATTCAAATGGGCCATCGCGCTACTGTGACCGCCGAGGCCCTTCACCGTCACCCGCATGTAGGGCGCTTGAGGAAGTGCCGAGAGTGAATAAGGGTGCGCGTGCCACCACAGTTCCCTCGTCATGAAGCGCCACTGAAAGAACTGTCCTCCCGACACCGCGAGCTGGTTGATTTGACGCCCCGTAACGACCACCGAGTACACGCCGGGCGTCTCTTCGTGCACCGAGGACACACGCAATTGGTGGCGGAGGTTTCGAATCATCGGCAGCGCGAGACGGAAAAACACGACCGACACGGCGGGCACGAGCCACATCGCAATCCACAGCGCGCGATTGATGGGGTGTCCGAGGAACATCACGCCGATCTTGATCTGGTGGAAGAACGCGAGTCCGAGCGCCAAGTAGACGTAGAGGTGCACCACCCACCAGGTCTCGTATTCAACGCGACGGCGAACGATCCGTGCGGACGTGACGCCAGCCATCGTGAGCAGAGCCAGGGCCACTGCCGACTCGAGGATGTCGGGATAGTGCACGAGAAAGGTCCAGAACTGTCGAAGGAAGCCGACGCCGGTCAGTTGGGCGTAGCCCCACGTGATGAGAAGGACGTGCAGGGCGATGAGTCCGATCGGCCAACCACCGAGACGACGATGCCAACGCACGAGTTGGTCTTGTCCCACGCTTCGCTCGAGCCAAGGAACGCGCGAAATCAAGATCACCATGACCAACATGAGGTACGTGCCCACGAGGCCGGCGAGTCGACCACCCAACGTGACCCAGCCCCCACGGGCCTCGAGCGAACCTAACGACTCCCCCCAGAACGCCAGAACGACGACGGCCACGAGACCGACGCGCGCGAGGATCGACAGGGTAGCGACGACGTGGGGCACGGGGGCGTGGCCCGGCCGACGTCGCGAACGACCTCTCACTTCCTTTCGCGCCGGGGCCCGACTCGTGGGAAACGTCACGGCGTTCTCGCCGACACGGTGATGAAGTCTCGAGCCCACCACGACTCGAAGTAGCGCGCCGGTGTGCCCGTCATCGCGCTCAACAGTTCGCGTCCATTCGACGCCCCGGCGAGGCCCAAGGGCGACGGTGAGTAGTACGAGTAGTTGACCCAGTCGGTGTTGATGTCGAGCTCCATAGCCCGTACCGCACCGGCACGAACGAGCAGATTCGCGAGATCGGTGATGTTGAGGCCGGGACCGGCAACATAGACGAGTGCCCCGTCCGACGTCACGCCCAACCCCGAACGCCAGACGTACACCGAGTTACCCAGTGTCGCGCCCCACTTGGAGGTGTCGTTCGCCTGGAGACCGGGGACGGGCTTCGCGTTGTTCACGAGGAGGTCGAGGTTTTGGCGCACGGAGACGACGTTGGCGTCGATCTTGTTCGCACCTCCCCACGCGATCACGTCCGACGTGCCGTTGCGATACACGACGAAGGACGCGGCACCAGACTTCAGCGGCACCTCGACACGATGATCGGTGTAGTACCCGCCGTTAGCGTTGTTCATGAGGAAGCCCGCGTTGAACGCGGCGACGAGGGTCCGTGCTTGGGGTGCCTTCACGGGCGCCGTGAAGGGGTAGGGGCCTCCACCGGGGATCCAACTGCCGGAGTACAACCTCGCGCTGAGCAACTTCGTGTCCATCCACGCCACGCCAGCCACGTAACTCGTGTGCACCGCGTCCGGGCGCAGCGTGGTGACGTAGATTGCGGGCACGCCGTCGACGGTTCGTCCTACCGCCGACCACTGACCTTCGCCCGGAATGACGGGCGAAGCAAAAGGAACCATTGCCACTGGTTTCGGCAACTGCGCGACCGACGAGTTGGGCGTACTCGGTGTCGTCGACGGGACCTGAATCGCGTTTCGAGGGAGGTTACCGCCGATTGGCGGCGCGTGGTGGCTGTACCACTCATTTTCGACCCAGTTCACGATGCTCGAGGCGCCGTGCGTGCGAGCCCACTCCGCGAACCTTGACCCCAGCGAACTGCCGAGACCGGGATTGAAGAGCGCGCCGCCAATCGAGACGGCGAGCCACGCGAACGTGACCAAAAACGCCAACGCGACGACCTGCACGATCCGTGACCGGCGGCGGCGGCGCCTGCGACGGGGTCGCTCTTGGAGCCCGCGACGGTTAGGTCCCAACGTTGTCGCCGTTGTGCGTTCGCGGTCCATCGTCGACGGATCGATGGCCATCACGCCCTCGCGAGCCAGGGTCCGACGTGAGGAATCGTCACGAACGCGAGGATGACGCCCACGACAAGGCTCGCTGCTATGACGTAACGGCGAAGGCTCGACCCCGCGACAGCGCGCTGAGCACGTGACGTCCAGTCCTTCGTGGCGAGTCGCGCTGTGTCGCCGAGGTGACCGAGGACGTGGACGGTCATGAAGATGAACCAGAGAATGAAGCTCGCTTTATGGATCAGTTGCATCTGACTTTGGAGGCTCTGCGGCCCCAGCAAGAGCACGATCCCCGAGGCGAAGAGCACGATCGTGAGTAGAGCGACGAAAGGACCCAGTACGCGCAGAATCGCCATCGGCGGTCCCTTCTCGCGATAGTCGGGTGATCCGAGGTAGTACTTCGCGAAGCGCCAGATGGTGCTACTCATCTTGACGAGCACCGGAGGGACTAAGAGCATGCCCACGAAGACGTGCACGGTGAGCAGTGGTCGGATCTGGACGACCGTCACTCCCTCGACGGCGAGGAGGATCAACAGTACCGCTGCGGTGGACGCCGTCAGACGAGCGTTCGCCTCGACGCCCATACGCTTGGCGTGACGTCCGCGTGTCCCCACGGTAGGTCGGGCGTTTTGATACTTTCCCGACAACGTCACGTGCAGCTCTTCACTACGTGGTGCTGTACGCCGACGCGGGCGTGGTCAACGCGCGCGTCAGGCCGCAACGGATGGACGAACGTAAGGGAGGCCACGGTGAAAGGCTAGGAATCGAACCTTACGAGAGCATTACGACACAACAACTCTTCGAAAGTTCTTATGTTGAATGTTCAATTAGGCGCCAAGTGCGGGAACTCGTACAGGCCACTTCGTCTCTCGCACGCGGAGCAGTCCTAGGAACGAGTCGGCAGAACGTTGACCCGTCGCCAGGAAACTTCGAAACTTGCCCCTCCAAGGTCCGATTCACCGATTGAGTACTGCGCGTGTGATGACGTGATGATGGCGATCGCGATCGCGAGACCGAGCCCAGTTCCGGACAACGTCGAGTCTGAGTGCTGGAATCGATTGAAGATCAGTTCTCGATCGCTGGCGGGGATTCCGGGCCCACTGTCGTCGACCTTCAGCACGGTCCGGTTCAACTGTGTCGCGACGGAGACGTCGACTCGACCACCGTCGCCGGCAAATTTGCAGGCGTTGTCCACGAAGACGCCGATGAGTCGGTCAATGTCGTCGGAGGGCGCGTTCACGAGAGCCGCCTCGTCGCCTTGCCGGAGGTAGTTGAGTGCGATCCCGTGCGCCTGAGCGACACCCTCGAAACGTTGACTTATCGAAAGAGCGATCGCCGCGACGTCCGCGCGTTCTTCGGGAGGTGTCGAATTTCGACCCTCGTCCGAGCGAGCGAGCCAGAGAAGGTCTTCGACGATCTTGTGCAGTCGGCGGCCCTCGTCCTTCACCCGTTGCAACGTGGCGCGGTAGCTACCCGCGTCGCGACTCTGCGAAAGGGCGATATCGACTTCCGCCTCAATGACACTGAGCGGGGTGCGAAGTTCGTGTGACGCGTCGGACGTGAACTCGTTCTGTCGACGTTGCGCCAGGGCGATTGGTGCTTGCGCGCGTACACCGACCACGTACGCGGCGAGGAACATCAGTACCACCAAGACGGCACCACCAAAGATCTCGAGTATCAAAAGTATCGACGTGAGTCTCGAAACGGCCGCGAGGCTTTCCCCCGCCACCAACCAGCCACCCTTGTAGCGGATCGCACTGAAACGAAACGCCGACGGACCTACCGTGGCGGTCGCGGCGGTCGAGGACCAGGTTCTTGTAGGCAACTTCGGAGCGTCGAGCGAGTGAACGGCGACGGTACCGTTGGCGCGGAGTTGCCACATATATATGGGCACGTCGTCGCTGTCTTGTTCACTCGTCACCGAAAGGGGTGAGGTCTCGGTCTCGCTCGTGATTGCCTTGCCGACGCTACGCACCACCTCAAGTCGCTGATGGAGCCTCGCGTCGACCTGAGAGTTCAAGTGGCCGATGAAAAGTACGCTGAGGATTACAGCAAGGACGACGAAGCAGGCTGCACCGATACCGGTCGCGACCCCAGCGACGACGGCGGCGTGTCGCCGCACCGCTGGGGACGCGCTCACCGTGGCACCACGCGATAGCCCAGGCTTCGTACGGTTTCAATCTTTGAATGACTGCCCGTCAACTTGGCCCGCAAGCGCGCGACGTGAACGTCGATGGCGTTCGATCCAGTGACGCGATGCGTGTCGTCCCAGACTTGGTGAGCGATCGTCTCGCGCGAGACGATTGACGGACTTCGCCGCATGAGTACTTCTATGAGAAGACTCTCGGTCGTCGTGAGATCAACGAGTTCATCTCCTACGCGTAGTTGTCTGGTACTCGGGTCAAAGTGAAGGTCGCCACACGAGATGACGGGGCCAAATCGAAGAGCTGGGCGGCGCTGGAGTGCGCGAAGCCTCGCGAGGAGCTCAGGAAAGTCGAATGGTTTGATGAGATAGTCGTCAGCACCGGCGTTGAGCCCAACGACTCGGTCAGCCGCCGCGTCCCTGGCGGTGAGGAGAAGAATCGGCGTGAGAACGCCCGCCCTTCTCACGCGGTCGACCACTTCGATCCCCGAGCGACCCGGCATGCGCCAATCGAGGACCGCGATTTCGTAGTCATCCCTTCGAAGGGCGACCTCAGCGGCCTCACCGGTCTCAACAGCGTCGACCACGTAGCCAGCTTCACGAAGACCCCTTTGGAGAACTTCGCGCAGCGCTCGGTCGTCCTCCGCGATCAGAATCCTCATATCGTTCAACCGTATCTTTTCAACGCACTGGTCATCGACCTAGAGGTAGTCGCGACGAACCGGGTCGAAGAACGTTGCATCGGCGACTTGTCTCCCCGCGTAACGAAGACCGCTTCGTCGCTCCGCCTACTTCTTGCCTTTGGCTTGATTCAGCGCGACGGCGGCACGTACCAACGACTTCAACGCTTTTTCGTTGATCTTCTCGCCTTCCTGGAAGTCGATTGCACGCCTCACGTTCCCTTCAAGACTTGAGTTGAAGAGGCCCGAAGGATCTTTCAGCGCCGCTCCCTTCGCGAACGTCATCTTCACGACGTTCTTGTACGACTCACCAGTGCAGATCATGCCGTCGTGGTACCACACGGGAACCCCTCGCCATTTCCACTCCTCGACGACGTCGCTATCGGCTTCCTTGATCAAGGAACGCAGCCGAGCGAGCGTCGCGCCTCGCCAGTCGTTGAGTTCTTTGATGCGTTCATCGATCAATTGAGAAGGAGTCTTGCTCGTCTTTGACTCACTCTTTTCCATATCCACTTCTCTTTCGTGGTACCGAACTGTTGTTGAGCGGGGCGATCCCCACGACGCCAAAACTCTACCGAGTGATGTCGAATGTTCGAACCCATGGATCGTGGTGAATTCGAATTCAGTCAGTGGGAAGTGCAGCAAAGTCTCGCTTGGCCTTACGGTACCAACCCATTCCCGCTATGGGGTTCTTCCAGCGTCCTTTCATCTCTTTCGAGGCGGCCTCGTGCGACGCGTCGCCGCCGGCGACCATCTGCTTGAGATGGCTATCTTGCGCCTTGATCACGGCATCAGCAGTCTCTCCATGGTGGGCGAAGTCGCACGGTCCACCCAGCTGCTTGCAGGTCATAGTTTTCATAGGTCTTGCTTCCTTTCAAAGTACGTAGCCATTGATGAGAACGACATCAAACGTAGGGGGTTTCTCTTCACAGCACCGCAAAGCTTCTTCATTGCCTTCAACAGCACCGTCGTGGAACGACTTAGCGCCGTTCTTGGATGCGAACGAGGTTGCCCGAGGGATCACGAAACGCGCAGTCGCGCACGCCCCAAGGTTGCGACGCCGGCTCTTGGAGCACCTCTGCGCCCGACGCACGAACTCTCTCGAAAGTCGCATCAAGATCATCGGAACGAAAGATCGCAGCCTGCAGCGACCCTTGCGTCACCAGCGTCAAGAGGGCGTCGCCTTCGACTTGTGATCGACCGCCGTGTGGCTGGGAGAGGACGATGTCGACGTCCTGCCCGGGGGCACCCACGGTGACCCATCGAAAGCCTTCGGACGCGACGTCGGCTCGGACTTCGAGACCAAGCGCGTCGCGATAGAACACCAACGCAGCGTCAGGGTCGTGAACAAGGATAAACATGGCAGACAAGGAGACGGGCATGCGGTCATCATAAGAGCGCTCGTCCGTCGAGTGCTTCTTCAATCCTGCTCGTTCCGTCAGCTGACCGCGCCCATGGCGCGCCGACATTGGTCTGCAGCGCCGAACTGCCTGCGCAGGTACTCAGCCCTCAGACAGTGACCCTGGCGCGCCTGGGTCGCGTCGCGAATTTGCTCACGCACGACGGCACGATCTCTAAGTCACGGTGGTCGCGGTCGCGGTACTGCGACGGCGTCTCCCCCACGATCTCGCTGAAGCGTGAACTGAATGATCCGAGCGAGGTGCATCCAACCTCGACGCAGGCGTCAGTGACCGTGTACCGCTGGCGGAGAAGCGCCTTCGCGCGCTCGATGCGACGCGTCATGAGATAGGCGTACGGCGTTTCTCCGTACGCCGCCGAGAACTTTCGCGAAAAGTGCGCGGTCGACATGAGCGCGGTTCGCGCCATGGTGGGTACGTCGAGGGGCGTCGCGTAGTCGCGGTCCATCGAGTCGCGCGCTCGTCGCAACTGTACGAGGTCGGCCATCTCTTGCGGCGTCATGTCGACGACGATAGTGGTCAAGCGAACGTCGCGGACTACTTTCACCTGGATCTTGCCCGGAGGACTCATTGGGGTTCAACTGACACGACGATTCGATCCGCCTGATTGACTTCATCGTCGCGCACGTAGCCTCCGTTTACCTGACTCTTGGCCAAGAACCATCAAGGCTTTGACATCGCGTCCCATGAGCCCAAAATCGGGTGGTCTCAGGTTTTCCTCGCCGCTCTCGCCGCCTGAACGAGCGTCAACGTTGCGGTCGCCACCTTTTCGGACGCCATCGACGGGAAGGGCCACACCGCACTGACGTTGATCTCGCAGAGGACGTAGGTGTCCTCTCCCGCTGCGTCCTTCGCTCCGAAGAAGAAGTCGGCGTCCCAGATAACGGGAAGCGACTCACGTTCGAGCCCGAGAACGGTTATCATCTGGGGCACCCACTCCGACTCGGCCTTGACGCGCAGTCGTTGATACGCGGGTACGTCTGGACCCTCCATTGCGGTGGGAGGATTTTCGATGAGCGATTCGGTCGGGTCCAAAAGCCCTTTTGGCCACTGGCGAGCGAAGCCCACGACCTCGTCATGAGTGAAGTAACAGCGAAGCATTCCGTCTCCGAGTCGCTCCTGGTATTCCTGATCCACGAGACTGCCCGACCACGCGAAATATTGCTCGCACCGATCCATGAAGTCCTTTAGTTTCATCAACTCTGACGAGCCGTCCTTCACCCGTGCGTCTTGGACGCGCACAGTCTGGTCGGCACCGACGTCGGAGTCCGCTATTTCAACAAGCTCTACCTTCCACACTCCATTGCCGCCATTGCCACGGGCCTGTTTGAGAACCAGCCGCTCGTGCGCGCTAAGGCGCTCCGGAAAGCGATCTTCGAGGTCGCCGATCGACCGATAAAGGGCGGTGTCGCTCCCCCAGCCAAGTTCTCGAGTGTGAAACAGAACCTCTTTCGTACCGAGCTTGAGAATCACGTCAGGATTCGCAGAGACAAAAATGCCGTTAGTGGATACTTCGCGGAGCAGTGGGTCAAGCAGCGCGCGGTTGGCTCCGTCCTGGATGGGATTCACCCAGACCAAAACGCCATCACAGGTGAAGAGCTGCTCTCTGACTTCATCGACGGCGTTATCAGCGAATTGAATCGGAACAATGGTGACCGGAAGCCTGGCAAAGGCTTCAAAGAGGGGGCCGAGCTGTCGATCCGGCCTCGGCAGGGGTGGTTCGGTGTTGCGGTCACCGCGCCAAAGGATCCCTATCCGCATAAACCGTTCGTCGGAATGATCCATGGCTCTCCTAGATTGACGTAAGGGTGACCAGACGATTTCTCATGACTTTCGGCCTACGTGTTACCCATTTCAGCACCTGAGGCTCACCATCAATAATGATTGCAGACAGCTATCGTGCGGAACGATTCGGAGTGTCTGAAACCCGATTCTTTGAGTCACAGATTCTCGTTCGGCTTCCCGAGGAGGCAAAATCGATGACGACTTCGTGGTCCCCTGATCAACTCGAACGCATTAGTCGGTCTCGTGAACTCCACATCGCGAGTCGCCGTATCGACGGAACGCTGCGCCCTTCGGTTCCTTTATGGGTCGTCTGCGTTGACGACGGTGTGTACGTGCGCACCTGGTACCGCCGCGCCACCGGCTGGTTTGGGCACGTCGTTGACCTTACCCAAGCACACATCCGCGTGATCGGCCTTGAAACGAACGTCATCGTTGCGGACGTCGGCGGAAGTGACCCAGGGCTCCGTGCGAACGTCGACGCCGCGTACCGCACGAAGTATGGCCCGTCCGGCCACCAGTCAATGGTCACCGACGACGCCGTCGCGACGACCTTGCGGCTTGACCCTCAA
Source organism: Acidimicrobiales bacterium (assembly GCA_035937905.1). Taxonomy (GTDB): domain Bacteria; phylum Actinomycetota; class Acidimicrobiia; order Acidimicrobiales; family RAAP-2; genus RAAP-2. The sequence goes on from DASZHK010000041.1 coordinate 10,257, forward strand.
TGACAAAACGGGGCTCTGATAGTCGAACCTGATCGCAAGGCCACGGGCGAGCGCGAGAATCTGGGCTAGATCAACGGCGTTCTCATTTCGCCCACTTCACCCCTTTTCAAAATCGGAGTCCTGACATAGAGTGCGCACAATGGCCGATATATCGGTTTCACTGTTAGTGACGACGATCGCTCACCAGTGGTCGTGGGTCAGTTACCCGTAGACATGCGGGTACGCAGCGTCCTTGCGTCACTTTTAGTTGTGACCATTTCTCTGGCCGCAGCCGCAACGTCACCCGCGGCGACAGCCACTGTTGCGAGTCATGTCAAGCACGCCTTGGGATGTGCAGTCACCACGTCCACTTACCCGGGATCGAGAAAGACTGATTGCGTCGCTCTGAGCAATGACACCGTCTTCGTCGATGACACGGTAGTGAGTGCGAGATGGTCGCTCGCGGCCGACGAGTTTGGGTTTACGAACGTATGCGCGACCGTCTCAATTCGCAATCAGAATAAGTCGAGATACTTCTTCAATGACTTCAACATGACGTTGCGTTTTCCAACCGGTGACGTCAACGTCTTGAACTTCACCGCAAAGCACGCGCTCGACGACGGTTTCATCGCCCCCGGTGGCGTCGCACGGGGGAATATCTGTTTTGACTACTTCGGTGCAGTTGGTCAGTACGTCGCCATGTACTCACCTCGGGCCTTCAGCTCGATTCGAGGAATATGGCTCGTCAACATCAAATAGGACATAGATTGCACGTCAGGACGTTCCACGAATAACACCAGTTTCCGTGTCCCCACGAAGTGCACTGCCTCTATCCAGATAATTTTTTAGTGGGCCGTACAGGACTTGAACCTGTGACCCCTTGCGTGTCATGCCCATGTTTCGGGTCCACCATCGCTTTCTGACGTCCAAATTTTGTTTGATCGTAACAGTTTGTGTCCACCGAAATTTGTCAATGATTGCTCATATTTTTTGGCGTTGCTGACGGCGTTGCTGACCGCGATGCTGACGAGGCTCGCCTTGGCACGTGGCTCGGCGCAACTCCATTACGTCTGCGGCACCGCTTGGCCCTCAACGGGGGTGACGGCAACTTTGCGAGCCGTGTGGCAGAAATCAATTGGCCTGAGGACGAATTCAAACGAATACAAAGCAGACGATCGCGCGGGCAGACGGAAGTCGATCAACGTTGCGATACACGTCGCCGGCCCGCTTGGCGGTGAGACATTGTCGTTGGCATAACTGATACCGAAAGACGTAACCCCACCGGGAGACAGCACAACGCGCCGGACCTTTGGTTGGGTGTAGAGCACGTTTGGCTGGTGCGAGATCGAGACCTTCACGGGTGCGCCGCTCGCTGTGGAGAAGATTATTTCGTATGGATAGCCCTGCAACGCACACGATTTGGTGCCGATGTTGACGATGAGAAAGGTGTAGCCAAGGGGGATGTAGGTGTAGCCCCCACCTCCACGTTGTTCCGTGGCGACCTGTAATTGAGCTTGCATGCACTCTTTGACGCTCGAACTGGACGCGGACGCTCTATTGGCAGTGGCGACCGACCAGGTCACAATCGCAAAGGTTCCAGCGACAACAATCAAGACAAGTGCCGCTGAGTCATACCGTCTTCTTGTCGTCACAATTGCAACTCTAGGCACTCATCTCGGTAAGAGACCTTACGGAAATCACATCTAGCTGCCGTGGCATCAGTGAGCCGACTTCAACAATCTCCAAATGGCGAATGTTGAATTGAAACTTAGTCAAGCCTTTGGCGGCGGACTCCACAAAATGGCTTGGCCAGGAATCGGATAAGTGGAAGTGGTCAAAGCGACCGAATACATCGTCGAATTGGACGGACTGCCAATTTGGATGGGAACAGCAAAAGTTGCGATGCCGACGAAGCACTGTTTCGGCTTCATCGTTGGCGCGAGTGTGAGTAAACGCCCGCGAATGAGCGTTGGCGCACTACCAGACACGGGAAGTTCTTCGATACCGAAATATGTCGAGTTAATCCCTCGCGTTTCCGCAGGAAGTAAGAACAGATGCGAAGAAACCGCGTCAGCGATATCAGCCGAATGAGAACCCATGACGGCTCTGAAACCCTGCGCGTCGGCGCAGGCGCGAACGAGAACGTCAACTTCATACGAATTGGGCCCGTTTGACGTCAAGATTGCTCGAGGAGTTCGAGAGGCTTCAATCTTTAAGATCGATACCTTCCCCAACCCTGAGTGCTTCATGAAACCTATGGTGAGCCAGTTGAAGTCGAAGCCAGGTGGGATGGTGACGCTTGAACCGATGGCATGAGATTCGGAGAAATCGACCGAAGCGGAACTAAACATCGGCAGAACTAGAAACTGCGCAATTGAGGAGGCAATCACCAGAGTGAGACTCCGGAACAATCTATTTGTAATCATCTCGACATCGTGTCAGGTTCCGCCACTCAGGTGGGTGCGCTCCCAGTATCGCAGCTATCGGTTCAGATGGTCGACGCAACAGGTCTGCCACCATGCGATGGCGACTCGACTCCTCCGAGTCCTGACTAATTGGTGAAATCCAACCTGACAACTCCGCTCTCGATCCTGTTTCACGCCAATCACGCGAAGAGAACAATTCCTCTTCGTAATTGAAACTCACCGCGGCACTGAGATGTAAACGACGACTTGCTGACGGGCATGGACTTTGGCACCACCTCGCGGCGAAGTCGAAACGATGTGACCTGGTGCAACCGAGCTGCTGTGGACATTCTGAATAACTACCCCGACGCCGAGCCCCGAGAGCTCCCCGACCGCAGTGGGGGTCACCATGCCCACAACGTTTGGCAGAACGAGCGTCGTCGAAGGACACGGAATAGTGCTCATGGTTTGTCCACCGCCCGCGGTCTCGGAGTACATGTTCTCAGGCCTGCAAGAAACCACCCATGGCGACGAACCAAGCCCCACAAAGCCGATTCCCGGATATTCGTGACCGAGAAGCGTCGTCAGATTGCTGGCAAAGATGGGTGCAATCCGACCGAGCAGAGGATCGTTTGTGGAGCCGTCGGGCGCGGCGATATAGGCCTTTGGCGTGTACCCGACTTGATTCAGCCCGATGGCAACCGAAAGATAGTCGGGCAACTGGTTGTAAGGAACGCCTCTTCCTCCGTTATAGGGCATTCCACCCTTCGTCGGACCCGACGCAGACAAAAGTCCGAAACCATTCGTGGCGATGCCGATCACGGCCATGAGCACGACGAGTGACGCACCGCCTGAAACGTGGAATCGCCAATGAGAAGTTCGAGATTGCTCGGAACGGACTCGCAGCGCGCTCGAGACGATGTTGAGTGATCGACCTGGCCAGAACGGTCG
>DASZHK010000042.1:0-17276 GCA_035937905.1 Acidimicrobiales bacterium
TAGGCATCCTGGGGTTCGCCGCGGCGATGCTGGGTCTCATCTGGGCACTGGACCGCGTATGACGCTCGCCCAAATCCTCCTACTGATCATCTCCGTGGTGATGTTCTTCTACCTCGGGTACGCGATGTTCAAACCTGAGAAGTTCTAATGGGGTTCTTCCTCACACTCCTCCTGCTCGTCGTGCTCTTAGGCGTGACGTGGCGCTACCTCGGTTCGTACATGGAGGCCGTCTTTAACGGCCGGGTGCACTTCCTCGGCTTCATCGAGAAGCCGGTCTACCGGTTGCTCGGGACGTCGCCCTCCCAGGAGCAGACCTGGAAGCGTTACGCCGGCGCGATGGTCGTCTTCTCGGCCGTCTCGATCGTGTTCACGTACGTGATCCTTCGCATCCAGGGTTCGTTGCCCCTGAACCCGCAGCACCTGCCGAACGTCGGCTCCGCGCTCAGCTTCAACACGTCGGCGTCGTTCGCGACCAACACCAACTGGCAGAACTACGGCGGCGAGACGACGATGTCGTACTTCTCGCAGATCGGCGCGCTCACGGTTCAGCAGTTCGTCTCGCCTGCGGTCGGTATCGCCGTCGCGATCGCGATGGTTCGTGGCTTCTCTCGTCGCAAGTCGGCGACCATCGGCAACTTCTGGGTCGACATCACCCGATGCATGTTTTACATCTTGTTGCCCGTCGCCTTCGCCTTCGGCATCATCTTCGTCGGTCAAGGCGCCGTCGAGACGCTCGCCGGAACGGCGTCGTTCCACGACGTACTGAATGGGGTGACGCAGACGATCGCCCGAGGCCCCATTGGCTTCATGGAGTCCATCAAGCAACTCGGTACCAACGGTGGTGGCTTCCTCAACGCCAACTCCGCCACGACCTTCGAGAACCCGACGGGACTCACGAACTTCCTCTCGATCTACTTGCTCCTCGCGATTCCCTTCGCCCTCACCTACACCTTCGGAAAGATGGTGGGCAGCATTCGTCACGGACGGGCACTGCTCGCCGCGATGGTGATCCTGTTCGGTGTGTGGGTGGGCTTCACCTCGTACGGAGAACACCAGAACAACCCCGTCGTCGCGGCCGCGGGCATCCACTCGACGGTAGGTAACACCGAGGGCAAGGAGGTGCGCTTCGGCGACACGTCGTCGGCCCTCTTAGGCGTCGCCTCGACGAGCACGTCGACTGGTTCGGCGAACGGCTCCTACGACTCCTATACACCCGTCGGCGGCCTTGGGCTCCTCACCGGCATGATGCTGGGCGAGGTCACGCCGGGCGGCACGGGCAGTGGCCTGTACACGATGCTGCTCTACGCCCTCATCGCGGTCTTCATCGGAGGACTGATGATCGGGCGAACACCCGAGTACCTTGGTAAGAAGATCCAAGCGAGAGAGGTCAAACTCGCGGGACTGGGCGCGCTCGTGATGCCGATGGTGGTACTCATCATCACGGCGGTCGCGGTCTCGCTCGCGGTGGGTCGAGCGGGTCCGCTCAACGCCGGCCCTCACGGCTTCACCGAGATCCTCTACGCGATCACGTCGCAAGGTAACAACAACGGATCGGCCTTCGGCGGCCTGACGGGCAACACGCCCTTCTACAACGTCGTCGGCGGGATCGCCATGCTGCTCGGTCGATTCGCCATCATGATCCCGGCCCTGGCCCTCGGTGGTGCACTCGCCGAGAAGGACGTGGTGCCCGAGTCGTTGGGCACGTTCCGCACCGACAATCCGATGTTCGTAGGCCTCACCATTGGCGTGATCTTGATCATCGGTGGCCTCACGTTCTTCCCCGCATTATCTCTCGGCCCCATCGTCGAGCAACTCAGTAAGGGATTCTTCTAATGACGACCGTTCTCAATCAACCCACGACCCCGCAGAGCCCCCACGGCGTGGCGGAGTCGCGAGGACTCTTCGATGGCCCCATCCTTCGCCAAGCGCTGAAGGACGCCATCATGAAGTTGGACCCTCGCGTGCAGGTGAAGAACCCCGTGATGTTCGTGGTGCTTGTCGGCACGGTCATCAGCTTCATCGAAGCGATCTCGCACCCGAGCACGTTCACGTGGTCCATCACCGTGTGGCTCTTGCTCACCGTCATCTTCGCCAACTTCGCCGAAGCGATGGCGGAAGGTCGCGGCAAGGCGCAGGCGGACACGTTGAGAAGGATGCGCTCGGAAACCGAGGCCCGTCGCCTTCGCGCGGACGGGACTGAAGAGTTGGTGCCGGCGGCGGAACTCTCCAAGGGCGACCTGGTGGTCTGTGAAGCAGGCGACGTCATACCCTCCGACGGTGAGATCATCGAGGGCATCGCGTCCGTTGACGAGTCGGCGATCACGGGTGAGTCGGCCCCCGTCATTCGTGAGTCGGGTGGCGACCGTTCAGCCGTGACCGGCGGCACGAAGGTGCTCTCGGACCGCATCGTCGTGCGGATCACCGCCGAACGCGGCCACACCTTCATCGACCGCATGATCACGTTGGTGGAAGGTGCCAACCGCCAAAAGACACCGAACGAGATCGCGCTCACCATCCTCCTCGCGGTGCTCACCATTGTCTTCATCCCCGTTGTCGTCACGCTGGTGCCCTTCTCCAATTTCGCCGGATCATCCGTGTCGGTAGTGGTGTTGGTGGCACTCCTCGTCTGTCTCATCCCGACGACGATCGGCGCGCTACTTTCGGCGATCGGCATTGCGGGCATGGACCGATTGGTGCAGCGCAACGTGCTCGCCATGAGCGGCCGTGCCGTCGAGGCCGCCGGTGACGTGCAGACCCTACTGCTCGACAAGACGGGCACCATCACGCTCGGTAACCGCATGGCCGCCAACTTCTTTCCCGTGGGTGGCCACACGGAACAAGAAGTGGCCGACGTCGCGCAACTGGCGTCACTGGCTGACGAGACGCCCGAAGGCCGGTCCATCGTCGTACTCGCGAAGCAACTCTTCGACATCCGAGAGCGTCAACTCGAAGGCGACCACGCCTTCATTCCTTTCACCGCAACCACGCGCATGTCGGGATTGGACATAGGCACGCGAAAGATCCGTAAGGGCGCCGGTGACTCCGTCAAGCGTTGGGCGAGCGAACTCGGTGGTTCGACGCCGAGCGACCTCGACGCCATCGTCGAACGCGTGGCGCGCGCTGGCTCGACACCGCTCGTCGTCGCCGACGGCTCGGACATCGTGGGCGTCATCGAGCTGAAGGACGTCGTCAAGCAGGGCATCCGCGAGAAGTTCGACGAAATGCGTCGCATGGGTATCCGCACCGTCATGATCACGGGTGACAACCCGTTGACCGCCGCCGCGATCGCCCAAGAGGCGGGTGTCGACGACTTCCTCGCTGAAGCGACGCCCGAAGCCAAGATGGCGCTGATCAAAGAGGAGCAGGAGGGCGGCAAGTTGGTCGCCATGACCGGTGACGGCACGAACGACGCGCCAGCGCTGGCCCAGGCCGACGTGGGCGTCGCCATGAACACGGGCACCACCGCCGCGAAGGAAGCGGGCAACATGGTCGACCTCGACTCGAACCCGACCAAGTTGATCGACATCGTCGAGATAGGTAAGCAACTGCTCATCACGCGCGGTTCACTGACCACCTTCTCCATTGCGAATGACGTGGCCAAGTACTTCGCCATCATCCCGGCACTCTTCGTCGTTGCCTACCACTCGACGAACAATCCCTTGAAGGCGCTCAACATCATGCACCTTCACAGCCCCGAGAGCGCCGTGCTGTCGGCCGTGATCTTCAACGCGCTAGTCATCATCGCTTTGATTCCCTTGGCGCTACGAGGCGTGAAGTTTCGCGCGTCGGGCTCGGCCGCGATATTGCGACGCAACGTGCTCATCTACGGCGTGGGCGGCGTCATTGTCCCGTTCGTCTTCATAAAACTCATCGACCTCATCCTCGTCGCGTTGCACGCCTACTAAAGAGAGATTGCTCATGCTCATTCACCTCCGCCGTTCACTGATCATGGCAGTCATCTGCATGGTCTTCTTTGGCTTCATCTACGCCTTCGCCGCCACGGGCGTGTCGCAAGTGCTCTTCAAGAATCAGGCCAACGGTTCGCTGACGGCCAACGGTTCGACTCTGATAGGTCAGAACTGGTCAAGTCCGAAGTGGTTCCACGGTCGCCCCGACGACACCGGCCCGTACGCTGACACCAACCCCAAGAATCCGAGTCCAGTAGGACACGGAGGCGACAACCCCCTTGTCGCCAACGGCGCGGCCGGTGGCTCCGGGGCGACCAACTTCGGACCTCGCTCACAGAAGTTCTTGGACGACACCAAGGCGCTCGTGAAGTACTGGCACAAGTTGGGCGTCAACCCGACGCCGGACCTCGTGACCACCTCGGGCAGTGGCTACGACCCGGACATCTCCCCGCAGGACGCCATCGTCCAGATTCCCATGGTCTCCAAGGCGACCGGCATCTCTGTTTCGAAGCTTCGTGCCCTCATCACCAGTCAGACCCACGGCGCGCAGTTCGGCTTTCTCGGCAGTAGCTACATCGACGTACTGCAGTTGAACGAAGCGCTGGCTCGCCTTGGTTAGACCAACCCGGCCGTGACAGCCGATAGTGGAAAGGGGGACGCAGTGATGATCGAGTTGTTCGCCACGTATCGTCGACGTCTCGCCTTTCTCCTGGCCCTTCTCGTACCAGTTGGCATCGCCGCCGTGCTCGTGCCCTTTCGAGGTAACTTCACGACCACCGCGGCCGCGCTGGTCCTCGTCGCGTGCGTGGTAGCGATCGCGGTGATCGGCAGTCGCGTCAGCGGTTTCGTGGCCAGTGTGTCGGCGGCGCTGTGGTTCGACTTCTTCTTGACGAGGCCCTACTACCAGTTCGCGATCAGTCACCGCCCTGACCTCGAGACGACGATCGCGATCTTCATCGTCGGCGTTATCGTCACCGAGTTGGCCGCGAGGAGTCGCCACCACTCGCTGGTCTCCGACGAAGAGTCCACCTACGTCTTGATGGTCCGTGATCTCACGGACTTGGCCGCGCGATCCTCGAGAAGTACCGTGGTCATCGAGAACGTTGAGCGCTCGCTCGTGTCGCTCCTTGATCTACGGGCCTGTCGATTCGACACCACCCTCGCCAATCCTCCCCTCGCGCGAATCGTCTCGAGCGGCGCCGTCATCCACGTCGGCCTCGATTGGCCCGTGGGTGACATCGGAATACCGGGGCCAGAAGCCGAGATCGTCGCCGAGTGGCGAGGTCGGGCACTTGGTCGATTCATTCTCACGCCCTCATCAGGTCAACCCGTCTCACTCGAACGTCGGGTCGTCGCGGTGTTACTTGCGAGCGTGGTTGGCGCCTCGCTCGCTACGGAAAATCGGGTCGCGTAGGTGGGCACTCTCTACAGCGAGGAATCGAAAACGTGGCGTCCGCACTCATCGCTGATGGGCGTTCGCGCCACGGACAAGTATTAACCCATGGCTCGAGGACTACTCCGCGTGTACCTGGGCTCGGCGCCGGGCGTCGGTAAGACCTACCGGATGCTGGACGAGGGTTGGCGTCGTCGCGAGCGCGGTACCGACGTCGTAATCGGCTACGTGGAGACGCACCACCGTCCCTCGACGGACGCGCAAGTTCGTGACCTCGAGGTCGTCCCGCGAACGACGCGAGAGTATCGCGGCGCTCAACTCGAAGAGATGGACCTCGCGGCGATCCTCGCGCGTAAGCCAGAAGTCGCGCTGGTCGACGAACTCGCGCACACGAACGTCCCCGGTGGCTCGAACGAAAAGCGTTGGCAAGACGTCGAAGCGCTACTCGACGCGGGTATCGACGTCATCACGACCGTCAACATTCAACACCTTGAGTCGGTGAACGACGTCGTGCAAAAGATCACGGGCATCACGCAACAAGAGACCGTTCCCGACGCGGTCGTACGGCGCGCCGAGCAGATCGAGTTGGTCGACGTCACGCCTGAGGCGCTGCGTCGCCGAATGGCCCACGGCAACATCTACACCGCGGACAAGATCGATGCCTCGCTCTCGAACTACTTCCGCGTGGGCAATCTCAGCGCGCTTCGAGAGCTCGCGTTGCTCTGGTTGGCCGATCGGGTGGAAGACGCTCTCCAGCGTTACCAGGACGACCACGACATCAAAGAGACCTGGGAGACCCGCGAGCGTCTCATCGTAGGCGTCGCGGGAGCGCCGGTGGACGAGGTGCTCCTTCGTCGGGCTGCGAGGATTGCGTCGCGCACCGGCGCCGAGATCCTCGCGGTGCACGTCGTGAGTGCCGACGGCGCGCGTCGCACGGAGTCCGAGACGGCACTGACGCGAGAGTTGGTGGACGAGTTCGAGGGTAAGTACCAAGAGATCGTCGACGACGACGTCGCCACGGCTCTCGTCGCCTTCGCGCACGCGGAGCGCGGCACCCAGATCCTCCTCGGAGCGAGCAGGTCGCGCTCGACCCTTCGACCGCTCGGTGGGGTAGTGGAGAAGGTACTTCGCCACACGCCCAACCTCGACGTGCACGTCATCGCCGTGGGCGACGAGTGCGCGCCGACCGTTCGTCAGCGCCACCGCCTTCGCCAGTTCTCCTGGCGACGTCAGGTCTTGGCACTCTTGGCCGGCGCGGTGACCTTGCCGGCCCTTACCGCGATCCTCACCGACGTTCGCTCGAGTCTGTCACCTTCGACGGAGTTCCTCGCCTACCTCGTGGTCGTGTTGGCACTGACCTCGTGGGGCGGGGCGGTGGTCGGTCTCGTGGCCGCCGTCGCGGCCTTTGGCCTTGAGAACTACTACTTCGTGAAACCTCTGCACACACTCGCGGTCTCGCGACCCGACGACCTCGTGTCGCTCCTGGCCTTCCTCGTCTTCGCCGTCGGCGCCAGCATCGTCGTGAGCCGATTCGCTAGACGCTCGCACGAGGCCGATCGCGCCCGCGCCGAAGCCGAGGTGCTGGTGAAGGTGGTGGCCACGGTCGGCACCTCCAACGAAGATCTTTTGCCCCTGCTCGACTCGTTACGGGCCGTGTTCGGTGCGACGAGCGCTGCGATCTTGGTGCAGGGGACTGACGGATGGGAGCCCCTCGTCGTGAGTGGCGACGAATCGAAGGGTTCGCTGTCCGCGACGCAGTTCGCCGTTGACGATGAGCACTCCTTGGTCCTCGACGGCGTGGCACTCGACGGTGAAGATCGCCAACTCATCAGTGCGTTCGCGGGACGAATCGCTGCCGGCTTTCGCACCATGAACACGGTCGAAGGCGAGACGCAACGACGAGTGCTCGCCGACGCGCACACCCGACGATCGGGGCTGCTGCGCGCGATCTCGTACGACCTGCGTGAACCACTCTCGATGATTCAGTACAAAGTGACCTCGCTCCTCGACGGCGTGGTGACGGCTCCCGCACGAGTGCAGCGCGAGCGGCTGTTGGAGATCGAGACCGAAGTGCAACGGCTTCACCGGTTGTCGGCCAACCTCGTCGACGCGGGGCGTCTCGAAGCTGGGAGCATCACGCCAAAGTTGGAACGAGTCTCGATTGACGTACTCGTCGACCACGCGTTGGCGACGATCGACACGAGCGTGCGACCCTTCGACATCGACGTCGCCCGCAACCTTCCCCCCATTACCTCAGACGCCGCGCTGTGCGAACGAGCGATCACGATCGTCGTCGAGAACGCCTGTCGGTTCAGCCCGAAAGACCGTCCTGTGAGGATCACGGCGGGCGTGACGGGCGACGTCATTGAACTCCTCGTCATCGATCGAGGTCCGGGTGTCGCCGTCGCCGAGCGAACGGCGATCCTCGACGATCGCCAGCGCTTCACGACGGACAAGAAGGGCGTCAACCTTGGGCTCAGCGTGGCGTCCGGCTTTCTCCAGGAACTCGGAGGTCGTCTCCGTTTCGAGGACACGCCGGGTGGCGGCCTCACGGTGGTGCTGGAGTTTCCACTTCGAGCGCCCGAGGGCACGAATTAGTTGCGGTCGCACGCGACAGCACGTTCGTCGAAAGTGGCGCTGAGCAAGGATTTCCGGCGCACCACGAGATCGACGCGAACGTGGATCAATTCCCTTGAAGGAGCGTGCACTAGGGTCCTCACCATTCCTAGGAACCTTGAGCTTTCGCGTTCGGGCGAAGAGGCCGAATGACGACGATCTTGGTCGTTGACGACGACCATTCCCTGTGTCGAGCGCTGTCCAAGGGCCTCGGCGCTCACGGCTACGGCGTCGTGACGGCGCTGACGGCCCACGAGGCCATCTCTCTCGCCGCGAAGACCTACCCGCACCTGTTGATGGTGGACCTCGGGCTGGCGCAGTTCTCGGGTGTCGAAGTCATCACCGCCGTTCGAGGGTGGAGTAGCGCGCCGATCATCGTGACCTCGACGAGGCTCCAAGAGGCGCAGAAGGTGTCAGCCCTCGAAGCCGGGGCCGACGACTATCTAATGAAGCCCTTTGGCATCAACGAGTTGCTCGCGCGAATTCGAGCGGCTCTCCGCAGAGGCACCCCGCTCGGCGAGGTGGCGATCGTCGAGACGGGTGACTTATCAATCGATCTTGGCTCACGCCACGTGCGCCGCCGCGGTGAAGAGATTCATCTGTCACCAAAGGAGTGGGCGATCCTCGCCGAGCTGGCTCGACTGCGCGGCGAAGTCGTGGGCGAACAGTTGCTACTCGAACAACTCTGGGGCCCCGGTTACCAGGACGAGTCGGCGTACCTGAAGACCGTCGTCGAGGGCCTTCGTGAGAAGTTAGAGGAAGACCCTGGCGCACCGAGTCGGCTCGTGTTCGAGCCGGGCGTCGGGTACCGCTTCGACGTCGACTGACGTGAGAATTGACGGTTCGTCTCGTCGTGCGCGGGGTCAGTCGGGACTAGAAATTGGCGCTCGACCCTGGAAGACTACGACCATGGGCGGCGAGCAAGACTCGAGCGAGACGGAATTGATCGTCACGGACTCTCGATCCACAAAAGTTGGCGAATTCGACGTGCGACGCGCGTTGCCCACGAGGGGACGGCGCACGGTCGGACCGTGGTGCTTCATCGATCACATGGGACCGGCCACGTTCAGTCCCTCGCGGAGCTTCGACATCGCGCCACACCCGCACCTCGGACTTCAGACCGTGACCTGGCTCTTCGAAGGAGAGATCCTGCATCGAGACAGTCTCGGATCCGAACAGTTGATTCGACCCGGTCAGATGAACCTCATGACCTCAGGCGACGGGATCGCGCACTCCGAGGAGAATCCCGGCGTGACGTCGGGAGCGTTGCACGGCGTGCAGTTGTGGGTCGCCCTGCCGTCGTCGACGCGCCGCGGTCCGTCGGCGTTCGAACATCACGGCGCGCTACCGACGTTCGAGTTGCCCCATGCCCAGGCCACGGTGCTCGTCGGTACTGTCGAAGCCGCCGCGTCGAGTGCCCGCCACGACAGTGAGTCGGTGGGCGTCGAACTGCGACTGCGACCAGGTGAGCACGTCGTACCGCTCGAAACGGCCTTCGAGTACGCGATAGTCGTGACGAGTGGTGCCGTCGAACTCGACGGCACGTGGATCACGCCCGGACATCTCGCGTACCTCGGACTCGGTCGCGACGAGATCGGCCTAATGACGAGCGAGAGCTCCGTCGCGATGCTGCTCGGCGGTGCCCCGTTCGACGAGACGATCATGATGTGGTGGAACTTCGTGGCACGGACTCAAGAGGAGATCACGGCGGCGTACGAGAGTTGGTCGAAGGGTGACGACCGATTCGGACGCGTCAAGTCAGAACTGGCTCGCATCGAAGTCGGCCCGCCGCCTTGGTTTCGCTCGCGCACGTAACGAATCGTCGGTGAACGAGTAAAGGGCAGTCGTTTGCAATGATGACAGCGTTCAGAAGTAATCGTTGACGGCCTCTAACGTTGAGTAGTGCACGATGTCCTCCAAACGATCAGCGCGACATGGTCGCCCTTCGTGCTGGTGGCGGGCTTGTTGCTCATCGGTCACGTGGCGTCGGGAGAGGGACTCTTTCGACTGGTTGGCGCCTCGTGCGCGCGCGTGCCCGGCGGAGGCGTGTCGCTGTTCCTCGTCACGATGGTCGCGGTCGCACTCGTCACCGCAGTATTGAATCTCGACACCTCCGTCGTGTTCATGACCCCCGTTGCCCTGTTCGCGGCGCGAGCCAAGGGGACCGACGAAAAGGCCTTTCTCTACGGAACGATCTTTATGTCGAACTCCGCGTCGCTCCTACTGCTCGGGTCGAACCTCACCAATCTCCTCGTCTTCTCTCGAAGTCCGATCGTGGGGTCCGCTTTCGCGCGACACATGGCGCTGCCTTGGGTTGCTGCCGTCGTCGTGACCATCGCCGTGGTGCTGGTATGGCGATGGCGACCACTTCGCCAGGCCGGACCCGCGCCGGAGCGGTTCGCAAGGTCGTTCGTCTTGGGACCCGGCGTGCTCGCCGTGGGCTTCGCCGTACTCGCGATGTTGTTGTTGCGACACCCCGCTCTTTGGGTCTTCATCGTGGGTGCCGTGACGGAGATCTACGACGTCACGGTGAAGAAACGTTCAACCTTTCATGACGCGTTGACCGTGACCAATCCTTGGATGCTGTCGATCCTTTTCGTCGTCGCGGTTGCGGTGGGCTGGTTTGCGCGGTTCGCAACGCTCACGGTGACGCTCTTGCGCCACGCCAGCGTCACCGCCACGGTCGCGACGTCGGCGTTCGCGTCCGTCGTCATCAACAACCTGCCCGCCGCGTCGCTCTTCGCGGCGCATCGAGTGGCTCACCCGTACGCGCTGCTGCTCGGTCTCGATCTCGGACCGAACATCGCGGTGACTGGCGCGCTGTCGTCCCTTTTGTGGCTTCGCGTCGCGCGTCGAAACGACGTACGGCCTTCACTAGCGACGTTCTCCATTTTGGGAACGGTCGTCGCGGTTTTGACCATGGTGTCCGCCGCAGCACTTCTGTAACGATCCGCGACCGGGCGCGGCTCGTGAGCGCTAGCTAGCGCAGCGGCGACGCGGCGTCGTCCTCGCTCACGTGATCGGTGTCGAGCGTCCAGACGCTGCAGTTGTCCACCGGGTACCACGAAAGTCCTTCGAGGGTCGCGCCCGTTGCGTAGGCGCGCAGCGCCCGCAGCGTGCCGCCGTGCGTGACGACGAGCAGCCGATTCGTCGTAAGCGCCCGGCGCTCACGCTCGACGAAGAGCCCGGCGCGAACGACGACGTCGCGAAAGGATTCTCCGCGCGGGGGACGCGCGTCGGGGTCGACGAGCACGTCGCCAACGATGCCGGTGACGTCGCCGGTGAGATTCTCGACCGGGCCACCTTCGAACGTACCGAAGTTGCGCTCGCGCAACAGCGGGTCGATCTCGGGCGTGAGGCCCACGGACGCACCAATGATGGTCGCGGTCTCGGTCGCGCGATCGAGGTCACTGGTGAACAGGCGGTCAAAGCCCAGTTCTCGTAAGGAATTGGCGACTGATTGCGCCTGGTCACGGCCTCGCGCCGTCAGTCGCGCCGCGTCGTGGTGTCCCTGAACGCGTTGTGCCGCGTTCCAATCAGTTTCGCCGTGTCGCACGAACACCATTGAGATTTCGTTTCGGGGGGAGAAAGTCACGGTGTCAAGAGTACCGGCCGCTCCATGAACCGGGATCGTGAATCGCTCATCAAACGTGACGTCAACGTCGCGTCGCGGCTCCTCTCGTATCGACGACTCGATGATGGTGAGTGTCACTCAATGACGCGCACATGACTCGCGCTGCGCACTCGCAACATCCTCGCGAGTTGCGGCGTGCGCGCCCGAGAGTACACAGAATGTGTTGAAGTGAACGGTGACGTCAGCGTGACGTGCGGATCGATTCTCAGGTGATTCGCAGAGTGACGCGTCAACTTGGTGCGTTCGTTCTAAGGATTTACTGGGTTTCGTTTTAAGTTGCTCTTAAGCGTGCCTGCAGAAACGTCCAGGGTCGAAACTAAAATTGAGTCATGACACTTCAACTTCCAACGAGAGCTTCGAAGCCGCGCACCGTCGGGCGGACGATGATTATAGACAAGGGCGTACCCCTCAGTCACTTCGTCGACGTCATCGAGAGCCAGGGTGAGCACGTCGACTTCGTGAAGTTCGGTTGGGGCACGTCAGTGGTGACGAAGAACTTCGGCGTCAAGCTCGACGTCCTGAAAGAAGCCAACATCGACTTCTACCTCGGGGGCACACTCTTCGAGAAGTACATCCAGCAGGACCGCTTCGAAGAGTTCCGGAGTCTCTGTGCTGGCTACGGTTGTCGCTTCGTGGAGGTGTCCAACGGGACCATCGACATCACGAACGATGAAAAGGCCGACTACGTGAAGCGTCTCACCGACGACTTCAACGTCATCTCCGAGGTGGGTTCGAAGAACCAGGCCGCCTCCGACGTCATGGCGCCGGCGAAGTGGATCAGTTACATCAAGGCCGATCTCGAGGCCGGCGCGACGCTCGTCACGCTGGAGACCCGTGAGGGCGGCAAGGGCGGCATCTGTCGCTCCAACGGGGAGCTTCGCTACGGTCTCATCGAAGAGATCCTTTCAGCGAACATCGACCACGAACGACTGCTTTTCGAAGCTCCCTCGACTGAACTTCAGACGTACTTCGTCCAACGAGTCGGACCGGACGCCAACCTGGGCAACATCGCCGTCACGGACATCATTCCCCTCGAAACCATCCGGATGGGACTTCGCAGTGAGACGCTCCTCGCGTTCGAGCCCCGTTTTGTCGACGTGGCCTGACGAACTATGAGAGAGAGTCGCGACGTTTTTCATCTGGCCATCCCGGCTTATGACCTCGACGAGACCGTGGCGTTCTACGTGACCAAGTTGGGTTGCAAGCTGGCTCGACGCTACGACGACCGCGTCACGCTGGACTTCTTCGGTGATCAAGTGGTCTGCCACCTCACGGAACCGCCGACTGAGATGACGCCGATGAGTCAACTGCCCATGTATCCACGCCACTTCGGCGTGACGTTTCGCGAGAAGAGCGACTTCGACGCCCTGTATCAACTGTGCAAGCAGCGTGACGTCCCGCTCTACAGCGACGTGACGCTTCGCTTCGAGGGCATGGTCGAAGTTCATCAGACGTTCGTCGCCTGTGATCCCTCGTCGAACCTCATTGAGTTCAAGCATTACGTTGACCATCGAATGATGTACTAACCGATTCACCGATGGAACCCTCTCCGCCCCGATCGGATCGGCACCTTCTCGATTCGCTGCTCTTGAAGCAGGCGTCGATTCGTTCGACGGCCCCGTATCTCCTTGACGCTCGAAGTGGTCGGACCCTGACCTTCGTAGAACTGCTCGACAACGTCGCGCGTCTTCGTAACCGCCTTCGCGCCTGGGGCGTGCGACGCGGTGACCGCGTCGGTCTTCAGGTGGTCGACCCTCTGACGTTCTCCACGTGGTTCCTCGCGGGAGTGGCCATGGGCGCGTGGATCGCGCCGCTCGACTCGACGGTGAGCGACTCGAATCTCGTCAACGTCACCGCACGGGCGAAAGACTTGGAACTTCGCTTGGTGCTCAGTGACCGCGAGGCTCCCTCGAACGCACCAGTCGACTGGCGCAACATTCTCGAGGTCAACAACGACGTCTCCTCTCTCAGCGTTCTTGAGATCGCTGAGGAGCAGTCGAGTGACGGCGGCGTGGTGCTCGCGTCGTCGGGTACGACGGGAGCACCCAAAGTCGTAGCGCTCTCCGTCGCTCAGTTGCTCGCGACCGCCGAACTCGTTGCGCGACACAACCAACTCGACGTCACGGACCGAGGCTTCAGTCCGCTGCCCCTCTGGCACGTCAACGCCGAAGTCGTGGGCCTACTCGCGACCCTCTTCGCCGGCGCGTCGTTGGTGCTCGACGACCGATTCCACCGGACGGGGTTCTGGAAGGTCGTCAACGATTTCGAGGTCACGTGGGTCAACGCGGTGCCTGCGATCATCGCTCGACTATCGAACCTCGAGGACGATGAAATTCCTTCGAAGAGTGTTCGTTTCATTCGATCCGCCTCCGCGCCACTCGCGCCTTCGCTCCTCGATCACTTCGAGGCGTCGACGGGTATTCCCGTCATTCAGTCCTACGGCATGACCGAGGCGGCCAGTCAGATCTGTGCCACGCCGCTCACGGGCGTTCGAAAGCCCGGCTCGGTGGGTGTCGCGGTGGGCGTCGACGTTCGCGTCGTCACGCTCGAAGGCGACGATCATTACACGAAATCGAATCTCGTGGGGCACATCGAGATCAAAGGTCCTACGGTGATCACGCGCTACGAAAGTGCCGCCTACGACGATCGCTTCGACGATGACGGTTGGCTCAGGACGGGCGATCTCGGCTACCTCGACGGCGACGGGCATCTCTTCATCGTGGGACGCAGCGACGACGTCATCAATCGCGGAGGCGAGAAGATCTACCCACTCGAGATCGAGAACGTCCTCGTGAGGGTCGAGGGCGTGGCGGAGGTCGCCGTCGTCGGTGAGGCCGACGACGTGTTCGGTCAGGTGCCCGTCGCCTACCTTCGTTCCGACGAGGTGACGCCCGACTCGCCGGGAGCCATGGCGAACTTGGTCGAGCGGGTGCGTCGGACCTCGAACGCCACGTTCTCGAAGGCGCACCGGCCGGTCACCGTCAAGGTGGTGGAGAGCTTTCCCGCTCACGCCACGGGAAAGATTCGCAGGGGTCTCCTTCGCGGGGGCGACGTCACCGTGCTTCACCAAGAGTCGCTGTAGCGGCGCTGTCGAATACGACGTCAATGCAAAGTTCATCAGGCAAGGTGACGGCGACAGCCTCCGAGGCGGACCCGAGCGGCACTCGCCAACGTCTTGATCACATCGACGCGATGCGTCCGATCAAACAGACGGCGGTCATCTCGACGCACGCATTGCTCTTCTTTTCTCCACTCTCGACGAGTCTCCTGGCGTCAGGTCTCTTGACCTTGACGCACTTCTCGCGTGACGCGTTCCTCTTCGTCTCGGCGTGCATGTTGGCCTACAGCTATCGCAACAGCGAGACCATCGCCATGAGTCATTACTGGAAGCGCCGATTCATGGCCGTGGGCCTCGTCTACCTCGTGTGGACCGTGATCTACTTCCCGCTGGCGGCACTGACGCCCTCGTCGACCTTTCCCTACTTTCACCTCCCGCTCTCGTCCCTCTTCAGTTCCACGGGCGCGCACAACTTCTTCGTTTCACTCACGACGGGGTACTACCACCTTTACTTCCTCTTGGTGTTGTTGGAGTTCTACGTCGTCTTCCCCTACGTGTTCAAACTGCTCCGACGATTTCCTCGGTCGCACCTCTACGTCGTGGCGGGCGCCGTTCTCTGGCAGTTCGTGTTTCCTTACGTCGTGCGACGGGGATGGTTCGGCTTTTCGATTTCGTCAAAGCTCGAGACGCGTCTCGTCTTCTCGTACTCGCTGTACCTCCTCGGTGGCGTCGTGGCGGCGTTCTACCTCGACGCGTTCCACGATTGGGTTCTTCGTCACCGCAGCGCGATCCTTTCGTTGACCGTGGTCGCCGGCGCGGTGCCGATCGTGCTGGACTACCTGCACGCGCACGGTGTCGCGATTCCCAAGATCATCGTGCCCGGCGGTGACCCCTTCGCCGCGGCGGTGATCCCCTTCGACGTGGGGGCCATCATCGCGGTGTACTTGCTCGGCGTGTACCTCGTGAGCCCTCAACGCAGCGCGCGTACGAAGGCCATCACGACCTCGGGGTCCGAGGCGGCGTACGGCATCTACGTGTCGCAGATGGTGTGGATCTTGGTGATGCATCGCTGGGCCGTCCACTTCAACCTCTTTCAGCGCGTGCCGTGGCTGGTACTCACGATCCTGGCCGTCACGTTGACGTACCTGCTGGGCTGGATCTTCAGCGCGGTTGTCGCGCGCACGCCGCTCTCTCGAGCGCTCGTCGGGCGAAGTCGACTGCCGTGGACGACTTTGTTACCGCAACGACGTCAACTCGCGTCCGCCGCACACGGCGACTTTGGTGACGGCCCCTTGAACCTCACGGACTAGACGTCGCGACGCGTTCGCGTTACGACACTTGTTCTAGTGACAAAGTCGTAATTATCACTCCGGTCGGCGCCACGGCGCACACGGCTACGATGGCGTTTCGCGAGCCGAGGTGAAGACGCGTGCCTACATCGAAGGGCGAAAGTGAACGCCAGCGCATTCCGCAACCCCTCATCAAGCGTCGCGTCCCATCCGGTCGTGGCGCGATGGAACAACCCAACGTCACCCACGACGGCGAGGCCCCTCTCACACCCTCGTTCTGGATCGCCGTCGTCCTGACGGGTGTCGCGACGGGTCTCTTCGCGGACCTGTTGATGTGGATCTTGGCACTCGTCGAACACGCGGCGTTTCACTATCACTCGGGCAGTTATCAGGGTGCGGTCGCGCGCGCCGGAGGCGTTCGACGCGTCACGTCGCTCTTCGTCGCGGGTGTGATCGGTGCCGTCTCGTGGTACTTCATCCGTCGGTACTTGAAGAACGAGCGCTCCGAGATCGATGAGGCGGTATGGAACGGTGAAGGCGACCTCTCGCCACGGCGGAGTCTTCTCACGTCACTCGTCTCCGAAGTCGTCATCGGCCTCGGCGCGTCGATCGGACGAGAGGCGGCGCCTAAGTTGATGGGCGGTGCGTCGGGCTCGGTGCTGGCGCGATGGTTCCACTTGACGCCCGCGCAGAAGCGCTTGCTTGTCGCCTGCGGCGGTGGCGCCGGATTCGCCGCCGTCTACAACGTTCCCCTCGGGGGTGCCCTCTTCACCGCCGAAGCGCTCTACGGCAGCTTCGCGTTACCCGTCGTCTTTCCCGCGCTCGCGACTTCACTCATCGCGACGATCGTCGCGTGGATCTACCTGCCGAGCGGCGCGACGTACCCCGACATTCCGACCTACCGGTTCAGTGCGACGTTGATGGTCTGGTCGCTCCTCGCGGGCGTCATCATCGGTCTTCTCGCCGTTGGCTACGTTCGTCTCATCGGTTGGGTCTCGTTCCATCGGGCCCGAGGCGCCCACATTCTTTGGGTGATGCCACTCGCCTTCGTGGTGGTCGGCCTGATCGGACTGTGGTATCCGCAACTCTTCGGCAACGGCAAGGGCATGGCGCGCAGCGCGTTCTTGGGTCTCGGTGGCGTGGGCCTCCTCTTCGCCCTCTTCGCGCTCAAACCACTCGTCACCGCGCTGACGCTCGGTAGTGGCGCTGCCGGCGGCCTCTTCACTCCGTTCCTCGCCACCGGCGCCGCCCTCGGCGGTTTCTTAGGGACACTGTGGACGCACCTGTGGCCAGGCTCGCCACTGGGCGCGTTCGCGATCGTTGGCGCGGCGGCGATGATCGCCGCGACGATGCAGGCGCCCCTCGCGGGCCTCGTGCT
>DASZHK010000043.1:0-7124 GCA_035937905.1 Acidimicrobiales bacterium
TGGGCACGACGCCGACGGTCGCGGAGAGATTGGCTTGCAGCGCCGGCACGCCCATCGCCAGCAAGGTCGGGAACGTCACGAACTGACCGCCGCCCGCGACGCCGTTGACGACGCCCGCGCCCACGCCCGCGAGAAAAAATATTGTCAAGCGCCACCCAAGTGGAAGTGCCGCCACCAACATTTCACTAGCCTACGTACGATGGTTTTATTGCCCTTGACGACGTGTAATCCCCGTTTGTGGTCATTTCGTCCTCTACCGTTAGCCGGGTGTACCTCTTGAGTGGCGAACTGATTGTCCCCAACGACGCACCCACTGACCTCATACGCGCAGCCGGCGGTGTCGTCACGCGATTCGTCCCCGGCGGTCGCGTCGAAGTCGCCTGCATCTACCGTGAGGCGCGCGGCGACTGGACCTTCCCGAAGGGCAAGATCGAAGAGGGCGAGACCTTCGAACAGGGAGCACTTCGCGAAGTCTTCGAAGAGACCGGTCTGCACTGCGAGGTCATTCGATTCGTCGGTACGACGAACTACACGCACCGCAAGGGCAGGTCGAAGATCGTCGCGTACTACTTGATGCGCGCGCAACAACACGGTGAGTTCGAACCGAACGAGGAAGTGGACGTACTCGTCTGGCTACCGCTCGAACAGGTGCGAGCGCACCTCACGTGGGACCGCGACCAAGAACTCTTCGACTTGGTCCTGGAGCTACCCGAGATCCGCGCGCAAGCGTCCTAACGAACCCGCTCGAGGAAGTTCCGAGTTGATTCATGTTTCGGATGTGCGAACATCTCCGCCGGGGTTCCCTTCTCCACCAGCACGCCCTTGTCGAGATAGACGACCTGATGCGCGACGTCCTTCGCGAAGTTCATCTCGTGGGTCGCGATCAACATCGTGGTGCCCTGGCGTGCGAGGTCGCTGAGTAGGTCGAGCACTTCGCCGACCAAGGTCGGGTCGAGCGCGCTCGTGACCTCATCGAGCAAAAGCAACGACGGACGCATGGCGAGTGAGCGCACGATCGCGACGCGTTGTTGCTGGCCGCCCGAGAGGCGATCGGGGTACTCGTCGGCGCGGTCGCGAAGACCGATGCGCGCGAGCAACGCGAGCGCCTCTTCACGAACCTCGGGCCCCTTTCGTTTCTGGGCTCGAACGGGACCGAGCAGTACGTTGTCGAGGACGCTCAGGTGGGGGAAAAGGTTGAAGGACTGAAAGACCATGCCGACGTGACGACGCACGAGATCGGGATCGATGCGTGGGTCCAGCAAGTTCTGACCGAAGAGGTTGATGGTGCCTTCGTCGATCGTCTCGAGCAGGTTGGCGCAGCGCAGCAATGTCGACTTACCGGAACCGGACGCGCCGATGAGACAGACCACCTCGTGTCGATGGAGTTGCAAGGAGATGCCTCGCAGGACTTCGTTCTCGCCGAAGCGCTTGACGACAGCGTCGAGTTCGAGGACGACGTCGCTCACGACGCGACCGCGAGTCGCCGGGCGCGGTCGCGAGCCATCAAGCGGTCGGTGAAGCGCGTCATGGGTATGGTCAACGCGAGAAAGAAGAGCGAGGCGACGACGAGCCCGCTCCCGTTGAAGTTGGTGGACTCGAAGATCTGCGCGGCGCGCGTCGCTTCGACGGCGCCCAGGGTCGACACGAGGGCGGTGTCCTTCTGGAGCGAGATGAAGTCGTTGAGAAGCGGCGGGATCACCGTGCGCACCGCTTGGGGCAACGTCACACGACGCATCGTCGTGGCGTGCGTGAGACCGAGTGACCGGGCGGCGAGTAACTGACCGTTTGGAACCGAGAGGATGCCGGCGCGAAACACCTCGGCCACGTAGGCGCTGTAGGTCAAGGTAAGCGCGATGACGCCGTACGTCGCAAGAGACAGATTCGACACGAAACCGAACTGCAGTGACGGCAGTCCGTACCCGACGATGAAGACGACGAGCAGCAGCGGAATGCCGCGAAAGACGTCGGTGTAGGCGGTGACGAGGATACGAAAGGGCAACAAGACGGGCGACTGACTCATCCGGGTCCAGGCGAGCGCCAAGCCGATGAAGAGAACGAGTACTTCACTCACGAGGAACATCCAGACGTTCGTGAGGAGTCCGCTACGAATGGCTTCGATGCCGAGTTTCGGATTCCCGACCCACGAGACCCACATTGAGTGGGGGTCAAAGAAGTAGTAGCGAAACGCGGCACCCCCTGGTGCAGCGAACAGCACCGCGACGATGATCCCGAGGATGACGAGCGTAGAAATCGTGCTCGCGACGACACCACGACGACCGACGAGGAGCCGACTTCGCTTCGAGGCGAAGAGGTACGGCGTCTCTTCCGACGCGAGCACGTCGGGGTCAAGCGACACGACGTCTAGGGCTGAATGAGTGGCACGCTGGTGTAGATGCCGAGCCACTTCTGTTGCAGCGCGGCGAGTGAGCCGTTGGCCTTCATCGCCGTCAACGCAACGTTGACGCAGGACGCGAGCGGGTTGCCCTTGCTCAAGAGCAGCCCGTAGTGCTCACCCACGCTCGGGAACTGTCCAACCTGCGTCGCCAAGAGCTTCTTCTTCACGACGATCTGTGACGACGCCATGTACTGACCCGTCGGGGTGTCGATCACGATCGCGTCGATCTGGCCGAGCTTCAGCGCCAGCACCGCTTGGTCGAGGGTCGAGTAGACGCGCGCTGGCTTGGTGGGCTTGATGTTGTCGTTGATGTACGCGAGACCCGTGGTACCGATCTGGTCGCCGTACTGGTAGCTCTTTAGTTCCTGGGGCGTGTGCTTCTTCACGATGGCGTCCGTCTTCAGCGCGACGATGGACTGCTGCACGTCG
Organism: Acidimicrobiales bacterium; assembly: GCA_035937905.1. Taxonomy (GTDB): domain Bacteria; phylum Actinomycetota; class Acidimicrobiia; order Acidimicrobiales; family RAAP-2; genus RAAP-2. The sequence goes on from DASZHK010000043.1 coordinate 2,825, forward strand.
TAGTAGCTCGTAGAGAACGTGATGGCCTTCGCGCGCGCGGCCGTGTAGGAGATCTCGTTGATGTCGAAGTCGAAGGACTTGGGTCCGGGGGTGTAGCTGGAATCAAAGGGTTCTTTCACCCACACGACGTTCTTCTTCGACACGCCCAACTGCGCCGCAATGGCGTACGCCACGGCCGACTCGTAGCCCTTGTCGTTCGAGGGCGTGTTGTTGATGAACCATGGCGTGTAGACGGGGTTGTCGGTGGCGACCGTGAGCTTCCCCTTGGTGTGCTCTTGGGCAGCGATCGTGGTCTTGCACGTGGTGAGTGAGCTCGCCGTACTGGCCGCTTGCGCGCTGAGGCCCGACGAGAGGGACAAACCCGTCAGTAGTGAAGCGCCAAGTACCCCAGCGAGAGCGAGTCGAACGCTGCGCATAGCCATCCCTCCTTGACGCGACGTCGCGCCACAGTGTCAGTCAGTGTAATCCTTGACCTCGTCACAATCTCGAGGTGCGCGTCACTCGATTCGATACGTCGCGCAAGGTAATCTCGCTCGCGCGAACGCAGCACTCTTTAGTAGGCTTCTCCAAGGGAGAGGTGGGTGAGTTCGGTTTAAACCACATTCCTGCTAAGAATGCGGCCTGCGAAAGTGGGCCCGAGGGTTCAAATCCCTCCCTCTCCGCCACTACACACCGAGCGCGCCGCGCTCGGTGTTGCTACGTGAAGGAGTTGTGGTGCGGTACTGGATCGAGACGCTCGGCTGTCCCAAGAACCACGTGGACTCCGACAAGTTGGCCGGACTCTTAGAGTCCCAGGGCTACCTCGTCGCGACGAGTCCCGACGACGCCGATCTCGTCGTAGCGAACACCTGCGCCTTCATCGAAGCGGCTCGCGAAGAGTCCATCGAAGCCGTCCTCGACCTGGCCGATCGCAAGTTGGACGGCGCGCGTCTCGTCGTGACGGGTTGTATGGCCGAGCGCTACGGCGACGAACTCGCGGCGGCGCTGCCCGAAGTGGACCTGGTCGCGGGATTCGGCGAGAGTCTCACGGCCGTGCTGCCCTCGACGCCAGTCTCGCTTCGTCAGCGACCGACGTCGTCGTTCGACCTCTTGAACCTTCCGCGCCCGAAGGCGACCGCACCGTGGGCCTACGTGAAGATCGCCGAGGGCTGTGATCGACGATGCGGCTTCTGCGCCATCCCGACCTTCCGTGGTGACCAGCGTTCGCGTTCGACCGACGAGATCTTGAGCGAGGCGCGCGCCCTCGTCGAGGGTGGCGTGCGTGAACTCGTCCTGATCGCCCAGGACCTTGCGAGTTGGGGACACGACCGACGTCGAGGCGGACGCGGGGAAGCGCTCGAAGTTCTTGACACCGGTGGCACCCAACCGTTGATCGAACTCACGAAGACGCTCAGTGAAGAGGTCGACCGCGTTCGACTGCTGTATCTGTACCCGTCAGGCCTCACGCAGGGTCTCATCGAGACGATTCTCTCGACAGGTGTTCCGTACTTCGACCTTTCCTTGCAGCACGCGTCGAGACCGTTACTGCGAGGGATGCGTCGCTGGGGTGACGGGACGCGATTCCTCGAACGTATCGAGGCGATACGCGCCGTCGAACCCGACGCGACGTTCCGCTCCTCCTTCATCCTGGGCTACCCCGGCGAGACCGAAGACGACCAGCGCGTGCTGCTCGAGTTCATCGAGGCCGCCCAACTGGACTGGGCCGGCTTCTTCACGTTCTCGTCGGAAGTGGGAACCTACGCCAACGACCTCGACGAACCCGTCGAGCACGATCTCGCGCTTGAGCGACTTCGTGAAGTCTCCGAGCTCCAGGACACCATCACGGCGAAGAAGCGTGACGAACTCGTCGGCACTCGCCAACAGATCCTCGTCGACTCACCAGGCGTCGGGCGAAGCGTGCGCGAATGCCCCGAGATCGATGGCGTCATCATGGTCGATCCCTCACTTATCGTGGGTTCGATGGTGGAATGTGAGATCGTGGCGAGCCACGGAACGGATCTTGAGGCGGTCGCGCTGTGAGTGCGGAGCGTACCTACGGCCCCACGGCGCTGATGACGCCCGCCAACATGATGACGGCGTTTCGCATCGTCGTCGCGCCCTTCTTCATCTACCTGATCGTCTTCAATCGCATCTCGTGGTGGACGACCATCGTCGGTCTCTCCGTTGCGGCGTCTGACTACTTCGACGGTATCGTCGCGCGCCGTCACGGCACGACGACGTCGGGCGCGTTCCTCGACCCCTTCGCCGACAAGGTGATCGTCCTCGGCGGGCTCTACGCCATCATCGTCTCACGCCCGCACGGGATCAAGTTCTTTGTCGTGCCCGCGGTCATCATCACGCTGCGAGAGATCTGGATGAGCGTCTACCGGGCGCGCGCCGCACGACACGGTACGTCGATACCCGCGAGTCGATTGGCCAAGTGGAAGACCTTCGTGCAGGACTGGGCCATTGGCTTTTGCGTCTTGCCCATCACTGGCCATCACCCCGCGTTCGCCTTCGTGACGATCTGGTTGGCCGTCGTGCTGACGCTCTACACCGGATGGCAGTACTACGCCGTAGGAAAGCGTGTGGTCGCGCGTGCGAGTTGAGATCGTAGCTGTTGGTACCGAGCTTCTCCTCGGACAGATTCCCGATACCAACTCTCAGTGGCTCGGCGAACAGCTCGCCGCGAACGGCATCTCCTCGCACTTTCACCAACACGTCGGTGACAACCACGAACGCATCGTGCTGGCGTTTCGCACCGCGCTCGCGCGCAGTGACGCGATGATCGTCTGTGGCGGGCTCGGTCCGACTCAGGACGACATCACGCGCGCGGCACTCGCCGAGGTGATGAACGTGCCCCTCGATCGCGACGAGGCGCTGGTGGCGACCATTCGAGCGATGTTCGAGTCGCGCGGACGCGTGATGCCTGAGAACAATCTGTTGCAGGCCGACGTGCCGCGCGGCGCGACGATCATCTCGCAATCTCGTGGCACGGCGCCCGGTCTCATCTGCAACGTCGGACAGAAGGTCGTCTACGCGGTGCCCGGCGTGCCCTACGAGATGAGCGAGATGTTCGAGCGCTCGATCCTGCCCGACCTGCTTCAACGTCAACGTGACGCCGGCGAGACCGCGGTCATCCAGAGTCGGGTGCTTCGCACGTGGGGCGCCAGCGAGTCCGCCCTCGCCGAAGCCGTCGCCGAACGCTTCGACGCGTTGGCGAACGACGAGCGCGTCACGATCGCCTTTCTCGCCTCGGGCATCGAAGGTATCAAGGTTCGCATCACGGCGCGTGGTGACGACGACGCTGACGCGCAGTCGCTCTTGGCGAACGAAGAACGAACGGTTCGCGCGTTGATCGAGGAGCGACTCGGCGACATCATCTTTGGCGCCGACGACGAGACGATGGAGGACGTCGTCGCGAAGCTACTGCTCGCGCGTGGTCTGACGCTGGCCGTCGCCGAGTCACTCACCGGCGGTCTCATCGCCAGTCGTCTCGTCAACGTGGCGGGGGCCTCTAAGTGGTTTCGCGGGGGCGTCGTGAGTTACGCCTCCCAAGTGAAGTTCGACGTGCTCGGCGTGCCCGAGGGGCCGGTCGTGAGCGCCGAGGCCGCCGAAGCGATGGCGTCAGGCGTGCGAAAACTCCTCGGCGCGGACGTGGGCCTCAGCGTGACCGGTGTCGCCGGTCCCGAAGAGCAAGACGGTCAGGTCGCGGGCACGGTGTTCGTGGGGATCGACCTCGGTGATCGCGTCGAGAACGTGGCGCTACGACTACCGGGTGATCGTCCGCGCGTGCGCGCGTACAGCGCCATCAGCGCGCTCGACGTCCTGCGGCGAAACCTCGAGCGCTCCTAACACTCGACGCTCCGACGTAACCTCGCTTAAGAAAGTGAGGTGACCATGTCGTCACTCGAGATCGCCGTTGAACCCTCGGCCTTTGGTTTTTCCTCCGAGCGCCTCGCGCGCATCAAGCCGGCCTTCGACGCCTACGTCGACAATCGTCGCCTCGCCGGCTGGCTCGCCACGATCTCGCGCGGCGGTCAGCTCGTCTGGAGCGACAAGGGCGGACACCGGGACCGTGAGAAGGAGCTCGACGTCACCGACGACACGATGTGGCGCATCTACTCCATGACGAAACCCATCGTCGCGGTCGCCGTGATGATGCTCTACGAGGAAGGTCATTTCGATCTCATCGACGACGTGGGCCAGTGGATCGACTCGTTGAAGGAACCTCGCGTGTGGCAGGCCGGTACGTCGTCGAGCCACGAGACGGTCGCCGCGAGCGAACCGGTGCGCGTGCATCATCTCCTCACGCACATGA
>DASZHK010000044.1:0-6086 GCA_035937905.1 Acidimicrobiales bacterium
CGCACGAGCTTTCATCCCCATTTGGCGCCGTCCGTACATCGCTCTTGGAGCACCCACGTACGGGACGTCGTTCTTGGCGCACCTCGGTGTCGCGAACGTCTTCGCGCTCGGCGACACGTACCCAGAGGTGGAACTGGAGAACGTCGCCACGATGGGCGCGGACGTGGTGCTCGCACCGAGCGAGCCGTACCCGTTCTCGAAGCGACAACTTGGTGAACTCGAAACGGTGGCGCCGACCGTGTTCATTGACGGCAAAGATCTCTTCTGGTGGGGGGCTCGATCGCGAGAGGCCCTTCATCGTGTGGAGAGCGCACTCGCCGTGTTGCCCACTCGTTGAGAGACGAGTGCCGACGACAAACTGACCATCGACGCTCGTCTCGTCAATGACTCGTCAAATACCGGGGAACTCTCCCGGCGCGTCAAAGGCCAACACCGAGTCGCCGTCGGCGGGGGACACGTGGGCTTTCTGGCGTAGCGGGATCTCCTTCAAGAACCAACTCACGACGAACGCCACGACGGCAAACGGCACGGCGACGATGAAGACGGTCTGCAGTGTGTGACTGAAGGCGTTGACCACGATCGTCCGTTCGGCAAGTGGCAACTTGTGAATCTGAGCCGGGTTCTCCGCGATGTTCCCGCCTTTCAACAACTTCAGTAACGCCGGTGAGCCGGTTGATCGGAGTTGGCCGAGGAGACGAGTGTTGAAGACCGCACCCAGCACCGCAACACCAAAGGCACCGCCAATGGTTCGAAAGAACGTCGCGGTCGCGGTGGCGGTGCCGAGTTGGGAGTGGGGAACCGCGTTCTGCACGGCGACGACGAGTATCTGCATGACGAGTCCGAGTCCAAGTCCCACAATGAACATGTCGATGGCGGCGTACGAGAACGACGTGTGCGAACCCAAACGAGTCAAGAACACCAGTCCAATGGTCAACACCGCCGAGCCGAGGATCGGGAAGATCTTGTAGCGACCCGTACGTGAGACGAGTTGCCCGCTCAAGATGAACGTGATGAGCATGCCGCCGACCATGGGCAACAGCTCGAGACCGGACAGGGTGGGTGAGGCGCCGTGCACTATTTGGAGGTAGAGGGGCAAGTACACGATCGAACCGAACATCGTGAAGCCAATGACGAAACTGACGCCGGAAGCGGCGTTGAACGTCCGATTGCGAAAGAGGTTGAGGGGAATGATCGGTTCCGAGACCTTCGCTTCGATGAACAAGAAGCCGACGAGCAGGATCGCGCTCAGTACGCCGAGACCGATGATCGTCCAAGAGCCCCAGGCGTACTGCTGGCCGCCCCAGGTAGTCAAGAGGATCAGTCCCACGACACCCGTTGAAAGGAAGGCCGTGCCCCACCAGTCCACTTTGTGATGGACCCGATTGCTTGGGATGTGAAGGACCAGTGCAATCGCGACCATGGCGATGACGCCGATCGGTACGTTGATGTAGAAGATCCAACGCCATGACGCGTGCTGGGTGAACCAACCACCCGCGAGGGGACCGAGGATGCTCGAAAGACCAAAGACGGCGCCGAAGTAGCCCATGTAGCGGCCACGTTGACGGGGCGGGATGACGTCGCCGATGATCGCTTGCGAGCCGACCATCAAACCACCCGCGCCCGCACCCTGAATGGCACGACAGGCGATGAGTTCGAGCATGTTTTGCGAGAGCCCTGACAGCATCGAGCCAACTAAGAAGATGATGATCGCGATTTGGTAGAAGTTCTTGCGTCCGTAGAGGTCGCCGAACTTGCCCCACAGGGGAAGAGAGATAGTGGAGGTGATTAAGTACGCGGTGACCACCCACGACAGGTGATTGAGCCCTTTGAGGTCTCCGGCGATCGTAGGGAGCGCTGTCGCGACGATGGTCTGGTCGAGGGCGGCCAAGAACATGCCCAACATGAGCGCGAAGAGGATGACGAGGATCTTTCGATGCTCGTCCTTCGAGAACTCGTGTTCCTCGGGTGCCTGGACGGCACTTTGTAGATCATCAGTCACGGTCGTTCTCCATATCCTTAGTCAGTACTTCGGCAAATCTGCTCATCGATGACGCAAAACTTCGAAGATCTTCGGCGGTCCAATCCGCGAACAGTCGGGCCAGTCGCCTCTTGTGTGCCGCGAGGACGAGTTGCAGCGTCTCTTCACCCGAACTCGTCAGGCGGATGCGGGTGGCTCGCTTGTCCTCGGGGTCAGCGTCGCGCGCGACGAATCCAAGACGTTCCAGCTGTTGAACCTTGCGCGTCACCGCGGGCGCGTCAATGCCGAGACGCTCCGCGAGTTCTGAGACACGGAACGAACCGTCGGTGTGGAGGTAAAGCTTGTAGAGGAGCGCCGAACCGGCGCGATCGAGTCGAACGCCGGCCTCTTGGAGGAGTTGCTCGTGGGTACGGGCTTGATTAAAGGCCCTCGCCAAGACCTGGAGACTGGCGGCGACCAGATCAAGCTCTTCGTTCGAGGGCGCGGCAGAGCCTTTCGAAGAAGTTGTTTTCATCACGCAACTACTTTACGACCGACGACCTCCACCGTGACTTCAAATCCGCAGAATATTTTAAAGAGTGAAGTTCCTTATCAAGAGCGCTATTTTTGCTCACGCCTCCTCGTCGCGTGTCCGTCGACGAACAATGGCATGGACATGGGGCCGAAGAAAAGCTCGGTCGATCGCTGACGATCGAGAAAATACGACTCGCTTCGACCTCGGCATGTCCGACCGTCAAAACGCGACGAGGCTCCGTCCACTACGCACGACTCGCTCGTTCAGTTCGCGATCGTGCGTCGATGATCGGCGGCGCCACGGGGCTCTCGCTCAGTTTTGCGCTCGCGCGCACATCTCGAAGAACCGTATCGTGTTCTTGTGAATCCAAACACCGAAAAAATTGGTGAACGTAGCTGCGTCGAGTCCAACAATGTTGCCGCGGTGCACGTGCACGTACGAAATGAAGGCGAGTAGAGAATGCGTCACGGACTGTTTCTTCCGGCCTTCGACGGACTCGCCCACCCCGACCAACTCGTCGAAGTTGCCGTAGCGGCCGAGTCGTCAGGGTGGGACGGGTTCTTCGTCTGGGACCACCTGCTCTACGCGCCACCCGTTCGCGACATCCTCGATCCCTACGTGTGTCTCGCTGCGATCGCCGTGGCCACGTCGACGATGCAATTGGGGCCAATGGTGACGCCCCTCATCCGGCGCCGACCGGCCGTCGTCGCGCGACAAGCCGTGACGCTGGACTTGTTGTCGCACGGTCGTCTCGTCCTCGGGTTCGGTATTGGCGATGACGGTGGAAAGGGAGAACTCTCTTCTTTCGGTGAGATCACTGACGCGCCGTCTCGCGGCCGTGCGCTGAGTGAAGGTCTTGACGTACTGACGGGTCTTCTCTCGGGAGACGAGGTGCACCACGTGGGCGAGTTTTATCGCGCGGACGGGGTCAACTTCCTCCCCGTCGCGGAGCGTCCAACTGGTATTCCCATTTGGTTGGCCGCTCGATGGCCGAACCCGGCGCCGATTCGCCGCGCGGCCAAGTACCAAGGTGTCGTCGTCATCCAGATGACGAGTCCATCTGACGTACGTTCGCTGAAAGATCAGTTGGCCACTGCCGGTGCTGACCTCGAGAACTTCGACATCGTGGTGCTCGGCGCCGAAGGCGACGATCCCAACGAATGGGCCGACGCGGGCGTGACGTGGCTCCTCACCCAACTCGGCCCCTACGAGTTGAAGTTCACCGACGCTCTCGAGCGCGCGTCCGCCGGACCGACGCCGCCAACTCACTAACTCCACTACGGGCACATTCGAAGGACCGTCGCGAGCATAATTTCACCCGCGATGCCGACGTCGGTTGACCGTTCGTGGGGCGCACGGCAACACGTGCGAGACCTATTCCTCGGTGAGATCAACGTGGTTCACTGTGACGGCCGCAGACTCATTCGCGAAGTGAGCGACTTCAATCGGAAATCGGTGCGCGTCGGTGTCGGACGTGCAATAGTGGCTCCAGGTTTTGATCAAGACGTGAACAGCAGCGCTCGTAGATAGTGACTTCGGAGGGCAGTGTGGTCGTAATCGTTGAGCCCGCAAACAGGGCACCAGAGAAGGGCCTGAAGACGGGCGCGTTGGGCCTCATCTCCAGCATCGTCATCGCCGTCGCCTCGACTGCCCCCGCGTACAGCATGGCGGCGACGCTCGGCTTTGTCGTCGTGGCGATCGGCCTTCAGGCGCCCGTCGTCACCATCCTCGCCTTCTTCCCGATGTGGTTTATCTCGATCGCCTTCCAACAGATGAACAAGGCCGACCCCGACTGTGGCGCGTCGTTCACGTGGGCGACAAGAGCGTTCAACCCGCGCGTGGGATGGATGGGTGGCTGGGGCGTCATCGCGGCGGACATCATCGTCATGGCGAGCCTCGCTCAAATCGCGGGTCAGTACGTCTTCGATCTCTTCAACTCGAGCAGTATTGGCAACAACGCCACCAGTCCCTGGGTCCTCACCATCGGAATTGCGTGGATCGTCGCGATGACCTGGATCTGTTACGTCGGCATTGAGATCTCTGCCAATTTTCAAAAGGCGCTGCTGGGCATTGAACTCACCATGTTGACGGTCCTGTCGGTGTGGGCGCTCGTGCGGGTGGGTAACGGCAGTGCTCCTGTCGGCCACCTCGTACCCTCCGCCGCCTGGTTCGATCCCTTCAAGATCAAGCACTTCAGTAGCTTCGTCGTTGGACTCGCGGACATGCTCTTCATCTATTGGGGCTGGGACACGGCGCTCAATCTCAACGAAGAGACGAAAGACGCCGAGACGGTGCCCGGTAAGGCGGGCGTCATCTCGACGTTCATCCTGCTCGGCACCTACGCAATGGTGATAATCGCCGTGGAGTCGTTTTCCGGCATTGGATCGTCGGGCATCGGACTTGGAAACTCGGCCCACGCCAACGACGTGCTCTCAATCCTCGGTCCGGCGATCTTCGGACACTCGACCTTCGCCTCGATCCTTGACCACCTTTTGTTGTTGATGGTCCTCTCTTCGGCGGCTGCCTCAACACAGACGACGATCTTGCCTACCGCGCGAACGGCGTTGTCAATGTCGGTACATAAGGCGATTCCTCAAGTGTTCTCGAAGATGCACAAGCGCTTCCTTACGCCGACCGTCTCAACCGTCACTTTCGGATTGGTTTCGATCGCGCTGTACGCGGTGATGAACTTCCTCTCCGCCGGAAACGTCATCTCCGACTCGGTGTCGGCGCTCGGCGTGATGATCGCGTTCTACTACGGACTTACGGGATTCTCGTGCGTGTGGTACTACCGCAAGACGTTGACCGCGAATGTCCATAACTTCTTCATCCAAGGTGTCTTGCCTCTGATCGGCGGTCTCATCTTGTACTTCATCCTCGGGTGGTCGTTCTGGTACTACTGGAACCCGGTGAACAGCTACACCACCATGACCATCTTCGGCCATCAATTTGGCGGGACCTTCATCCTCGACGTGGGCGTGCTGCTCATTGGATTGATCCTCATGCTCACGATGCAAGCCGTCCGACCCGCGTTCTTTCGAGGCGAGACACTCACTCGTAACTCACCCACCCTCGTCACCGAGGACTTTGCGACCAAGACGGGACAGGGGCACTAAGTTGCGGCACCAAGCTACGTTCGCGCTGCACGATCCCCAAGGAGGCGAAGCCTCATGACCGACACTTCTTCAACACCGCGCGTCGTGGTCGGTGTCGACGGTTCAATGCTCGCCGCCAACGCACTTGAGTTCGCGATAGAAGAGGCTCAACTTCGACACGCTGCCCTGCACGTCACGTACGCGTACACGGTGATGGCGTCAGGGGTGACGGGTTCCACCGGCAAGGACTACTACGAGCAAGTCGAAGGTGACGCGAAGGCCTTCCTCGAAGAGATTAAGGCGTCTGCCCCCTCTACGGAGGGCCTCGACGTCGAATGGTTGGGCGTGCCGGGCAATCCCTCCGAAGTACTGATCGAAGCCAGTCGGGGTGCCACGTTGCTCGTGGTCGGTTCGAGAGGACAGGGCGGCTTCCTCGGACTCTTGATGGGTTCGGTATCGACGCAGTGCGTGCACTACTCGCACTGCCCAGTGCTCGTCG
>DASZHK010000045.1:0-31917 GCA_035937905.1 Acidimicrobiales bacterium
TCCACTTGAGGCCGTGACGTCGTGAGAGGTAAGTGGGCGGCGGGCATCGAGCCGCGCGGCTTCACGTGGGTCTACAAAGGCATTCTTGCGGTCTCCGAGCGTCCCGGTGGTTCGACGACCGTGCACCGCCAAGTCCGGCGCGACGAAGAGTTGCTTTGGCTGAAGCATCAGGGCTTCGGTCGGGTGATTTCGATCCTTCCGGTCATGCAGAACATGAGCGCCTACTTCGAGCACGGACTCACGGCCAGTCACTACGCGCTGCGCGGCGGTCCCCAACAGAAGGAAGTCTTGGAGGCGTGTTATCTCGACATGGCGAACTCGATGTCGGTGAACACGACCGTCTTGCTGCACAGCGACGAAGTGTCCGACCGACTGTTGGGTGTCGTGGCGGGCTACCTCGTCTGGTCGCAGAAGGTCGCCACGGTGCCCGCGTCGATCGCGCTCGTCGAACGACTCTTCAAGCGATCCATCGGCCCCGACGGACGCTCGGTGCTCTTCGATCTCCCCGAGGACCTGCGTGAGTGACGTCATTGAACTGCGCGAGTTGCGTTGTGCCGCGGTGGTGGGCGTACTGCGTGAAGAACGTGATCGTCCCCAACCCTTGGCGTTCGACGTCGACGTGGTTCGCCCCTTCGAAGAAGCAGCCATCAACGACGACATCACGGCGACGACGGACTACGCGAGGGTCCTGACTCTCGCCACCAGGGTCGCGCACGACGGTGCCTTCCTGCTCCTCGAAACCTTGGCGTACCGCGTGGCGCACGAAGTGCTCGCCCTCGACTCCGCCATCTCGTCGGTGACCGTGGCCGTGCGCAAGCTTCGCCCGCCCGTCGCCGAAGACGTCGCCACGGTCGGCGTGCGCTGCACCGTCCAACGTCCCTAGTGCGCTTCGCGTACCTCTCACTCGGGTCGAACGTCGGCGATCGCAAGGCCCACTTCGAGGCCGCGATTCCGTTGATCGCGGGTGGCGATCCCTATCGCCTCTCTCACGTCTACGAGACCGAACCGGTCGGCGGCGTTCCTCAAGATGACTTTTGGAACATGGTGATCGAGCTCGAGACGAACGCGTCGCCTCGCGCGCTGATCGGCCGGGCCCGCGCCGCTGAAGAGTCGCGTCAGCGCGCGCGCGACACCCGGTGGGGTCCACGAACCCTCGACGTGGACGTCTTGATCGTCGGTAACGAGGTGAGTGACGACCCCGAGGTCATCGTGCCGCACCCGCGACTGTACGAACGAGCCTTCGTGCTCGTGCCCCTGCGCGAATTGGCGCCGGGACTGGTGAGCGAAGCCCAGATCGCGGCCAGCGCAGGGCGGATCCGCGAACTCGGTACACTCGAATCATTGCGCTAATACCGAACGGCACCCCTCGGGGGCTGGAACGGAAATGGAGCCCTCATGAACATCACCATCGTCGGTACCGGTAGGGCCGGTTCGTCGTTCGCCTCGGCCCTTCGAGGCGTCGGTCACGAGGTTCGCCTCGTGCACCACGACGGACTCGACCAGGTGGGAGCGCCCGACCTGATTCTCCTTTGCGTGCCGGACGACGCGATCCGCGCGGTGTCGGACGGACTGACGCCGAGTGACGACTACGTCGTGGCGCACGTCGCCGGTTCGCGCGGGCTCGACGAGTTGAGTGCGCACGCCCGCGTCGGCTTGATGCACCCTCTGGCCGCGTTGCCGACGCCCGAACTTGGCGCGCCTCGTCTGCTCGGTGCCCTCTACAGCGTCGCGGGTGACGACCTCATCACTCTCGTCGTCGCCTCGCTGAAGGGTCGTGCGCTGCGGTTGACGGACGATCAGCGAGCGATCTACCACGCGACGGCGACTGTCGCCGCGAACCACCTCGTCGCGTTGATGGGACACGTGCAGATCCTTGCCGAGTCGGCCGGCCTCACGCTCGAGGACTTCCTTCCCCTTAGCGAGCAAGCACTCGCGGACGTCGCGCTCATGGGTGTCAGTCGCGCGCTGACGGGTCCGGCGTCGCGCGCCGACATGGCCACCATCGACGCGCACCTGGCGGCCATCCCTTCGTCGCAGCGTTCGACGTACGTCGCGATGGCGAACGCTGCGTTCGAGCTCGCCGAGCAGCGACGTTTGACCTCGCACCACTAACGTGCTCGAACTGAGTGACGTCGAGGAGTGGCGGTCGTTCGCGAGCGATCAACGCGCGAAGGGTCTGCGCGTCGGCCTCGTGCCGACAATGGGCGCGTTGCACGAAGGCCACGAGTCGCTCTTTCGCGCGGCGAAAGCGACGAGCGACGTCGTCGTTGCGACGATCTTCGTCAACCCCCGTCAATTCGATGACGCCAGCGATCTCGAGCAGTACCCTCGCACGCCCGAGTCAGATCGCCACCTCGCGTTCGACGCTGGCGTCGACTGTCTCATCTCACCCACGCTCGAGGCGATGTGGCCCGACTACCCGCGAGCAACGCCGACGACGGTGACCCTCGGCCGCTTCGCTGACGTGTTCGAAGGCGAGGGACGCCCGGGACACTTTGACGGGGTCGCGAGTGTCGTGGCGAAGCTCTTCGTGATCACGGGACCGTGTCGCGCGTACTTCGGTGAGAAGGACTTCCAACAACTCGCCGTGATCCGCCAGATGGTTCGCGACCTCGCCTTCGACGTGGAGGTAGTGGGTCAACCCATCATCCGCGACGACGACGGCCTCGCGCTCTCGAGTCGCAACGTACTGCTGACACCCGAGGGACGGCGCCAGGCGTTCGGACTCTCGCGAGCACTGCGTGCCGTCGCCGACGAAGCGCGCAGTGCCGACGAGCAACGCGCCGTGCTGCGCGAGATTCTCCAAAGTTCCGGCGTCGAGGTCGCCTACGCCGAGGTCGTCGATCCCGCGACCTTGGTACCCTCACGGGAGAACGAGACCGGTGAGCATCGTGCGCTGGTGGCCGGGTTCGTCGAAGGAATACGTGTGATCGACAACGGACCCGTCGAGGTAGTGGGAAGGTGACGCGTGCTCTTAGCGATGGACGTAGGTAACACCGAGACGCTGATCGGTCTCTTCGGTGACGTCGGGCCGGACGTGCCGGACGCGATTGGTTTCGCGCGCGCGAGTGGCGAGCGCGGTCTCGCGTACCACTGGCGCACTTCGACGGTCACCGAGCGCACGCCCGACGAGCACGCCATCATGTTGACCCAACTGCTCGACCTCGAAGGGTTGGACCTTCGAGCGACCGTCACCGCGATCGAGATCTGTTCCTCCGCGCCGGCCGTCACGTCGCAGCTTCGTCGCATGGCGAAACGCTGGTTCTCTGACGTTGAGCTGACGGTGCTCGGTCCGGGCACGAAGTCCGGCATGCCGATCCTCTACGAGAATCCCCGTGAAGTGGGCGCGGACCGCGTCGCGGACGCCGTCGGTGCCTTCGACCTCTATCCCGGCGCCTCGATCGTCGTCGACATGGGCACCGCGACCGTCTTCGACGTCATCAGCGAGAAGGGTGAGTACCTGGGCGGCGCCATTGCACCCGGCGTCGCGATCTCGCTCGAAGCGCTCTACACCCACGCCGCCGCGCTTCGCTCCGTGGAACTGGTGCGCCCGCGCTCGGTGATCGGTCGCTCCACCGCGGAGTCCATTCAAAGTGGCGTCCTCTACGGCTTCGCGGCCCAGGTGGACGGACTGGTGGAGCGCATCCTCGACGAGATCGGCGAGGCGACGGTGATCGGGACCGGCGGGCTCGCGAGTTTGATCGCGCCCATCACCAAACACGTGCGCGTCGTCGAGCCGTGGTTGACCCTGCACGGATTGCGTATCGTTCATGAAAGGAATCATTCGAAAGAGAGCACGTGACCACGCCCTACAAGTTCGCCCACGACGCGTACGCCGCCGCATTGCAGCACACGTACTCGTATCTCACCGACGGCGAGGAGTCCGGACAGAGCGTGCGGGTCGCTGGACGGATCATCCTCCTTCGTCGCCAGGGCAAGTTGGCGTTCGCCACGATGCGCGATTCGAGTGGCGAGATCCAGCTGTTCGTCCTCGACGGCGTGGCCGAGAACTTCGACGCCTTTTCGAAACTGCACCTCGGCGACTGGGTGGGCGTCAGTGGGGAAGTGGTGCGCACGAAGCGCGGCGAGCTCTCGGTGAAGGTGGCCACGTGGGAGCGACTGGCCGAGGCGCTGCACAACTTCGGTGACAAGTGGGCCGGCATCGCCGACTTCGATCTTCGCTACCGCCACCGCGAAGCCGACCTGTGGGCCAACGAGACGACGCGACGCTCGTTGCAACGCCGCAGCGCCATGGTCCGTTCGGTGCGCGAACGCTGTTGGGCGGCGGGCTTCATGGAGGTCGAGACGCCCATCTTGAACGCGATCCCCACGGGCGCGGTGGCGCGGCCGTTCGTCACCCACTTCAACGCGCTCGACAGTGACTTCTTCTTGCGCATCGCCCCCGAACTCTGGCTGAAGCGTCTCGTGGTCGGGGGCTTCGAGCGCGTCTTCGAGCTCGGACGGGTCTTTCGCAACGAGGGCCTCAGTCCTCGTCACAACCCCGAGTTCACCATGCTCGAGCTCTACGCGGCCTACTGGAACTACGAGGACATGATGTCTTTCACCGAGGAGCTCGTGGCGGGCGTGGCGATGGACGTGCTCGGGACCACCGAGATCGAGTACCAGGGACGACAACTCTCGCTCACGACCCCGTGGGCTCGACGCTCGATGGCCGAACTCGCGAGCGAAGCCGTGGGCGACGACGTCTCGGTGCACACGCCGCTCGCCGTCCTCGTCGAGTTGCTGAAGGAGCGCGACGTCGAGGTCAACCCAGCGTGGGGGCCGGGACGTTGTCTCGCCGAACTCTTCGAGGTCACGAGCGAACCGTCGCTCTGGGACGCGACGTTCGTCACGGAATACCCGGTGGAAGTGTCGCCCCTGTCGCGCCGTCACCCGCGTGACTCGGAACTCACGGAACGCTTCGAGTCCTACGCCGCGACGAGAGAACTCTCGAACGGCTTCAGTGAACTCAACGATCCCGTTGACCAGCGAACGCGCTTCGAAGAGCAAGCGCGCCTCGGCGCCGCGGGCGACGATGAAGCCATGCGCATCGACGAGGACTACATCAAAGCGCTCGAGTGGGGACTCCCACCGACGGCGGGTCTGGGTATCGGCATGGACCGACTCGCCATGTTGATCGCGGACGAGGCGAACATCCGTGAGGTGATCGCGTTCCCGACGTTGAAGCCGCTGCGCGACTAGGTGCTCGGCAGGTCCTCGAGTAACGAGGTGATGAGCGAACTGAAGCCGACGCGCAGTCCCGCGCTGGGTACCACCGCGAGGGCCTCATGGGCCTGTTCGACGAAGCGCGTCGCCGCGAGGATCGTTCGATCGATGCCGTCGGTCGCCACGACGAGTTTCCTCGCGCGTTCGCGGTCGTTGTCGTCGAGCGGGCGACCGAGCAACTGGCGCAGCTCGTCGCCCACGCTGCGATCGTTGATCGCGTAGATGGTCGGCAGGTTGTAGATGCCTTCGGCGAGGTCTTGACCCACGGGCTTACTCAGTTGGTTCTCGGTCGCCGTCAAGTCCAAGATGTCGTCGCGGAGTTGGTAGACCATGCCGAAGCACCGACCGAACTCCGTGAGCGCTTCGGACTCTTCGCGCGAGAGGTTCGCCGTCATCGTGCCCATGCGACAGCTCGCGGACATCAACGCCGCGGTCTTACCCTCAATGGCTTCGAAGTAGTCAGTTTCGGTGCGCTGCAGTGAGAACGCCGTTCTCACTTCGGAGATCTGTCCACGGGTCAACCACGCGAGCGTTCGCGCCATGAGACTGGCCGACGCCGCGCCGAGATCGGCCGCGATGCCGGCCGAGCGCGCCATGAGGTAGTCGCCCGCCACGATGGCGATGAGGTTGCCGTAGCGGGCGTTCACGCTGTCGACGTTTCGTCGGATGACCGCTTCGTCCATGACGTCGTCGTGGTAGAGCGACGCGAGGTGCAAGAGCTCGAGGGACACGCCGCCGAGCAGGTCGTCGCGCGTGGCCGCGCGTTCCCCGCTGGTGGCGCACGAGACAGCCAAGAGCGGTCGGATCTGCTTTCCGCCGGCGTGGATGAGGTGCGTGGTGACGGAATCCAGGTACGTGTCGCCGAAGATCACGGATTCGGCGAGGAGCGCCTCCAACTTGACCATGTCGCCTTCAACGGACGTAAGCCCAAGTCGTTCGTGGGGATTCACCCCAACACTCTAGGTGGCCGTTCTGGGTGGTCCGGGGGCTCGACCTATTGAGCCACTTTCACCATTACACTTTTTAACAGTAGAAACAAAGGACGACCATTGTTTGAACGTTTTACAGACCGTGCCCGGCGAGTCCTCGTACTTGCTCAGGAAGAAGCACGCGACCTTAACCACGCCTTCATTGGCACCGAGCACATCCTGCTCGGCCTGATTCGAGAGGGTGAAGGCGTCGCGGCCAAAGCCCTCGACGCCCTGGGCGTCACGTTTGACGTCGTACGCGAGAAGGTGGAAGAGGCCATCGGGGCCAACACCAACCCCTCGCCGGGCTCTCCGCCCTTCACCCCGCGAGCGAAGAAGGTCTTGGAGCTCTCGCTCCGCGAGGCCCTCCAGCTCGGCCACTCCTACATCGGCACCGAGCACATGCTCCTCGGCCTCGTCCGTGAGGGCGAGGGCGTCGCCGCCCAAGTCCTGAACGACCTTGGCGCGGACATGGCGCGCGTACGCACCCAAGTCATCCAGATGATGTCCGGCCAGGCCGGCAAGGAGGCGGGCGCCTCGAGCGCCGTCGGCTCCTCCAAGAGCGACCCCGAGTCTCAAGGCGGCTCCGCGGTCCTCGATCAGTTCGGCCGCAACCTCACGCAGTTCGCCCGTGAGGGCAAGCTCGACCCGTTGGTCGGACGTGAGAAGGAAGTCGAGCGCGTGATGCAGGTCCTGTCACGTCGCACCAAGAACAACCCGGTGTTGATCGGCGAGCCGGGTGTCGGCAAGACCGCCATCGTTGAAGGCCTCGCCCAGCGCATCGTCGCGAACCAAGTGCCCGTCACGCTGGCCGACAAGCAGCTCTACACCCTCGACCTCGGCGCGTTGGTCGCCGGGTCTCGTTACCGCGGTGACTTCGAAGAGCGCTTGAAGAAAGTACTGAAGGAGATCCGCACCCGCGGTGACATCATCTTGTTCATTGACGAGATCCACACGCTCGTCGGCGCCGGCGCCGCCGAAGGCGCCATCGACGCGGCCTCGATCTTGAAGCCCATGTTGGCCCGAGGCGAGCTGCAGACCGTGGGCGCCACGACCATCGACGAGTACCGCAAGCACATCGAGAAGGACGCCGCCCTCGAGCGTCGTTTCCAACCCGTGAAGGTGGAACAGCCCTCCGTGGCGATGACCATCGAGATTCTGAAGGGTCTACGCGAGGTCTACGAGGAGTTCCACTCGGTCAAGATCACCGACCAGGCGCTCATCGCCGCGGCGAACATGTCCGACCGCTACATCTCGGACCGGTTCCTCCCCGACAAGGCGATCGACCTCATCGACGAGGCCGGCAGTCGTCTGCGCATCCGCCGCATGGACACCCCGAGCGCGGCGAAGAAGTTCGACGAGGACATCAACCGTCTTCGTAAGGACAAAGAGTCCGCCATGGACTCGGGCGCCATCGAACAGGCGAAGGCCCTCGAGGAGCAAGAGCGCGAGCTCGTGGCGAAGAAGGACGCGCTCGACGCGACCGTCCTCGCCTCTGGTGGCGAGACGTTCGACCTCGTCGACGAAGAGACCATCGCCGAAGTGTTGGCCGTGTGGACGGGCATCCCCGTCTACCGCCTCACCGAGGAAGAGACGACGAAGTTGCTGCGCATGGAAGAAGAACTCCACAAGCGCGTCGTTGGTCAAGAAGAAGCGGTCAACTCGCTCAGTCGCGCCATTCGCCGTACGCGCGCGGGTCTGAAGGACCCCAAGCGTCCCGGTGGCTCGTTCATCTTCCTCGGCCCCACGGGCGTTGGCAAGACCGAGCTCGCGAAGACGTTGGCGGAGTTCCTCTTCGACGACGCGGACGCGCTGATCCAACTCGACATGTCGGAGTACATGGAGAAGCACTCGGTCTCACGTCTCGTTGGTTCGCCTCCGGGCTACGTCGGCTACGACGAGGGCGGTCAACTGACCGAAGCCGTTCGTCGCAAGCCCTTTTCCGTCGTGTTGTTCGACGAAGTCGAGAAGGCTCACCCCGACGTCTTCAACACCTTGTTGCAGATCCTCGAAGACGGACGTCTCACCGACTCCCAAGGTCGCGCCGTGGACTTCAAGAACACGATCTTGATCATGACCTCGAACCTCGGTACGTCGGACCTTCGCAAGGCCGCGATCGGCTTCGGCAAGGGATCGGACTCGATCACGCACGAGCGCATGAAGGAGAAGGTCAACCAGGCCCTGAAGGCGCACTTCCGTCCGGAGTTCTTGAACCGTATCGACGACACGATCGTCTTCCACGAGCTCACCAAGGAAGAAGTCATGACGATCGCCGACATGTTCATCACACGTCTGCGTGACCAGTTGACGCTGCAGGGACTCGGTCTCGAGCTCTCCGCGAAGGCCCAGGAGTACCTGGCCGAGAAGGGTTACGACCCCGAGTTGGGCGCGCGACCACTACGCCGAGCGATCCAGCAGTACGTCGAAGACGTGCTCAGCGAGAAGATCTTGTTCAAGGAGTTCCACGCGGGTCAGACGATTGTCGTCGACGCGGCCGAAGGCGATGAGGGCACGTACCTCACCTTCGACGGTGTCGAAGGACTGCCGCCGTCGGTGGACTTCGAAGAGCCCACGCTCAACGCCTAGTCACAGCCAGCATCTAACGTCGCGAGGGTGAAAACCCACGCGCTCTATACCTGTCGCCGTTGCGGCACGAACACGCCACGCTGGCAGGGGCGCTGTGGCACCTGTGACGAGTGGAACTCGATCGACGAAGTGCCGACGCAGAGCGCCGTTCGCGGCGAGCGCGTCGTGACGACGTCACTTCGCGACGTGGCCGACGAGGACAGCGCCGTCACGCCCTCGGGCGTCGGTGAACTCGACCGCGTCTTGGGCGGGGGTTTCGTCGCGGGGTCGACGACCCTTCTCTACGGAGAGCCGGGCGTGGGCAAGTCCACGTTGGCGCTCATGACACTGCGCGCGTTGGCGCTCGCGGGCGCCGACGTCGTGCTGGTCGCCTCCGAAGAGTCCGCGGCGCAAGTCGCCCAACGCGCCCGTCGCTTCGGCGAGGTGCCCGCTGGACTTGACGTCGCCACCACGACGAACGTGCGCTCGGGCGAGGCGCTGCTTCGCGAACGCCGTCGAACGCTGTGTGTCGTGGACTCCATCTCGGCGATGAGTGACGATTCGCTCACGAGCGCGGTGGGTTCGGTGCCACAGATCCGAAACGCCGCCGAACGACTCTGCTCGGCCGCCAAGGCCACCGGGACGGCGCTGCTGCTCATTGGCCACGTCACGAAGGACGGCGAGCTCGCCGGGCCGCGCGCCCTGGAACACCTGGTCGACACGGTCGTGCGCATCGAGGGAGAGCGGCACGGCACGCTGCGGCTCCTTCGCGCGCAGAAGCACCGCTTCGGGCCGACCGGTGAGGTCGGCCTCTTCGAGATGGTGGGCGAGGGTCTGCTCGAACTCAACGACGCGTCACGAACGCTGCGCGGACCACAGCTCGACGTGCCCGGCGTCGTGCTCACGGTCACCAACGACGGTTCGCGCTCCTTCCTCGTTGAGATCCAGGCCTTGGTGGCCCAAGCGTCGGGCTCGACGCGTCGCGTCGCCTACCAAGTCTCCTCCCAGCGACTTTCGCTGCTCCTCGCCGTCCTCGAATCGCGCTGCGGTGTGGACACGAACGCCCTCGACGTCTTCGCCGCGACCGCAGGCGGTCTCTCCGCGAACGAGCCGGGTGTGGACGTGGCGCTCGCCCTCGCGGTGGCGTCCGCGGTGCAGGGCTTCGCGGTCCCCCCGACCTTGGTTGCCCTCGGCGAAGTCGGTCTCGCGGGGGAGCTTCGCGCCGTGTCTGGTCTCACGCGTCGGGTCAGGGAGGCCTCCCGCCTCGGCGCCACGGTGGTCATCGTCCCCGGCGAGGGCGAACTGGAGGACGTCGCGGGGGTCACCGTCGTCAGGTGTCACTCACTGGTTGAGGCGATTCACGCCGCGCAACCGGTCTGTCAGTGAGTGTGTAAGTTCCTGGTCATGTCCTCGCGACTCGATCCCGCATGGTCTGTCCTCGACAGCCATCAGACCTTCGACGGAACTCGGTGCGTGGACGTGTTCTCTCGACCGACGGGCACGTTCGGCTTCGAGGAGTTCCGTCGAGACCCTGAGGACCGAGGCGTGTGGACCCCGACCGCCTACTTCTCCGACCACGAGTACGCCTCCGTCGCCGAGGTACTCGTCGCGGCGCGTCGCAACGTTGCGTGGCTCGGTCCACTTTTGGACCTCTAATCTGCTGAAAGAGAGCGTTTCGGCCAGTCACGGAAGACCAAAAGTCTGGTAAAATAGTTAATCCCCCAAGCGCCCCAATCTGAGGGCGTTACCCCCTCTGAGGAGAGTCTCCAGTAATGACTGCGCGAAAGTACAAAAAGGGCGATCGTCTCGTCTACCCCCACCACGGTGCCTGCACTGTGGAAAAGATCGAGAAAATGACGGCTTTTGACGTCAAGCAGGACTACTTGAAGCTCAAAGTGGCCTACACCGACCTCGTGCTGATGGTCCCGGTCGCCAACGCGGAGTCCGTTGGGCTTCGCGACGTGATCAACGACGAAGAGGTCGAAGAGGTCTTCGCCGTCCTTCGAAAGAAGGAAGCGCGCATGCCTACGAACTGGTCACGGCGATTCAAGAACCACTCCGAGAAGCTCCGTTCCGGTGACATCTACCAAGTCGCCGAAGTCGTGCGAAACCTCTCGATCCGTGACAAAGACAAGGGTCTCAGCGCGGGTGAGAAGCGCATGCTCACGCGCGCTCGTCAGATTCTCGTCTCGGAGTTGACCTTCGCCCTCAACGTGGACACGGAAGCGGCTGAAGAAAAGCTCGCCTCGGTCCTTCCCTAGTCATGACCGTCGCGGCCGTCGTCGTCGCCGCAGGCCAAGGCACTCGCTTTGGCGGCCTTAAACAGTTTTCGATCTTCGAAGGTGAGACGGTGGCGGCCCGGAGCGTGCGCGCGACAAGGTCCGTCGCCTCGCACGTCGTGCTCGTCGTTCCCGAGAGCTACCAAGGTGACGGCGAAGGCGCCGATCTCGTCGTCGTCGGCGGCGCGACGCGCGCGGCGTCGGTTCGCTCGGGTCTCGCGCACTGTTTGGACGCCGACGTCGTGATCGTGCACGACGCCGCGAGGCCTCTCGCCAGTGCCGCCCTCTTCCACTTGGTCGTCGACGCAATTCGCAATGGTGCGGACGCGGCAATACCGGGTCTCGCGCTCACCGACACCGTGAAGCAAGTGCGCGTCGAGGGCGACGAGACGGTCGTCACGACCACAGTCCCGCGCGACGAACTGGTCACCGTGCAAACGCCCCAGGCCTTTCGACGCGACGTCCTCGATCGTGCGCACGCCAGCGGCGACGACGCGAGCGACGACGCCGCGCTCGTCGAAGCACTCGGCGCACGGGTCGTCGTCGTCAACGGTGAGCCCCACAATTTCAAGATCACCCGGCTCAGCGACATCGAACTGCTCAGTGTGCTTGAAAGGAGCCACCCGTGAGGATTGGCCAAGGCATCGACGTCCATCGCGTGAGCGAGTCAAGCGAGCGCGAACTGTGGCTGGGCCTCGTCCACGTTCCTGACGCGCCCGGTCTCGAGGGTCACTCCGACGCCGACGTCGCCACGCACGCGCTGTGTGACGCGCTGCTCGGAGCCGCGAATCTCGGCGACCTGGGCCGCCACTTTCCCGACGCCGATCCAGCGCTTCGCGACGTGTCGTCGCGAGTGCTCCTGGAAAGGACGCTGGCACTCGTGACAGCTGAGGGATTCACCGTCGCGTCCGCTGACGTGACGATCATCGCTGAACGTCCAAAGCTCGCGACGTACATGCCCGCGATGTCGGAGGCGCTCTCGAGTGTCGTCGGCGCCACGGTGTCGGTCAAGGCCACGACCGCCGAGGGACTCGGTGCGCTGGGTCGCGTCGAGGGCATCGCCGCCAACGCCGTCGTACTACTGGAGGAACAGCGATGAGCCCGCGTCCCGCACCCAAGCGCGGCGCGTCGTCGCGCCCCCCACGTCCGAACACTCGCTACGGCGCCCCGTCGAGTGGCCCGCGTCGCGCCCCGTCGCGTGACCGTGACGGACTCGGGGGCGACCAAGTCGAAGGTCGCCACGCCGTTCTCGAGCTCTTGCGCGCGAAGCGACGCAGGGTCAACAAGATCTTCATGGCCGAGGCCCAAGACGCCTCGGACGTCCTCGACGCCATTGAGTTCGAGGCCCAGCGCCAGCGCGTCCCGGTGCAGATGATCTCGATGACGCGTCTCGACCGTGAGGCGAAGACCGAAGGGCACCAGGGCGTCATGGCCCTCGCGGACCCCCTCGACACCGTCACGCTCGAGAACCTCCTTGCCGTGAAGAAGCCCTTCCTGCTCGTCTGTGACGGCGTGACCGATCCCCGCAATCTCGGTGCGATGTTGCGAAGCGCCGACGGCGCGGGCGTGACGGGTGTCGTCGTCCCTCGCCACCGTTCGGCCCGTATCTCTCCGACGGTCACGAAGACCGCCGTCGGCGCCATCGAGTACTTGACGTTCAGTGACGTGGGCGGCATCCCGACGGCCGTCGATCAACTGAATCGCGCAGGCGTTCTTACCGTCGGTCTCGCGGGCGAGTCGAAAGATTCGATCTACGACTTGGACCTCGGATCGGGACCCGTCGCCATCGTCGTCGGCGGCGAAGAAAAAGGACTTTCTTCGTTGACGCGTAAACGGTGCGCGACCGTTGTGTCGATACCACAGCTTGGTCGGATCAGCTCGCTGAACGCGGGCGTCGCCGTTTCCGTGGCGGCATTCGAAGTCGCTCGCCAACGTCGCGCCTCTTCATAGTTGTCCGATTTTTGATGCGGGCACGTTAAACCCTTTGCTACTTTCAATGGAGTTTTGAATCGGTTGAAGTGACGTACAGCATCATCACGTGACGTCGCGACGATCGAGATTCTTTGACTTCGAGGTACGAACCGCCCATCGGAGTTGATGTGGCTGTACGTGCGTTTGACGTTCAAACGTATTGATGTCAAGAACTGGATTCGTCCGTGAATAGATACTTTGCGTCCAAAAACTCTGAATCGCAGTCGGAGACATCGTCATCATGAGCGAACTTCGATTGAGGCGACACGGTTCATTTGGGCGCAGACTTAGCCTCCTGCTTTTTCCAGCAATGATCTTTTCAGGCTTTGTCGCAACCTCAGCATCGGCTGGCAATCCGTATTTCACGGTCACCTTTGCTCAGAATGACAACGGTGCTGACCCCGTATATGCGTCACAAACTGAAAACACACCTAGTGCGCTTACAACATTTTCGAATCTCAGTCCAGCTTTTGTCAACGTCGGACATACTTTTCTGGATTGGAACACACAACCCGACGGAAGTGGAACGTCATATTCCAATGGAGCGACTTACAACTTCGGCGGAACCCTTCTCCTGTACGCCATTTGGAGTAATCCTTACTACACGGTGACATTTGATGAGAATGACAGCGGTACAGACCCGGTTTTCGCGAGCCAAACTGAAAACACACCTAGTGCGCTTACAACATTTTCGAATCTCAGTCCAGCGTTTGTCAACGTCGGACATACTTTTCTGGATTGGAACACACAATCCGACGGAAGTGGAACGTCATATTCCAATGGAGCTGTCTTCGGTTTTGGCGCAGACACTGTGGTTTACGCAATATGGCAAGCGACTTCGTCCTTAAGTGCGAGTTTCCTGGATAACGGAGGAGGCGGATCTATCCAACCTTTGACCGGCGCTGTTGGCTCTACGCTTCAAATTCCATCTGGTTCAGCGCTGTCATTCTCGGGGTACACATTCTCGGGTTGGAACACCGCCGCAAATGGAAGTGGCACTGCATACGCGGCAGGCGCCTCGGTCGTTCTCAGTGCGAACCTCACCCTTTACGCGCAGTGGATCCCGCTGCAGTTCGTCGTGTCCTTTGCGCCAGATGGCGGATCCGTCAACCCAGCGTCAAGCACGTTCGTCTTTGGAGGGTCACCCATCACGTTGCCGTCGGCGAGTAACGGCAATGAGAACTTCAATGGTTGGTTCAGCGCGCCTACGGGCGGAACACTTGTCGGAATCGCGGGCATGACGTACTCACCGACGCAAGCACTAACGCTCTACGCGCAATGGAGCCAAACCCAAAACCTTCAGATTGTCGTCTCGCCAAATGGCGGAAGTGGATCGGCGCCGACCTTAAGTGGAGTTGTCGGTGCAACGGTCACGCTCCCGACGTCGTCGAGTCTTTTGCGATCGGGCTACACGTTGACGTCGTGGAACACGGCTGCGAACGGCACCGGTACGTCGTACGCGCCGGGACAAAGCGTCACGCTCTCGACGTCGCTGACGCTCTACGCGCAATGGAAGAAGACACCGACGTCCGTCCTCTACGGTGCTGTCGGCGTCTTCTCTGCGAAGTCAGCAACGCTGAACGCCAGCCTTAAGTCTCAGGTGCGCCGTCTCGCCACCACCATCAAGATGAAGAAGTACGCAAAGGTGACGCTGTACGGCTACACCGCCGCCACCGGCGTGGCTTCGCTGAATAGATCACTTAGTGTCGCGAGAGCCAAGAACGTCGCCAACTTCTTGAAGAGTGAATTGAGTGCTCTTAACGTTCGGGGTGTCGCGATCACCGCCGCCGGCGAAGGTGCGGTCACGGGCAAGACCGCGTCGCAGTACTCGCGGGTCGAGGTCTTCGTTTCTTAAGTACGTCGGCGGCGGAGAAAAATCGTCCGCCGTCGTCGGAGCCGGTGGAGGGATTCGAACCCACGACCTGACGATTACAAATCGCCTGCGCTACCAGACTGCGCCACACCGGCTTGGAACTCTTCAGGTTAGTAAATCGCTTCCAATCGTCCTAGTGTGTGTGAAATGAGCGACCCCACTTCATCATCGCGAGACGGCCACGCGTCAGGGTCGCACTACCAACCTTCACTCAGTGTCGTCTTCATCATCGTGGTGCTCTTCGTAGGCGCCACGTTCCTCATGGTTCGAGCCGTGACCCCCTCGAGTGGGACACCCACGACCACGACGACGGCCGCCTCCTCATCGACCAGTACGACGGCGCCGCATTCGGGTCGCGTGATCAAATCGCACGTCCGTGTGCAGGTGGCGAACGGCACGACGATTGGTTCGCTCGCCTCGCGTTACACCCAGAAACTCATGACCCAGAACTGGGACACGTTGCCGCCCGTGAACGGCCCGCACGTGGCGGCAACCATCATCTATTACAACCCTGGCGACCACGCGGCGGCGCTCTTGGTCGCTCAGGCGGTCGGCGTCACCGCTGCTGTCGTGCATCCTTTGGGTGGCGGTAGTCCCGTGCCCGGCGCGTCAGGTGACGGCGTCATCGTTATTCTCGGTCCCAACTCGAGCGGATAGCTCCGACGTGTCACTCGGCACGTCAACTTTGTAACGCTCGAGTGCGGCGCGCAGTACTTCAACGGCCATAGGTCGAAGATCTTCGAGTGGCTTGTTTCGGTGACGACGTATGCCGAGATCGACTTGAGCGAGTGAATGTACGCCGAAGAGTTCTGCCATGTCGATCAACATGGCGATCTCCACGCCGAAGTCTGACTCGAGCGTGATCGCTTCGAGCGCGCCGCGTCGCGCCGCCGTCTCTCCGGCGAGAGGTTGGCGAATCTCACCAAGTCCTGGATAGAGCAGGGACAAGATGGGCCGCGCCGTCAGCTCGTTGACCCTCCCGCCCCCGGTGGGCATGTGGTGCAAGGGCCGCTCGTAAAAGCCTTTGACGAGTTGGGTTGCGGGACGCTCCAGCAAGGGCTGGATGAGTCGCGCGACGTAGTCGGCCGTGGTATTGAGCACGTCAGCGTCGAGAAAGACGAGGATCTGAGACGACGTCGCGGCGACGCCGGCGCTCATCGCCGCGCCCTTGCCGGTGGAGCCCTCAAGTCGCACGACGCGAGCGCCGTGATGGTCGGCGACTGTCGCCGTGTCATCACTCGAGTGATCGTTGACGACGACCAGTTCGTCGACGAGCTGGTCGTGGATGAGCACCGTGTCGAGCACGGCGCCGATGGTGGCCGCCTCATTCTTCGCTGGGATGACGACCGCGACGGTGGTGTCGCCCTTCAAACTGGCTACGCGTTCGAGCCGGTAGGCCTCGCTCGCGAGCGTCCAGGGCACGGGGGAGTTCGCCATTTCGTCGAGGTTACGTTGACTTCGCGCTCACTTGACATGGGGCTCTCCTTGAGTAAGAATTGACTCATCATCCAGAGCGACTGAGGGACGGCCCCGCAGAAGTCGCGACAACCAGTGTGAAACCCGGGAATTTCCCTTCACACCAGGTGCCAAAGGCCGAACGATGAAAAGGGAGTTATGAGTTTTTCTACCGGTCTCAGATGTCGAGAGTGTGGCACCTCCTACCCCGACGAAGCGCGTTACGTCTGCGACAACTGCTTCGGTCCGCTGGAGGTCGCCTACGACCTCGAAGCAGCCCGTGGCGTCGTCACACGTGCCTCCATTCAAGAGGGTCCCGCGTCCATTTGGCGTTACGGCGCTCTCCTGCCCGATCCGGGCGTCGCGCCCGTCGACCTCGGCGCCGGGTGGACGCCGCTTCGCCGCGCTACTCGTCTCGCGGAAGTCCTCGGCGTTCGCGAGCTCTGGCTGAAGGACGACACCCGTAACCCGACGGGTTCCTTCAAGGACCGCGTCGTCTCGGTGGCCCTTTCCAGTGCCCGACGCCTCGGCTTTTCAACGGCAGCCTGCGCCTCGACGGGCAACCTCGCCACGTCAGTCGCCGCGCACGCCGCCTTCATTGGTTGGCCGAGCGTGACGATCATCCCCGCCGACCTCGAGAAGTCCAAGATCGCCATGACCGCCATCTTCGGGGGCACGGTGCTCGGTGTCGAGGGCAACTACGACGACGTCAACCGACTCTGCGTTGAGCTCCTCGACGAACACCCCGACTGGGCCTTCGCCAACATCAACATGCGTCCCTTCTACTCCGAAGGTTCGAAGACGCTCGCCTTCGAGATCAGCGAGCAGCTCGGCTGGCGCACGCCCGACCAGGTCGTCGTGCCCGTCGCGTCCGGCAGCCAGCTCACGAAGGTGGCGAAGGGCTTTCGACAGTTCATCGAACTCGGTCTCGTCGACGGAGCGGCGCCCGTGCTCTTCGGGGCGCAGGCGACCGGTTGTTCTCCGATCGCGACGGCCTTTTCGAGCGGCGCCGACTTCATCACGCCCCAGCGACCGAACACCATTGCGCGCTCGCTCGCCATTGGCAATCCCGCCGACGCGCCCTACGTGCTCGACGAACTGCGCGAGAACGGCGGCGACTGCGGCTCGGTGCCCGACGACGAGATCCTCGAGTGCATTGAACTGCTCGCGAGGACTGAGGGCGTCTTCGCCGAGACCGCGGGTGGGGTCACCATCGCGTCGCTTCGTCAGATGATCAATCGCGAGACGATTGACCGCGAGAAGTCGATCGTCGCCATCATCTCAGGTCACGGGCTGAAGACCATCGACGCCATCGCCGATTTCGCCACGGTCAGCTCGACGATCAGCCCTTCGCTCGAAGCGGCCGAAGAAGCCCTTCGCTTTCACCAATTGGTGGCGGCGTCGTGAGCGTCGTCGTGCGACTTCCGGGCCAGCTTCGTTCGCTGGTGGGTGGCGTGGGGGAGATCCCCGTCGAGGCGTCGACCGTTCGAGAGGCCATCGCCGCCGTCGACCGGGCGTACCCCGGACTCGCGACGCGCGTCCTCGACGACAACGGGGGCATCCGTCGCTTCGTCAACGTGTTCGTGGCCGACGAGGACGTTCGCTTCCTCGACGGGCTCGACACCGTGCTCGTGGCCGGTCAGACGGTCTCCCTGGTCCCGGCGGTCGCGGGCGGTTAGTCCTCATTTAGCACTCTCGGTCATAGACTGCTAATATTGCTTTGCACCAAAAAGGTGCCTGCACTAGGAGGAATCACCGTGGCGAAACTGATCGCTTTCGACGAAGAGGCGCGTCGCGCCCTCGAGCGCGGAATGAACAAATTGGCTGACGCCGTGCGCGTCACCCTCGGGCCGAAGGGCCGCAACGTGGTGCTCGACAAGAAGTGGGGAGCACCCACCATTACGAACGACGGCGTTTCGATCGCCAAGGACATCGACCTCGAGGACCCCTTCGAGAAGATCGGCGCCGAACTGGTGAAGGAAGTCGCGAAGAAGACCGACGACGTGGCCGGTGACGGCACCACGACGGCGACCGTACTCGCCTGGGCCATGGTCCGCGAAGGACTGAAGAACGTCGCCGCGGGCGCGAACCCGATGTCACTGAAGAAGGGCATCGAAGCGGCCGTCGAGGCGGCCGTCGCGTCGTTGCACGACCTCGCGAGGCCCGCCGACACCAAAGAGCAGATCGCCCAAGTGGCGTCCATCTCCGCGGCGGACCCCGAGATCGGCCAGATGATCGCTGACGCGATCGACAAGGTCGGTAAGGACGGCGTCATCACCGTCGAAGAGAGCCAGTCCTTCGGTATGGACATGGACCTCGTCGAAGGTATGCGTTTCGACAAGGGCTACATCGCGCCGTACTTCGCGACCGACGTCGAGCGCCAAGAAGCAGTCCTCGAGAACGCGTACGTGTTGCTCGTCTCGGGCAAGATCTCCTCAGTGCGTGACGTACTGCCCGTCCTCGAGAAGGTCATGCAGTCGGGTCGCCCGCTGTTGATCATCGCTGAAGACGTCGAGGGCGAAGCGCTCGCGACCTTGGTCGTGAACAAGATCCGTGGCACCTTCAAGTCCGTCGCCGTGAAGGCCCCGGGCTTCGGTGAACGTCGCAAGGCCATGCTCCAAGACATCGCGATCTTGACGGGCGCGACGGTCATCTCGGAAGAGATCGGCCTCAAGCTCGACACCGCGACGTTGGAGCTGCTCGGTACCGCGCGCAAGGTCGTCGTCACGAAGGACGAGACGACCATCGTCGAAGGCGCCGGTTCCGAAGAGGACATCAAGGGTCGCATCAGCCAGATCAAGGCCGAGATCGAGAACACCGAGTCGGACTACGACCGCGAGAAGCTCCAAGAGCGTCTGGCGAAGTTGTCCGGTGGCGTGGCCGTCATCAAGGTGGGCGCCGCGACCGAAGTCGAGCTGAAGGAAAAGAAGCACCGCATCGAAGACGCGGTCTCGACGACGAAAGCCGCCATCGAAGAGGGTGTCGTGCCCGGTGGTGGCGTGGCGTTGCTGCGCAGCCAGACGCGCATCCTCGAAGCCGCCGAGAAGTTGGTCGGCGACGAGCAGACCGGCGCGCGCATGGTCGCGAAGGCCGTCGAAGCGCCGCTGAACCAGATCGCCGTCAACGCGGGACTCGAAGGTGGCGTCATCGTCGACAAGGTACGTCACTTGAAGAACCCGACCGAAGGCCTCAACGCCGCGACGGGTGAGTACGAGGACTTGTTGAAGGCTGGCGTCATCGACGCGGCCAAGGTGACCCGCTCCGCGCTGCAGAACGCGGCGTCGATCGCGGCACTGTTCTTGACGACCGAGTGCGTCATCGTCGACAAGCCCGAAGAGAAGTCGTCGGCCATGTCCGGCGGCGGCGGGATGGACGACTACTAAGCCGTCTTCCAACGTTTTCAACGCACGAACCGCGGGGCTTGTCCCCGCGGTTCGTGCGTTCTCGACCCAGTGAGTCGCGAATGATTACCCGTAGCATGGGACCATGTCGACACCAACACCTCTTGGTCCTGCGCGCGGTCTGAACGTCGTGCACCTCTTCTGTCACCCCGCGCGTGAGATCGACGCGGGCGCGTTGCGTAAAGCCATCGACGACGCGAGCGAAGCGGGTCTGCAAGTCGTGACGGCCGCCATCCTCGGCGCCAAGGCCGACGCGTGTTTCATGGTGCTCGGAAAGAACCTCTGGGACGTGCGGAAGTTCCAGTCCAAGGTGCAGAGCGCGGGTTTTCACGTCGCCGAGAGTTACGTGTCGGTCACGGAAGTAAGTGAGTACGCGGCCGGCATGCCCGAGGACATGCTGAACGCCCGCCTCTACCCGACACTGCCGCCCGAGGGGATGAACGCGTTCTGCTTCTACCCGATGTCCAAGCGCCGCGGCGAGACGCACAACTGGTACGGACTCGGCTACGACGACCGCGAGAACCTCATGCGCCAACACGGCGCGATCGGTCGCACCTTTCGAGGTCGCGTGGTGCAGCTCATCACCGGTTCGACGGGGCTCGACGACTGGGAGTGGGGCGTGACGCTCTTCGCCGTGCACGTCGACGACCTGAAGGAGTGCGTCTACACGATGCGCTTCGACGAAGCCTCGGCCCTGTACGCGGACTTCGGTGCGTTCTACACGGGCCTCGTCGGCACGCTCGATGAGGTACTCGACGCGACGTTGACCTGAGCGACGTTGCTAGCGTCAGTGCGTGAGTAACTCGGTTCCGGAAAAGACGTTGCGCCGTTGGGCGGAGTCCCTTGCGGGCGTCGCGAAGACCGGACTCGGTTTTACCGAGAGCCAGTACGAACGTGAACGCTTCGAGGAGATCTTGAAGATCGCGGGCGACATCAAGGTCGCCGCCGACGAGGGACTCGACGGAGTCGAGGACGCCGACGGGTACGTGGCGGAGTGGATGAAAGAAGTCGGCCACGGCGTGCCGGGCTATCAGACACCGAAAGTCGCCGTGGGCGCCGCCGTGACGAACGACGAAGGCAAACTGCTCCTCATCGAGCGCGCCGACTCGGGGATCTGGCTCTACCCGACGGGGTGGTGTGACGTGGGGTATTCGGCACCGGAAGTGGTCGTGAAAGAGGTTCTCGAAGAGACCGGCGTCGAAGTCGAACCGGTGCGACTCATCGGCGTGCTCGACGGGATGCGCCTCGGACAGTCGCGAATCCCGCTCTATTCGCTGCTGTTCTTCTGTCGCGCCGTCGGGGGCGAACTGAAGTTGCACCCCCTGGAAGTGACGAACGCGGGCTGGTTCGGGCGTGACGAGATTCCCACGCCTACGATCGGTGCCGAACGCTGGGTCGAGCCCATCTTCGCGGCGATCGACGGCGAACGTCGCGACGTTTTCTACGACGACCTTCGTCGTCCCGTCTGGAGGGGTGACGAATGAGTGTGTCCGTAGAGAAAGCGGTGGAGGCAACGCCCGAGCTCCTCGCCGGTCTCAACAACCTGCTGCCCCAGCTCTCGTCGAACGCCGTGGCGCTGAGCATGCTCGACGTCGAGACCATGGTGAGCTCTGACGCGGCGACGCTGTTCGTCGCGACCGACAACGGCAACGTGGTGGGAACACTGACACTGATCATCTTCCCGATTCCCACCGGCGTGCGCGCGTGGATCGAAGACGTCGTCGTCGACGAGAACGCTCGGGGCCTCGGCATCGGTGAAGCGCTGACGACGGCCGCCGTGGGTGAAGCTCGAGGGCGCGGTGTGCGCTCCATCGATCTCACGAGCCGACCCTCGAGGGAAGTGGCCAACGCCCTGTATCAAAAGCTGGGCTTCGAGCGGCGCGAGACGAACGTCTACCGATTCTTCATCAAGAATTGAATCGTCCACGTCGAACGCACAGTGCCATCACCGTCGCGCTGATCATCGTTCGCCCTCTTAACGCGCTCTTAATTCGCGCTTAGCGGACCTCCAGGCCCGCTTCCTACGCTTTCGCGAAGACCAAACACGCGAAGGACGTCAGTGAAGATTCGAACGATTTTAGGAAAACACACGGTCCGAAACTCCGTCGTACTCGGCGTCGCAGTCGTCGTCCTCGCCGCGGTCGCGGGGCCGTTCATCTACATCCACTTCATCGAGGGTCCTCCGCCCGCGACGCTTTCACTTCCGACGACGGGTACGACGAAGACGACCACGGGCTCGTCTGCGGGCTCGCTGAGCGGAACCTTGAACATAGGTACGGGCTCGATCGTCGGGTACCGCGTGAGTGAAGTGCTCATTGGCCAGAACTCCACGGCCGTGGGTCGGACGTCGAAGGTCTGGGGCTCGATCGACGTGAGTGGCGCGACGATCACGAAAGCCACCTTCAGCGCGAACATGGCGTCCGTCGTCAGCGATCAGTCCCAACGGAACGCCCAGTTCGACGGTCGTATCATGGACGTCGCGCAGTACCCGACGGCAACGTTCACCTTGACGTCGCCGATGAATCTGGGCTCGAAGCCCTCGCTCGGCGCGTCCACGAAGACCAGCGCCACGGGTGAGTTCACCATGCACGGGGTCACCAAATCCATCACGTTCAGCGTCACCGTTGAGAGAACGCAGAGCGGTTTGGCGGCCCTCGCTGAGATCCCGATCAAGTTCAGCACGTGGAACATTGCAAATCCGAGCATCGGCGGCTTCGTCACGACCGCTGGCACCGGTACTCTCGAAGTCCTCCTCGACGCGACGAAGGGAGTGGGCAACAGCCCTTCGAGCGGTGGCGCCGCGAGCACTAGTGGTGGCGGCACTCCGATAACGGTCCCGTCCACGACGGTCCCCCGGTTGAAGTTGCCGTCGAATTGACGAACGTACTTACGACGTCGTCAGGCTGGCTCGTCAGACGAGCAACAAGACCTTTTTCGTGAGTCCTTCAACGTTCGACAGCTTGGTGGTGACGCCACCGATCGTGAGTTCGGTGGACTTCTTCAAGACGGTGACGGAGTACGTGACGCCGTAGGACGGCGAGCCGAGCGACGCGGAGAACGCCAGTAACGAGCCAAAGCTCACGTCGGACTTGGGCTTCTCGCCCTGGGTCTGGGCGGACTTCTTGTCGAGGTTGAATCCGGCCTTGTTGTCGCCCGTTTGGACGCGCACGAACGCGGACTGCGTGTTTGAACCGACGCGGTACCAGCACACGGTCACGTTGCCGTTCACGGTCGTCGTGACTTTGGTGGCCTTGACCCCGAGGAAGGTCGACACCTCCGCGGTCGTCACTTTGGTGCAGAGCGATGAGGTCGCACCGGCCGGACCGCCAGCGAGCACCGGCACCAGTGTCGCCCCGAGAGAGATCGTTACGCCGGCGACGACGAGTCGCGCGTGCCTCGACAAGACTGGCATTGGTCCTCCGTTTACGATTCGGGCGTCGCCGTGACGCCGTGATCATGAGGAGTCTACGGTTTCACCTCACTGAACCCTGTTACCAACAGCCACGCTCGCGCAGGTGAATTCACCACTCGCCACCGTCGCCCAAGTAGGGAGCGCGACTTCCTTTAGAGTGAGGGCAAGAAGTTCTCGTTCTCACGCGAAATCTGTGCAGTCCTAGTAGAAACGAAGAGTTATGCGTTACGCCGATATGGACGTGGCCGAGAGCCCGCTCGAACTCATTGGTCACACGCCAATGGTCCGTTTGAGCGCGGTCGGTGGAGATCTCCAGTGTGACTTCATCGCGAAACTGGAGACGACGAATCCCGGTGGCAGTTCCAAGGACCGACCCGCGTTAACCATGGTCCTCGCGGCCGAACAAGAGGGTCTCCTCGGTCCGGGTTCCACGATCATCGAACCCACGAGCGGCAACACCGGGGTGGGGCTCGCCATCGTGGCCGCCCACCGCGGCTACAAGTGCATCTTCGTCATGAGCGACAAGATGGCGCCCGAGAAGATTGACGTCCTTCGTGCCTACGGTGCCGAAGTCGTGGTCTGTCCGACCGCCGTCGCACCCGACCACCCCGACTCGTACTACTCAACCGCTGAACGCCTCACGAAAGAGACGCCGAACAGCTTTCGACCCGATCAGTACTCGAACCCCAACAATCCTCGCGCCCACTACGAAACGACGGGTCCGGAGATCTGGGAACAGACGAAGGGCCGCGTGACGCACTTCGTCGCTGGTGCCGGTACGGGGGGCACGATCAGCGGAGTCGGGAAGTACCTGAAGGAACAGAACCCCAACATCAAGATCATCGCCGCGGACCCGCAAGGTTCGGTCTTCTCCGGAGGCGCCGGTCGACCGTACCTCACCGAAGGCGTGGGCGAGGACTTCTGGCCCGAGAACTACGATCCGATGCTCGTCGACGAGGTCGTCGCCGTCAGTGACGCCGACGCGTTCGCCATGGCACGAGAGGTCACGAGGCGCGAGGGCATCTTGATCGGTGGCTCGGGCGGCACGGCCGTCGCGGCCGCGCTGCGCGTCGCGAGTTCGTTGCCCGAAGAAGCCGTGGTCGTGGTCTTGATCCCTGACTCGGGCAGAGGGTACCTTTCGAAGATCTTCAACGACACGTGGATGACGGACTTTGGTTTCTTGCGCCCCCGCGACGAGATGGACGCGGGCGACGTGTTGGCGGCGAAGATCGCACGTCAGAACAGCACGTTGGCCGACCTCGTCCTCGTCACGGAGGACGTGCTGGTCCGCGACGCGATCTCGTTGATGCGTGCGAAGGACGTCTCGCAGCTCCTCGTGACGACGACGGCGGAACTGCCCTTGGCGGCGAAGGAAGTCTCCGGGTCGCTCAGTGAGTTGGGACTCTTGGAGGCGACGACGCGTGACGCGTCGGTGTTGGACCTTCGCGTGAAGGAAGTCGCGGACCAGTCGATGCCGATGGTGGGCGTGGGGATGACCGTCAGTGAACTCACGAGACACTTGAGTACGACGGCGGGTGTACTCGTGCTCGACGGGGGGCACCCTGTAGGCGTACTGACGCGAAGTGATCTCCTCGGATTCTTGGAGCAAAGGAGCGACGCGTGAGCGGCTTCAATACCCGCGCCATCCACGTGGGCTCTGAGCCCGACGCCGTGATCGGAGCCGTCAATCCGGCCGTCTACTTCACCTCCACCTACGCCCAAGATGGCGTGGGTGCACCCCGCTTCTCCGACTATTCGAGGGGCAATAATCCGACGAGAGCCGCGCTCGAGACGTGCTTGGCTGGCCTCGAAGGAGCGCGTCACGGGGTGGCGTTCGCCTCGGGGCTCGCGGGCGAGGACGCGCTGCTGCGGACGTTGGCGCCCGGCGATCACGTCATCTTGGGCAACGACGCCTACGGCGGCACCTACCGACTGCTCACGCGAATCTTCGGTGACTGGGGCGTTCGGATCTCGACCGTGGATTTGCATGACGCGGACGCCGTCGCGTCGGCCTTCGGCGAGCGAACCAGGATGCTCTGGGTCGAGACGCCGAGCAACCCGCTCTTGAACGTGGTCGACATCGCGGCCCTCGCCACAACGTCGCACGAGCACGGCGCGCTGTTGGTCATCGACAACACGTTCGCGACGCCGTACCTGCAGCTTCCTCTTTCCCTTGGCGCCGACGTCGTCGTGCATTCCACCACTAAGTACATCGGCGGTCACTCGGACGTCATCGGTGGCTTCGTCGCGACGAACGACGACGAGCTCGCGGGCCGCTTACGGTTCCACCAGTACGCGATTGGTGCCGTGCCGGGACCAATGGACTGTTACCTGTTGCTACGCGGAGTGAAGACGCTCGGCGTTCGTATGGATCGTCACTGTTCGAACGCGCGCCTGGTGGCGGACTTCTTGAACGATCATGACGCCGTCGACCGCGTGTACTACCCAGGACTACGCGACCACCCCGGGCACGAGATCGCCGTCGCGCAGATGAGCGACTTTGGCGGCATGGTGAGCTTCACGCTGAAGAGCGGCGTGGACGTCGCGAGAAAGGTCTGCGAGTCAACGTCGATCTTCATCCTCGCCGAGTCCCTCGGTGGCGTGGAGAGTTTGATTGAACTGCCTTCGGAGATGACGCACGTCTCGACGGCGGGTTCGATCCTCGAACCGCCCGCGAATCTCGTTCGCCTGAGCGTGGGTATCGAGGACGTGGACGACCTCGTTGCCGACCTGGCGCAAGCACTCTCGCTGTAGTCGACGCCGCCTCATCGTTTTCACCTGCGGCCCACAGGCCCAGGAGACCGGACGTGTTTGGGGTGACGGGTAGATTTCTCCCGTGCCCGATTCCTTCCTGTTGATACTTACGGGCGCTCCAGGCTCTGGCAAGACCACCGTTGGGCGACGGGTCGCGGGCGAGTTCACTCCCTCGGCCGTTATCGACGCGGACTTCTTCTTCGCCTCCATCGTGAATGGACTCATTCCGCCCTGGGAGGCACGGGCCGACGGACAGAATCAAGAGATGATCCGCGCGTCACTCTCGGTGGCGGCGCGCTACGTGAAGGCGGGTTACGCGACCGTCCTTGAGGGTCATTTCGGGCCGTGGCATTTCGATCTCGTGCGCGAGGAGTTGGCAGACCTCGCGGCGCCACTCTCCTACGTCGTGCTGCGACCAACGATCGACGACTGTCTGGTGCGCGCCATTGAGCGGACGAAGGATCCACGACACGCGGGCGCGCTGACTCTAGAGGACCCGATTCGCTCGATGTACGCCAAGTACGAAGGATTGGGCGTGTATGAAAAACACGTGCTCGATAACTCGGGCTTGAGCACGGGTGACACGGTCCGCACGATCGTCGAAGGACTGACGTCGTCGAACGAGTTTGTACTCACGCCGTAGTTGGCGTCGTGACGCGCTCATCGGTACGACGCGATCGTCTCATTGAGAACCTCAGACCAGGGCGTTGGTTCGAGACCGAGTTTCAGTCTCGTCGCGCTGTCGTCGATGACGAAGGGCGAGGTGAACTGGTACAGGGTCTTTGGCAGCTCGCGCGTCACGGGACTCACGAGCCCCACGAGTCGAAGGACGGAGATCGGAATCGTCGACACGGCGACGTGATCGACGTTCGCCGCGTCCGCGAGGTCGTCAATGACCTGACGCTGGGTGCGAGGCGCGTTGGTGGGAGCGTGCCACGCGTGACCCCAGGCGTTGGGACTGTGGGCGCAAGCCACGAGCGCACGGGCGACGTCGTTCGTGTAACTCCAGCTATGGAGCTGGTCGCTCGCGCCGAGCACCCAGCAGCGCTTTCCTGCCAGGACACGCTTCACGACCTGTGCGCCAACGGCGCTCTGGGCTTTGGGTCCAATGAAGTCGGACGCTCTCACTTCGGTGGCGCGAAGCTGCGAACGGTCGTGCGCCGCGAGGGCGTCGTGCCACATTGTGGCGCGCACCTGGGCCTTCTCGTAGTCGGCGAGGAAGGGGGAGTCGGGCGTCAGTGGTCCAGTGGGACGTCCGTACGCGTAGAGGTTGGACAGTGTCGTCAGGACCGCGCCGGAGCGCGTCGCGGCAGCGAGCAGTGAATTCGCGATCGGCGGCCAGTCCGTGAGCCAACGGTGATACTTAGGATTCGCACAGTTGAAAAGGGCTTCGCAGCCCATCGCGACCTCACTCAACTCCTCGGACCTCGTCGCGTCGAGCGCGACCTTCGTGATCAGTGGATCCTCGGGACCGGAGCCGCTTCGCGTCACGAGGCGTACTTCATTGCCCTCGTGCGTCAGCAACGACGCCACCGCGCTGCCCATTGGTCCGGCTCCAACGATGAGATAGTGCGCCACGGCGCCTCCTTGATTAACGAGAGCACTGCTCTCGCAAACAGTATGACACGAGAACCACGAAATTGCAAGAGCACTGCTCTCGCTGTGGAATACTGGCCTCATGAGCACAGCAACCAACTCGCGGGCCAGGGCGCGCGAAACCCACATTGAAGCGATCAAGGGCGTAGCGAGGAAGTTGATCGCCGAAAAGAGCGTGGCCGGACTCTCCCTTCGTGAGGTCTCGCGAGAGATGGGTCTCGTCTCCTCGGCGCTTTACCGTTACTTCGCGACTCGAGACGAGTTGCTCACGGCACTCATTCTCGACGCCTACAACGACCTTGGTCGGAGCGTGGAACGCGCGGACGCCAAAGTGGCGCGTGCGGACGCGTACGGACGGTGGAAGGCGTCGGCGCGCGCGATTCGACGATGGGCCACCAAGAACCCCCACGAGTACGCCCTCATCTACGGGACGCCCATCCCGGGCTACGTGGCGCCGACGGAAACGATCGACGCAGCGGCACGGGTGGCGCGCGTGTTGGGCGCGATCATGGGCGAGAGCCGGCAAACGTCCGCGCCATCCGGCCCGCGCAGGAAGAAGAGTGACGTGAGTCGCTACCTCGAGGTCGATGGTCTGGCGGCGATCATGCCGGGCGTCGCGCCCGAGGATTATCTGAAGGCGCTCATGGCGTGGACGGAGATCTTCGGATTCCTCACGTTCGAGCTCTTTGGTCAGTACGTGGGGACGGTAAAGAACGCGAGCCTCATGTTTGACGACGTCGTCAACGAGTTGGCGATCTCTCTCAAGCTGAAACCGTGACGAAGTCACTGTGGCGCCGTGCAGCGGATCGAACGGCGTCGCGTTGGGTTTCAGTTGCTCGGTAGGCTTCCGCGGTGGCGAACGCACCTGAACCTGATGGCCGTCCCCCTTGTCGGATAGTCGTGCAAGGCGCCTCGGGGAGTGGCAAGTCCACGTTCGCACGAGAAGTCGGTCGAATTCTCAACGCGCCCTGCCTTGAACTCGACTCGATCTACCACCAGGAGAACTGGACTCCACTCGACGTCGAGACCTTCCGCGACCGCGTCGACGGGTTCTCTCAACAGGAGCGGTGGGTGAGCGACGGTAACTACAGCTCAGTTCGTGACCTGCTGTGGAGTCGCGCCGACGTGATCGTCTTCATCGATCTTCCTCGACGCCACGTCATCCTTCGGCTTCTTCGTCGAACGATTCAAAGAGGCTTCACCGGTGAAGAACTTTGGAACGGCAACCGTGAGTCGCTTCGTCATCTCTTCTCATTGGACGAGGAGCGCAACGTCGTGTTGTGGTCGTGGAGGACCCACGCTCAATACCACGAGAGCGTACCGAACGAAGCACGAACGCAGGCGACCCAAGCCGAGGTCGTAATGCTTCGCAGTTCGCACGCCGTCACTTCCTATCTCGAGCACCTTCGCGTGCGGTGAACGAAACGTTGGACGATAACCTGCTGTCGTCGCACCGCGAGGAGGGCGAAGTGTCGAAGCTCGAGGTGTACGTGCTGTCACTCTCACTGGATGGCTACGTCGCCGGACCTCATCAAGATGAAGCCAATCCACTCGGCGTCGGTGGCACTCAACTCCACGAGTGGATCTTCGCCACGAAGTCGGGTCGAAAGATGATCGGTCTATCGGGCGGCAGCGAAGGTATCGACAATGACGTCTTCAACCTCGGATCCGCGAACGTGGGAGCGACCATCATGGGTCGAAACATGTTCGGTCCCGTTCGAGGGCCGTGGCTCGATAGTGACTGGCAAGGCTGGTGGGGCGAGATCCCGCCCTTTCACCACTCGGTCTTCGTGCTCACCCACTTCGAACGTCCGCCACTCACGCTCGACGACACCACGTTCCACGCTATGTCCCAACCTCCTCAATTCGATTGTCGCGTGTGACGCTGAAGAGATGGACTAGCTACTCGATCCGAGTGGATTGAGCAGAGCCTTGAATCTGCGAGTCCGGTAGTAGAGACTCAACGCGCCAGCAAGTATAAGTATCGGAAACACGATGAAGCCAGAAGAGGTCGCTAAGGATACGAGCGATATGACCACACCGATGCCTATCCAGACCCAATAGATCCGGAGGTTGTGTTCAGCCCATTCGAGAGCTGCTTCGTTGATCTTTGGATCTTCGTGAAGACGACCTTTTGCTATGGCTCGTCGTGCGCATTTCCGGTTGCTTCGATCTAGTTCTCGATAGGCCTGGTAACTCATGGCCAAAGACTACATACCGTCGCTCTTTTGACGAGTCATGGATCCGTGCAGACTTTGCAAGCTTCTTGAGTCGACTATCACTCGTGGAGGTGACTTCGAGTTTCAGGCGTGATGGCCTTGCGCCACGTCCGTGGTGGCTCTTTGCGACGTAACCTCTGGTCGTGACTACCAACGCGAACGTCTTTCGAGCGGGATCGGCGAACATTTCCGACCTCGCGGCACTTCGTTTTCAATGGCGGACTGAAGAGGGCGGTGAAAAGGGACTCAGCCGAGAGGGATTCGAGTTGAAGTTCTTCGAGTGGTTCGAGAAGCATCGTGAGTCGCATCGCGCGTACGTCGCGACGATTGACGGCAAGCCAGTTGGCTGCGCGTGGCTTTTCGTCGTCGAACGAATTCCGGGTCCGGAGAAGTTTGTTCGCCGGGCGGGCATGGTGCAGAGTGTCTACGTCCAGCCCGTGTTTCGCGGCGGCGGCATCGGGGCGAAGTTGATTGAGTCGCTCATCAGCGACGCCCGAACGATGCAGTTGGACTACCTGATGACACATCCGTCGACCACGTCGTTCGATTTCTATCGACGCTTGGGCTTTGATGCCGCGGATCGGGCTCTGGAACTTCGATTTATTGACTAATGCGGTAGGTGAGTACCTGACCCGCTTGGCCAATCGGTTATCGACTCTTGTCCTCGATCTCCCAGGCGTGATCCACGACGTGCCAGGCACAACGCCGGATCGCGTAGGCGACGGGCCATTTCTCGT
The DNA here is from genome assembly GCA_035937905.1 of Acidimicrobiales bacterium. Lineage (GTDB taxonomy): Bacteria > Actinomycetota > Acidimicrobiia > Acidimicrobiales > RAAP-2 > RAAP-2. Next base: position 30,457 of record DASZHK010000045.1, read on the forward strand.
TGTGGGTGCCCGCCCGCAGCGTCGTCAGGACGACGTCGCGCTGTTCGTCCCAGGGCGTGCGCGGCGCGACGCGGTAGCCGACCCTCGAACAGTACGCGCGCTCGGCTTCGCGCACGTGGTCGACGACGGCGTCGCGATCGCGTCCCCCGCCTCTCGGTCCCTTTTGCAACTCGGCCGGTGCGTTCTCAACGACGTCATCGAAATAGTTCCAGCAGTCTTGGAGGACCGCCAACTGGTGCTTCAACTGACGTGGTGTGAGTTCGATGTCATCCCAGGGCCCCCGAGCGTCCGGTGCGCCAAAGTCCGTCGTACCGTTACCTCTGACGTTGCCAATGACTTCAAACGAACCCGGACGAAACGACGCGGTGACGATCTTGGCGTAGCGCTCGCGGTAGTCGTCGAGCGCGGCGATCGCGAGTTCGGGGGATTTGGCGCGTCGGCACCAGCCCGGCCAGTCGAGGGAGATGGCGAAGACGGTGTTCTTGCCTTCTTCTAGGTACACGCGCGACGCCGCCACGGAACACTCCTTTTCAAAAACTTAGCCCCTCGCCTGCGCTGGGGCCGTCAGAGCGTGTCGGCCAATTGGACTGCGTTCAGGAGCGTTCGCTGGCCCACCGGTAGATAACTTGGGCGACTGTCGACGCCGAGAGTGACCATGAAGACACCGAACAACAGTGCCCAGCCGATGGTTCGTTGCAGCGTCGCGCTGTCGACGAAACGGTACGAACCAAAGAAATCGTCGAGGGCATGAAACGGCAGCGACATCAGACCACCGGCGAGGTCGGTCGCGGGATCGCCGGCGCACAGATCACCAAAATCGACCACGCCGACGAGTTTTCCATCGCGGTACACGGTGTTGGCAGGGTGGAAATCACCGTGGAGCCAACGAGGTGACGAGGACCACGTCGGAGCCGCCACGCACTCATCCCAGAGATCGAGGAGTGGCTCGCCTTCGATGAGGCTCTTTACTTGTGCGAGTCGCTCTTTGAAGATGTCCGTGCGCGCGCTGAGTGTGACGCCACGTACGGGGTTGCGCGGCGCGTCGGTAGGCGCGTCGACGTGGATCTCGCGAAGAAACGTCGCCAGCGCTTCCGCCGCGTCACCGTTGTCGTCGAGGTCGATCTGGTCGCCGGGGACGCCCTCGATCCAAGACGTGATCGACCAGTGCCACGGATACCCCTGGTCGGGGACACCCTCCAACAGGGGCAGGGGCGTTCGAAGGGTCACGTGCGCGGCGACGTTCGGGAGCCAGCGAAGTTCGTTCAACGTCAACTCGACCGCCGCCGCGCGACGCGGGACGCGGACCACAAGGTCGTCACCGAGTCGCCACAGTGAGTTGTCAAAGCCCTCGGCGACGTGGTGACAGTCGAGTTCGCTCAAGTGAGGGAACTGTGAAGCAAGAAGTGATTCGACGAGCGCCGCGTCGATAACTAGTTCTGCTGGGGGCCAACTCATCTCCCG
>DASZHK010000046.1:0-4823 GCA_035937905.1 Acidimicrobiales bacterium
TACCTACTGGCTACGGTCAATTCGACGACGTCGTCCAACCTCACGACGAACGACGTCACCGGCGTATGGGCGGGCCTTCGTCCGCTTCTCGCTCCCGAGAAGGGCAAGCAAATCAGCGAGCGCACGGCCGACCTCTCGCGACGACATCAAGTGATCGACTCGCGCGACGGCGTGGTGCACGTGACCGGCGGCAAATGGACGACGTATCGCCAGATGGCGGAAGACGCCGTCAACGCGCTGACGCCGTACGTCAACAGCTTCGCGAATGTTCGCACCAAGTCGCTTCGCCTTTATGGTGTCGGCGACTGGCGACCGACCAACGAACTTGAAGCGCACCTGTACCACCGCTTTGGTGAGGACGCCGTCGACATTCTCGACCTCATCAGAGCCGACCCTTCGCTCGGCGAGATCGCCATCAAGGGCCAACCGTACGTCGGAGCGGAGTTCGTCTTCAGTGCCCGAGATGAGATGGCCACATCCCTCGTTGATCTTCTCACTCGACGAACTCGCGCGCACCTGCACGACGCGCGCGCGACACTCGACGCCGCTCTTTCGATTGCCACGCTCGTCGCTCCCGACATGGCGTGGAGTGATACCGACGTCGTGGATCAGGTCGAGTCGTACCGCGCACTCGTGGAACACGAGTTCTCCGCGGCCGGACTCGCGCTCTAGGCGTCAACGTGAGTGAACCAACGATGCCGAACCACTATCCGCCGGGGATGCTCGTGGCCCCCGACGCCATCACGGACACGTTGCTCGACGAGCTGACGACACTTGGCGTCTCCTTCGACGTGCGTACGAGTGAACGAGCGGAGCACGCGCGCGACTGGTGGCCCCGCCTGATCCTCGACGTGGCGCGCGGTCACGTCGAGAACTGGCCCGGCGTCGTCGTGCGCGCGCATTCGACGAGCGACGTCAGCGCGACTCTGCGCCTCGCGCAAGAACACCTCGTCGCCGTCACCGCGCAAGGTGGCCGTTCGGGTGTCGTGGGCGGCGCCGTCCCCGCGCCCGGCTCGATCGCCCTCGACCTCACCGGACTCAACGAAGTGATCGCGCTCGACACCGTGTCGAACACCGTGCGCGTCCAGGCCGGCGTCTTCGGTCCCGACCTCGAACGCTTCGTCCACGATCTCGGCTACACGGTCGGCCACTTTCCGCAATCCTTCGACCTGGCGACCGTGGGCGGCTGGATCGCGTGTCGCGGCGCCGGTCAGTACTCGAATCGCTACGGAAAAATCGAAGACATGGTCAGGGCACTGACCGTCGTGCTCGCGAGTGGCGACGTCGTCACGCTTGGTGGACACGGTCCTCGCCAAGCCGTGGGACCCGATCTCTTGCAACTCTTCATCGGTTCGGAAGGGACACTGGGGATCATCACGGAGGCGACGTTGCTCGTGCACGCCCTCGCGCCGAACGAACAACGTGACGCCTACAAGTTCGACTCCTTTGAAGACGGCATGCAAGCCTGTCGACGCGTCGTCCAGCGAGACGCGCGCCCCGCGGTCCTTCGCCTCTACGACGACGTCGAATCCCAGCGACACTTCGATGTTGACGGGTGCGTCCTCATCGTGCTCGACGAGGGCGACTCGCTCTTCGTCGAGGCCACCATGCAAATCGTTCGCGAGGAGTGCGCCGGGGCTGCGACCCTCGATGCCAGGTACGTCGAACAGTGGCTCGCTCGACGCAACGACGTCAGTGCGTTGGCGCCGCTTTGGGAACGGGGCTACGTCGTCGACACCATTGAGATCTCGGGCCCCTGGGCCATTCTCGATTCCCTGCGCCGACGCGTCAGTCAGGCCCTCACCTCAATCGACGGCATGCTCAACGTCTCGGTGCACCAGTCCCACGCCTACCTCGACGGCGCTTGTCTCTACTTCACGTTCGCTGGCCAGCCCGTTGGCGACCCTACGGCCTTCTACCGCCGCGCCTGGGACGACGCGATGGGCGAGGTGCTGCGAGTCGGGGGCGCGATCAGTCATCATCACGGCATCGGTCGCGCCCGAGCGCGCTTCGCCGCGGACGCGCTCGGGCCAGCGTTCAGCATCCTCGAAGGCGTGAAGGCGCAACTCGATCCCCACAATCTCTTGAATCCGGGCGTCCTCGGTCTCGGAAGCCCGTCGTGGTGAGGGCCCTCGCCATTGACGTCGGCTCGTCATCGGTGCGAACGTCACTCGTTGACGAGGTCGGTCAGGTTCTTGCGACGAACCAGTGTCCCTTGACGGTGCGTTCGCCGAGTCCCGGCGAGGTCGAACTCGACGCCACGGAGATCGCTCGGCTCTCTCTCGAGCTCGCCACGCGGACGCTCGACCAAGGCGGTCCCTGCGACGCCGTCGGCGTCACCAATCAACGCGCCACGACCATCGTTTTCGATGACGCGACGGGCGAGCCGGTGGGTCCCGCGCTCAGTTGGCAAGACTTGCGCACCGTGCTGGACTGCCTCGTGCTGCAGGCACAGGGCCTTCGACTCGCCCCGAACCAATCCGCGACCAAGATCAAGTGGCTCGTCGATCACTGCGAACGCGACCGGTCGAGGCTGCGCTTCGCGACCATTGAAACGTGGATCGCCTGGCACCTCAGCGAGGGATCGACGTTCGCCACCGACCGCTCCAACGCGGGTATCACGGGCCTCGTCGATCGAACCGTTACGCGCTGGGATGAGAACGTCGTGTCACTCTTGGGTCTTACCGAGGTGCTGCTGCCCGAGATCACGGACACGATGGGTTCACTCGGCGTCGCGAGTGCGCTCGCGGGCTCTCCTCCTATTACCGCAATGATCGGTGATCAGCCGGCCTCACTCTTTGGACAGTCGTGCGTGAAGCGCGGCGCGAAGATCACCTTCGGCACGGGCGCGATGCTCGACGTGATCCACGGCGACGAGGCACCCGCGGCGCTCAATCGCTACGAATCGGGGTGCTACCCGACCGTCGTTCGAAGTGATAACGGTTCGGCGACCTGGGGCGTCGAAGGCATCATCTTGAGTGCGGGTTCGTGCGTCGAGTGGCTCCGAGAGCTCGGTCTGTTGGGCGACGTTCGTGACAGCGACGAGCTCGCGCGTTCACTTTCTTCGAGCGACGGCGTCTCGTTCGTTCCAGCGTTCTCGGGACTCGGTACGCCGAAGTGGGACTTCGGCGCACGCGGTGCGTTCTTCGGACTTACGCGAGGCTCGTCGTCGGCGCATCTCGTGCGGGCCGTGTTGGAAGGCGTTGCCCATCGCGGCGCCGACCTGCTCGACGCCGCGCACGAGGAGATCGGCGGACGACTCGGCGAGATTCGCGTCGACGGGGGCATGAGCGTGAATCGATTCTTCGTGCAGCGACTCGCCGACCTCTCCGGCCATGACGTCGCGGTTTCGTCTGAGCGCGAAGCCACGACGCGCGGCGTAGGCCTCATGGCCCTCGTCGCGGCCGGTCACCTCTCCCTCGACGACGTGGAAGGTCTCTGGTTGCCGAGCTACGTCGCGACGCCGTCACTGAGTGACGACGAACGCGAGGTGACACGCGCCGCGTGGCGTGGCGTCGTCGAGCGCGCGCAGGCCACCATCCCCGAGCTCTCCACCGTCGCGTTCTAGGCCGACCACGGAGCGCTCTCGAGCGCAAACTTGAGTGTTGAGGGCTCTTCGAGCAGTTTCTTGCTGAGCGCGAGACCTCGGGGCTGGCTGAGCGACACGGCGCCCGTGACGTACCCTTCGCGCGAATAAAGCGCGAGCCACTTGCCCAACTCGCGACTCCCCTCAACCATAACGACGTCATCACTCGGCCGGGGATGACCCAACATCTGGATCTTCTTGCCGTACTGATCGGACCAGAAGTAGGGAATGGTGACGGCGCTCGATTGCTCACCGCGTGTCCAGAATCGTGCCAGCTCACCAGCGTGCTCGGTCGCCACCTCCCAATGTTCGATTCGTGCGGCGTCCTCGCCCATCGCCGACGTCACGATGAAGCGCGCGACGTCACCGATCGCGGCGACGTTCGCCGCTGCCTGGAGGTCGTGGTCGACTACCACACCATTGTCGAGCGTGAGACCGGATCCTTCGAGCCAGGCGAGGTCGAGCGTCGAGCCTACGGCGGCCAAGACCGCTCCGGCCTTCAGCGTTGAGCCGTCTTCGAAACTTATGACGACGCCGACATCGTCGGAGCGCACGTCGAGCAGACGCTGACTCGTGCGGACTTCGACGCCAAAGTCCTCCGCGATCGAAGCGAGCCACATCGATACCTCGTCGCCGAGTACGCCGATCAAGGGACGCGGAGCGACCTCGAGCACGATCGGGGTGAGTCCTCGGGCTTTGATCGACGTCGCCGCTTCGGCGCCGATGAAGCCGCCACCGATGATCGCGACGACGCTCTCGGGCGCAAGAGCAGAGAGTTGGTCGATGAGACGGGTGACGTCGTCGTAGTTTCGAAGTGTCGGAAGGGCGCCCGACGACGGGAAGGACAGTGATCGGGCCAGCGATCCCGTGGCGAGGACGACGCGACTCGCTTTGAGTACCGAGTCGTCCGCTAAGTAGACCGTTGTGTTCTCCACGTCGAGGCGCGTCGCGCGAACGCCGAGGCGAAGGTTGACCCGTGACGCGTCCAGTTTCTCCGCCGTCGCCAGCGTGGCCTTTTCGAAATCCCACTTGCCCGAAAGGATCTGCTTCGACAAGGGTGGTCGGTCGTAGGGGACGTGGATCTCGTCACCGACGAGGGTCAACTCGCCCGCGTAGCCCTCACGACGGAGTGACTCCACGACACGCCATCCCGCGACGCCCGCTCCGACGACGACGACGTGGTCACTCGATTGCAGGTGACTCACGAGCCGAACATTGCGAGCCACTCGACTTCGCT
>DASZHK010000047.1:0-7415 GCA_035937905.1 Acidimicrobiales bacterium
TCGACCGAGCATCATCGAGAAGCCACGCTCACCACCACCACGTCGCAAGAGCGAGATCAACTCGACGATCTCTGAGACCCTTGAAGGTTCGATCTTCGCGGGGTCGAAGAACTCGACCGTGTAGCCGTGGCGAACGAGACGGGTACAGGCTTGACGGAGACCTTTCATCTTCTGACCCGCGAGCGTGAAGTGTTGGCAGTCCACGATGGCTTCATCACCGATGTAGAGGTAGTGCATGCCCGCCGCGTGATAGATCGGCAACCACTCTTCACCCGCGGCCATGATGCCGATGGTCCAGCCTCGGGACTCCGCGAAGTCACGAAAGGCGCTCAGCACCTCCGTGCGCTCAGCCTTGGGTCCAATGGGGTCGGGCGAGATGAGCGCCACGCCGCCGTAGACGGCGTAGGCGACGAGCGAGTCTCGAAACAAGAAGAACTGCTTGTCGTCACGCAACGCGAAGTAGTCGAGCGTCCCACGGCCGTGGCGTCGCACGATGTCCCTCGCGCGTAGGTCCGCGAGACGCCGCTCGGTGGAACCCGCGGACGTGGAGAGTCGTCGGTCGACGACGGGTCGGGTGAGGAAGTACAGGGCCGAGACGACGAGCGAGATGCCGATGGCGAGCAGCGTGGGCGTCACGAAATCGCCAACGCGATCGGGCAACTTGATGTCGGTCTGCCCCCCGAGACGCTCGATGCACGCCATGACGATCACGCCAAGTTTGGGAAGGTGGTGATGGCGCCCCGTGGCCTCGATGCCAAGCGTCGAGCCCGCCACCGCGACGAACGCCACGAGTCCGAGACGCGGCAAGGCGTTGGCGGCACTCGAGCGATCAGTGGTGGCGCCAAAGAATCGGCGCTGTACGATCAAGAGCAGCAAGATGCCCGCCGCGATCAGTAGCGACACGATGGTGCCTCCGCGCAGCGCGTGCGCGACGATCGTGATCGCGAGCAACGAGACCGAGAGGAACCACGACCGACGCTGGCCGCGACGAAGTCCACGCGCCAGCATGATCATGGCGATGCCGGCGACCGCGGTGAGCGCGGCGGCTTCCTTCGCGACTTCGAGGGGGAGGAACGACAACACCAAGTGCAAGTGACTGCGGAGGGGACGCACGGTCGTCACCGCGACGTTGACCAGACCGTCGAGGAAGATGAGATACGCGGCGAGTCGTCGGATCACTCGTTGGCGACGTTGATCACGTAACCGTTCAACGCTGACGGGGAAGGGACTCCCGCTGGGCCACGAGGCGACCGTCGTCGTCACTGTCGAGGGCGAGGGCTGCGTCGCGGTGCCCGCGACCAGGCGTTCGAGTAACGATCCGCGTCGTCGCGGTGATTCGCCAGCGAAGAGCCGAACTTGGACCGTGCTCGCCGCCTCGATCTCGACGACGCCAAGGCGATCGAAGGAACTGAAGACTGGTGGAAGCCCGAAACGACCGTGCCGCTCCGCGAGCACTGTCCTGGAAGGCCCGGGCGTCGCGCAGACGCCATGGTCGAGAAAGGCCAAGGCCGGTCGTGGCGCGCCGCCGACGATCGCGCCCGCGCCGCCTCGCTCGGTCACGCGCCGAGCGAATTCGAGCGCGCTCACGTCGCCGACCTTGGTCGTCATTAGCGGATCGCTCAGGGTGTCACTGTGGTCGCCGTGATCTCCGCGGGCGCTGCGGTCGAATCGCCGACGAACGATGCGACCAACTATGGCCGCGATGGACGTCTCGATGAGGGCGATGAGGACGAGCTCGAAGAACAAGTTGCTCCAGAACGTCGTCGAACGCATGAGGTGCAAGCTGTAGTGGTGGTCGGTGAAGTGTCCGATGACGGCACGACCCACGCCCCACAGATCGAGCAACGCGAGCGCGATGATCGGGAACCAGACCCACGCGCCGAGACGCCGGTACAACACCCTCGACGACACGAATCGCTCGAGCGCCTTCGGATCTTCGAGTCGATCGGCGTCCGCGCAGTCGCTGCGATCGACCGGCGTCACGTCGAGGTCGTAGGTACCGGCCGCGACGGCCAGGTCCTGCACGCCGTTGGCGGTGGCGATATGCAACATCAGGTCGCTCGCGACGACGGCCCCGAGATCGTGGAGCAACGCTTGCGCACGTTCGTTCTCGTGCAGTTCGTGGTCGTCACAGCCGGGCAGCACGAAGAGTCGGTGAGTGGGATTGGCGCAAAATGCCTCGAACTCGCGACGGACTTCGGGCAACGCCGCGAGGGTCGCTTCAATGAACTTGGCGAGGTCCGACGTTGAATTGGGGTGAAAGAGGTTGCCCGCGATGACGACGACGGCCGCGTCGTCGATGTCGCCCAACAGGTTCAAGAAGTCGTTGACGGGCCGGCTACCGACGTCCGTCGTAGGGGAGAGGGAGAGGTCGCTGACCACGTAAACGTGATGACCGTAGGGAATCGGAATAGTACGTCGTTCAGTCCCTGCCACGAGGTCTAGTCTCGCAGACATCACCTGTGGTCCACGCCGCGGAACCGAAAACACCTATGACTCCTGAAAGCCCTCACGACAACTGGCACTGGCGCAAAACGCCCCTCACCCCCGGTCGGGCCGTGATTTTTGATATAGACGGCGTGCTGGCCGACGCCGCCGGACGTCAGCACTACCTCGACTGGGGGGACTGGCGCAGCTTCTTCGACGCCGTCGGCGACGATCCCATTATCGAAGAGATCGAAAGGCTTCTTGAGCTGCTCGACTCCACGCTCGCCGTGATCCTCGTGACGGGCCGACCTCGAAGAGTTCAAGCCCCCACGGTGGCGTGGCTCGAGCACTACAAGCTCCGCTGGGACCTCCTCGTCATGCGTGAGTACGGCGACTACTCCGGTGTCGATCGTTTCAAGCGCGAGACGTTGCATCAACTGATCACTGACGGCTTTGACGTTCGACTCGCGCTCGACGACGACCCGAAAAATCACGCGATGTACGTCAGTGAAGGCGTGCCGTGCATCTACATTCACTCTGGTTACTACCTCTAGTCACTGGTCTCCCTACGTCGAACCGATCATTCGACGTAGGGAGACCAATTGAGATCAGGCGAGGTCGAACCGATCCAGGTTCATGACCTTGACCCACGCGGCCACGAAATCGCGCTCGAACTTCTGCTGCGAGTCGTCGGTCGCGTAGACCTCGGCAATCGCTCGAAGTTGCGAGTTCGATCCGAAGACGAGGTCGGCGCGACTCGCGAGCCACTTCAGTCCGCCTGTCTCGCGGTCGCGTCCTTCGAAGAAATCTTCGGCGGGCGACATCGACGTCCACTCGGTGTGCATGTCGAGCACGTTCACGAAGAAGTCGTTGGTCAACGTCTCGGGCCGACTGGTGAATACTCCGAGTTCGGACGACTGGAAGTTCGCGTCGAGCGCACGCAGTCCGCCGATGAGCACCGTCATCTCGGGAGCCGTAAGGGTCAAGAGGCGCGCCTTATCGAGCAACAAGTCCTCGGCCGCGCGGTGTTGATCGTGTCCGACGTAGTTGCGGAACCCGTCCGTGGTGGGTTCGAGGACGGCGAAGGCCTCAACGTCGGTGTGCTCCTGATCGGCGTCGGTGCGTCCGGGAAAGAAGGGAACGTCTAACTCGCGTCCGGCGATCTTGGCGGCCTGTTCAATGGCCGCGCTCCCACCGAGCACGATGAGGTCCGCCAGTGAGACCGGCGTCCCAGCGTGTGCGTCGTTGAACGCCTTCTGGATTCCTTCGAGCGTTCGCAAAATAGTCGCGAGCTCGTCGGGATTATTGGCGGCCCAATCCTTTTGAGGGGCGAGACGAATACGCGCGCCGTTGGCCCCGCCACGCTTGTCGGTGCCGCGAAACGTCGACGCGGAAGCCCAAGCGGTCGACACCAACTGGGCGATGGAAAGGTCGGACGCGAGCAGCGTGGCCTTGAGTTCGACGATCTCGCGTTCGCCGATCAAGGCGTGCGTGACCGCGGGGACTGGGTCCTGCCACAACTGAGGCTCGGCCGGCACCCACGGGCCGAGGTAGCGCGAGCGCGGGCCCATGTCTCGGTGGGTCAACTTGAACCACGTCCGCGCGAACACCTCGGCGAACTCCTGGGGGTTCTCATGGAATCGCTTCGAGATCGCTTCGTAGGCCGGGTCGACGCGCAACGCGAGGTCGGTCGTGAGCATCGTCGGCGCGTGCTTCTTGGTCGCGTCGTAGGGGTCCGGCACGGTGTTGGCGCCGCCGTCGTCCTTGGGCTTCCACTGGAACGCTCCGGCTGGACTCTTGAAGAGTTCCCACTCGTAACCGAAGAGGATGTCGAAGAAAGAGTTGTCCCAGGCGATGGGGGTATCCGTCCAGATGCCCTCGAGGCCGCTGCCGATCGCGTCGCCGCCCGAACCTGAACCAAAGCTGCTCTTCCAACCAAGACCTTGGTCTTCGATGCCGCCCGCTTCGGGTTCGCGTCCGACGTGGGGGAGAGGATCGGCGGCACCGTGGGTCTTGCCAAAGGTGTGGCCGCCGGCAATGAGCGCGACCGTCTCCTCGTCGTCCATCGCCATGCGCTTGAAAGTCTCGCGAATGTCTCTGGCGGAGCGAAGAGGATCGGGGTTGCCGTTCGGTCCTTCGGGGTTCACGTAGATGAGCCCCATCTGGACGGCGCCCAGCGGATCGGCCAGTTCGCGGTCACCGCTATAGCGCTCGTCACCGAGCCAGGTGGTCTCGGGACCCCAGTTGACGTCATCTTCTGGTTCCCAGATGTCGACGCGCCCGCCGCCAAAACCGAAGGTCTTGAGTCCCATGGACTCGAGGGCGCAGTTACCGGTGAAGATGAACAAGTCCGCCCACGAGATCTTCTGTCCGTACTTCTCCTTGATCGGCCAGAGCAGACGGCGCGCCTTGTCGAGGTTGACGTTGTCGGGCCATGAGTTGAGTGGTGCGAAACGTTGTGCGCCCGACCCCGCACCCCCTCGGCCGTCGCTGACGCGGTACGTGCCCGCACTGTGCCACGCCATACGAATGAACATTGGGCCGTAGTGACCGAAGTCCGCGGGCCACCAAGGCTGTGAGTCCGTCATGAGCGCTATGACGTCCTTTTTCAGGGCACCGAGATCAAGGGTCTTGAACTCCTCCGCGTAGTCGAAGCTCTCGCCGAGCGGGTTGGCCTGTGGCGAGTTTCCGTTGAGGATCCTGAGGTTCAGCTGATTTGGCCACCACTTCTCGTTCGGAAGGCTTCCACTCAGTTGCGTGAACGCGCCACCGGCCATCGGGCACTTGCTCTCACTGGTGGTGTTGTCCTCTTGGATTGTTGGGTCAATGTCAGTCATGGGTACCGTCGCTTTCGGGTGTTGTTTGAGGGGATGATTTTGTTCGGAGGGAAGTACTGCGCGGGCTTCGGCGATCAACCGTAGGCGACGCAGCGCCACTTGGTATGAGGTCGTTCGCTTGGCACTCGGGGCATCGACCCCAGTACGCGACGTCCGCTTCGTCGATCTCGTAGCCGTTGTCGTCCGACGCCGTGAGACACGGCGCCGATCCAACGGCGCAGTCGACGTCGACGAGACGGCCGCAGTCGCGACAGATGAGGTGATGGTGGTTGTCATCGACGCGATCCTCGTAGCGGGCGGCTGATCCAACGGGCTGAATACGACGGATGATGCCCTTCTCTGTGAGGAGAGCGAGAGCGTCGTAGACCGCTTGACGCGAGATGGCGCCGATGTCAGTTCCCGCAAGTGTGGTTACGTCTTCGGCCGAGATATGGGGTTGCCCGGACACCGCTCGAAGTACGGCGAGTCGCTGGGCCGTGACCTGAATGCCGTGTTGGCGAAGTAGGTCAGTCGGCGTGGCGTTCACGGATCCAGACTACTTCCACATCTGGAATAAGTCCAGTTTCGGGCGGGAGGGGCCGCGATCCGCTTTGTCTCGCTAGGACGCAGGAAATGTGAATTCATATGGAAATGTGTGCCGTCGTGAAGCGAAAGGACTGAAAGAGTTTCGACGAATTGAAGATGTTTTTGAGCGACGAGCTTTCCTGCACCGTTACCTCCGACGACATGACGCACGTGACCCGATACGGAGAAGGTCCCGGATTTTCGCATCGAAGGAGCCCGTATCTCCCAAGTATTGGAGGTCCTCCACTCGCGTTGTCGTTCCAGAGATCAACGAGAAACTTCGTTACTTGGCGCTCGGACGTGGTGGTTTTCGCGATGGCGATCAACGCAGGGCACGACGAAATCTCGGACGTGGACGTGCAGAATATTGGCGACGAATTGAGTGGCTCAGTGGCTCGTGGAACTGACGAACTGCGAACGATTCCCAAGATGAGCACCGCGAGGATTGAGGCGAGAGCGACTCCAACTCGTGTGACCCTGAAAGAGAGGTTGAGTCGGTCGCGCACTCCGGACCTCCGCGAAAAGACGTGACTACGGGCGACCCTACCGGCGATCACGACGTACAACACCGTCACTTCACGTGACTTGTCTCGGCGCTACAGATTCTTCTCGAACACGTATTCCTGGTCGCCGTTGTTGTTCATTTGGGCGCCTGTACGGAGAAAGCCGGCTTTCTCAACCACCCGAATTGACGGCGCATTATCGGCGGCGACGGACGCGAATATGACGCTGGAGCCGTTCTTGCGCGCAAGGTCAGTGAGGCCAGTAACGGCTTCGGTGGCGTAGCCGTGGTCCCGATAGTCCGGAAAGATCGTGTACCCAATTTCGGCTCTTCCCACAACCTCGGGAGGCCCATGGAATCCGCACTGTCCGATGACAGTCCCGTCATTTTCGCGAACAATGGCGCGGACACCCCAGTCTTGGCCCGGAGGCGTGAGTTCAATGTTCCGAAGCTGATTCTTCAAGAATGCGTCGTTCACTGTATTGAGAAATGCAGTTGGGAAACTGAATCCCTGCAGTTCTCCAGCACCGTCCGCGTCGCCACTGAGCAACGACGTGAGGACATCAGCGCGGATTGGCACCAGCTGAAGTCTCGCTGTATGAATTATGGCTACGTTCGACACTCGGCGAGCATATCTTCGCGACGCCGGTCGCTCTGGAAAGTTGATTCGCTCAACTAACCGTTCATCATTTCGAGAACCTCTCGTGCGGCACGACGCCCCGAACCGATGCTCGCGGGAATGCCGACGCCGTCATAGGCGTTGCCCGCGAGCGCTACGGAGAATTTGGCACAAGCGGCACGGGCACGTTGAACACGTATCTCGTGCCCGATGACGTACTGGGGGAGTGCCAACGGCCAACGTTGCACGAGTGATTCCGTGGGTACGCCGAAGTGGGGTAGGAGGACCTCGAGTTCCCTTCGAACGCGGTTCGTCAGTTCCTCGTCGGTGAGTTCTGACCAACGGGTGTCATCACTTCGTCCTACGTGCGCGCGCAGTACGACGTCATCTCCTCGCCGAAGTCGGGGCCATTTTCGATCGAGGAACGTAACGGCCGTCACCATCATCGAACCCTCACCAGTCCATG